>JANPAR010000036.1:0-36610 GCA_031430015.1 Burkholderiales bacterium
AACGCATTCTGCGTTTGCTCGAGCAGGATCGGCATGATCTTGCGCGCCAGAAACACATCGCGCGCCTCCTGCGATACCACCGGGTTGTCCTTGAGGGTGGACATGGCTTGCAGTTTGTCAAAACGCGCGGTGCGCTGCGCGACTTCGGCGGCGGTCATTTGGACGGTCTTCATGGATGCACTCCTTGGGGTAAAAGCCGCGGCACACGCCGGGCGGCACCGAGAGCGTATCCCACTGGTTGAGAATCACTTTCTCGCCGCCATCGTCGTTGACCGAAAACTCGAACGAGCCTT
Organism: Burkholderiales bacterium; assembly: GCA_031430015.1. GTDB lineage: Bacteria > Pseudomonadota > Gammaproteobacteria > Burkholderiales > JAEUOS01 > CANJDH01. Next base: position 294 of record JANPAR010000036.1, read on the forward strand.
CGAGAACAAAGAAGGTCTCGAACGTTTTGTGGTGAGCATGCAAGCCGGGCCCCTGCCCCGGCGGGCAGACCGAAATATTCATCGTCAAACCGGCCGCGCCATAAATCGCGGCCACGCTGCCGAACGCATTCTGCGTTTGCTCGAGCAGGATCGGCATGATCTTGCGCGCCAGAAAAACATCGCGCGCCTCCTGTGGGACCACCGGGTTGTCCTTGAGGGTGGACATGGCTTGCAGCTTGTCGAAGCGCGCGGTGCGCTGCGCGACTTCGGCGGCGGTCATTTGGACGGTCTTCATGGATGCACTCCTAGGGGTAAAAGCCGGGGCTGCCTCCGGGCAAAGGACTGAACAGGAACAATTGAACGGAAACAGTGAAACCGGGACACGGCGCGGCGTACCCTACTCGACCGGAATCTTGGCCTGCTTGATGATCTCGGCCCACTTGGCGATTTCCGCTCTGGCAAACGCTGCGAACTCGGCGCTGTTGCGCGGATCGGCAATCGCGCCGCGCTCGGCGATGCGCGCCTGCATCGCCGGGTCTTGCAGTATGCGGCGCACATCGGTGCTGATCTTCTCGACGATGTCGCGCGGCGTGGCAATCGGCATCACGTAGGCGCCCCATCCGACACCCTCGAAACCGGGATAGCCCACTTCCGCCACCGTCGGCACATCGGGCAGTTGCGGCACGCGCGCTGCACTGGTCATGGCGATGGCCTTGAGCTTGCCGCCGCGAATCTGCGGCAGCGCTGAGGCCAGGCTGTCCATCATCAGCGTGACCTGACCGCCGAGCAGATCGGTCATTGCCGGGCCGCTGCCCTTGTAGGGCACACCGACCAGATCAACGCCGGCGCGCGATTTGAAAAACTCTCCGGTCAGATGCTGCGCCGTGCCGGTGCCGGGGAACGCCCAGTTGATGGTCCCCGGCGCTTTCTTCGCGCCATCGACCAACTCCTTGACCGTGGCAAACGGAAAAGACGGATGCGCGACCCACATCAAGGGCACGGTCATCATGCCATTGACCATCGCGAAGTCCTTCATCGGGTCATACGGCAGCTTGGCGTAGAGGCTGGGGTTGACGCCGATGGTGCCGCTGGTGCCGAGCGTGATCGTGTAGCCGTCGGCCGGCGCATCGCGCCCGGCGATCATGCCGGGCACCCCGCCACCGCCGCCGCGGTTATCGACGATCACCGGCTGACCCCACGCCGTCGAGAGGCGCTCCGCCATCATGCGCGCCACGATGTCGGTGGCCTGGCCAGGCGGGAACGGCACGATCATGCGCACCGTTCGTGCAGGGTAGGCCTGCGCCTGCACCGGCGCGGCCAACACGGCTTGCAGCAACAACAGAGCCAACATGGAAATCCGGGCAAATGTCATGGCATCCCTTTCGTGTGTGCAGAGTCAAATGCTACACTCGATTGCGACTTGGCGGGATGGGCGTATAGAGTGCAAAGCAACCGGTCGAGCGTGAATCGAATCGCCCGGCGGCCACACGCCACACCTGCTGGGCATCACTGCACATACGATGTTCGAGCGCTAGACCAACGTGCGCGCCACGGCGCCACCTGCGGCACGTCTTTACAAGGAATCTACCAATGGCCACACACCTCTCAGCAGTTCACAACAGCGAGCCGGCACCGGCCGGCATGAGCGCTGCAGAATGGCAGCTGCGCATTGACCTCGCTGCGGCCTACCGTCTCGCTGCGATCTACGGCTGGACCGACCTCAACAACACGCATTTCTCGGCACGCGTGCCCGGCCCCGATCACCACTTTCTGCTCAATCCCTTCGGCATGCTGTTTGACGAGATCACCGCGTCATCACTCATCAAGGTCGATCAGGACGGCACGGTGCTGGGCAACAGCGACTACCCGGCCAACCCGGCCGGCTTCGTGATCCACGGCGCGATCCACATGGCGGTGCCGCGCGCGCAATGCATCATCCATACGCACAGCCGCTTCGGCACCGCAGTGGCGATGCAGAAGCAGGGGCTGTTGCCAGCGAGCCAGAAGGCTCTCACCGTGATGGGCTGGGTGGCCTACCACGACTTCGAAGGGCCGGCGCTCTCCACCGACGAGCGCCCGCGCATCGTCGCTGACCTCGGCGACAAGAGCATCCTGGTATTGCGCAATCACGGGCTGCTGAGCGTCGGCGAGAGCGTCGGCGAAGCCTTTGTGTGGATGTACCGCATCGAGACCGCGTGCCGGCAGCAGATCGATGCGCTCTCGGGCGGTGGCGAGTTGTCGCCGCTGTCGCGCGAAACGCAACAGAAGTCGATTGACCTTGGCCTCAAAATGTACGGCAAGGGCGGCTTCATCGAAGTCGGGCGCGAATGGCCGGCGCTGCTGCGCCAGCTCGAGCGGCATAGCGGGACGGGGTATCGCGCTTGAGGTGTAGAGGGAGCGCCCGCTTCCGGATGGGAGCCCATACAAGATTCGCATCGAGCAGACCCCCTGCAACCCGCTTCTGGAGCGGGTTCTAGGCCGTTAGTCTTGAAGATCGGCTGCCAGAGCGACTCTTGGGCAGCCGGCTTTCGTAAGGTTTGCCGTGAGGGAGCGCCATAGCGGCCAAGCCGCGGAGGGAACCTGCAAGCGCGGCATGCAGGCGGACCCTCTCGATGGAATTGTCGGGCGTCTGCGTTACGGGCACAGAACGCTCCCGCACAGCTCGACGAATCTGTCTTCCTGAAACCGGGAGCCAAGGATGTGCTCTTCATCCCGGGTAACACGGTATCCGAACTCGATGGTGTGCTTGCCGTCAAGCGGAGCGACTGCGACGAACTCAATCGATACGTGCGGCCAAATATCACCTGGCTTTTTGATGGTGGGCAGTTGCTCTTCAGGGGCAGGCAGTTCCCCTGCGGCCACAGCCTTGGCGTATGGGGCCAAGTGCTCAATCAACTCTTTTTCGATCACGGGTTGCCACGACGGGTAGGCGTTCACCACGCTTGTTGACCCAAGTGGCCGATGCAGCCACATGAGACAGATAGCAGAAGTGCGATGGCGCGGCGCATGGGAAGGTGCCGGCGCATATCATGAAGATCAGTGATTGAACGCAGACCCGACAATGTACAAAACACTGATGCCGAAGCCTGTCATGGCCAGTCTCAATCTGGTACGGTTTTCGGGCGTCAACATCAAACTTCCCAGCAAGACCGAAAGAATTCCCAGAATCAAGGCACAGATTATGGCCGGGATGATGAAAAGGAACCCGCCGTAGCCTCGGGTGGCCGGCAATTCCAGCATGACAGGAATCATGCCGCCCAGGACAAGCATTCCGAGGGGCAAGATGGCGAACGCTGCGATGCTGCCGGTTCTACCTTCCCCATGCTGCTCAGGCAAGGATACGAACAGGCTTCCGAAGATCAGCAGCAGCATCAATACAAACCCGTTCTTGATGTGCTCCAGTGCCTTGGCGCTCCGCTTGAGTCTTTCCTGTTCGAAATATTCCGGGCTTGTGTAGTAGGCGCGTTGTTTTTCTTCAGTCTTCTGCTCCGCAATTTTTTCGCAGGCATCGATCTTTTCACAAGGCAGTTTTTGAAGCATAAGGTCCGCCTTTGATCTCGCCAGGGACAACCTGTTGTTGTCCTCAGGGAGTGTAGTGATTCCCGAGATGAATCGATATCCGATCAGTTCGATGCGGGTTACCTTGATGGGTAGCGACAAAGTCGGCGTGGTAACCGCGGCGAGCGCAGCCGCAGGCTTGTCAATGTCCACACTGTCAAGGCACACGGCGGAGTCGGTCGTCTTTGGCGCCAGTGAATCACCGTTTTCGAACGTGCATTGCCAGAAATCAAGCTGCCGACCGGGTTCCGCCGGATGCGTAATGGCAATTCCGAAAATTTGCACGGGCAGGGTGGTTTTACTTGTCACCTTGACCCGCATCCAGAGCAGACGGTTGGTTGCCCCACCCTGCCACACCGAGTTCCCGAGATAGGCGATTCGGCCGGTGTGTTTCACCATCTCGGGCGTTGAGTCCGGCGCTCGTTCCACCGTCAACAGCGAATCCATCGCCCTGCGATGCAGGGCCTCGTACTTCTCTGGTTCCGCATTCTCCTGCGATATTGCTTGACCAATGGTGCTTGACGCTTTGAATGGCTCCGCAATCAACTCCAGGATGCGCCGGCGATCCATGCTGTTGGAAAGCGCTGTGCCGTCAGCATGGTTCTTCGTGCGGCTCAACAGGGCGGACCGCAAAAGAAGATCCACCGGATCGGCCGGTACAGGCTCGATGCGCAGTTCTTTGAAGAAATCACTCTCCGGGTTCAGATTTTGGAGGATGGCAAATGCAGGGTTTGCGGCCACCATCGCCACCAACCCGAAGGCGATTGAGTTCAGGCTTTTCATCACTAGCGTCCGGTTAACAAGCGAATAAATTCAATTGGGCACCCAGACGTACGGCCATTGATCGTCGATGTAGCAAGGTTTAAGGTAAGGGGCCGTCTGGAGGCGGCACGCCGGAAGACGTTCCCTCTTGACCGAAATGTTATACGGCATACGGCCTAAGTAGCTCGATGTCTTTAAGGTGCTTATCCACTTCTGCTTGATCAAGCGCGCGACCGGTTGCGGCGTTCGCACTACAGCATGCGCACTGAAAAAGCCTATGCCGATTGGGTGCGGCGCTTTTTGCGGTTTCACGGGTTGCGCCATCCGCGTGTCATGGGGGCGCCCGAGGTGGAGGCGTCTTTTTTGGACTATGGCATGCCACCAAGACCATTGGTGCAAGCGGGTTTCAGACCATCGATGGCCTGAGATCCGCTCCTGGAGCGCGTTTTCACCTCATGCTGCCGGTATTCGTGCGCGGCAGATCAGGGGTCGACCTTGATCCCCGCCTTGTCGATGATGGTGCGCCACTTGCCAATCTCGTTCGAGATGTGCCGGCCCAGCTCCTCCGGTGACGAGGCGAGCGCTTCGGCGCCGGTGTCGGCAAAGCGCTGGCGAATCGCCGCATCGTTCATCGCGCTCACCACTTCACGGTTGAGGCGGTCGATGATGGCACGCGGTGTTGCGCGTGGCGCGAGGAAGGCAAACCACGCCGAGGAGTGATACCCCTTGACGCCGGCTTCTGCCGCCGTGGGCACATTGGGCAGCGCGGCCAGGCGCTTGTCGGCGGCCACGGCAATCGGGCGCACCGTGCCGGCCTTGATCTGGCCGATCACATTGGGCACGAGTTGAAAGCTCACCGGCACCTGACCCGAGACGAGGTCGGTCACGAGTTGGCCGGTGACACGGTAGGGCACGTGCGTCATCGGCACGTTGGCCACCTGCTCGAAGAACGCGCCGGCCAGATGCTGCGAGCTGCCCGGGCCCACCGAGCCGTAGGGCGTGTTCGGATTTTTCTTTACGTAGTCGGTGAATTCGGCCAGCGTGTTGATCGGCAGTTTGGCGCTCACCACGACGACGTTGGGAAGATTGGCGTAGAGCGATATCGGCGCGAAGTCGCGCTCGGGGTCGTAGCCGAGATTGGCGTTAAGCACCTTGTTGACTGCCAGCGGCCCGGAGGCGCTCATCAGGATCGTGTAGCCATCAGCCTCGGCGCGCACCACCGCCTGCGTACCGACGTTGCCGCCTGCTGCCGGCCGGTTGTCGACAATGAAGGCGCGGCCCATGGACTGGCCCATGCGCTCGAGCACGACGCGGCCGATCACGTCGCTCGCGCTGCCGGCCGAGAAGGGAATGATCACCGTGATTGCCCGCGCCGGATAGTCCTGCGCACCGGCACTGCCGCAGGCGATGCCAAACACCATGCAGCCGCCCAGCACCGCAGCGATGAGGCGATTCCGGAGACTGCGCGTCACACAAGACCGGTTCATTTGGCGATTCCCGTAGTGGATCCAAAACGTTGCATCATGACCTCGTCGAACGGCACCGTCGCCGGCGCCATCGCCCCGCCGCCGCGCAGCGCGTAGCTGGCCGGGCGTTGGGCAGCGGGCGGCCCTTTGCCCTCGCGCAGCGCCTTGACGCCATCGAGCATCACGCGGCGAAACCGTACCACGCCCACATCGGTGGGCGACAGATGCTCGCGGGTGCGATCCGCAATCAATCCCTGGCTGTCCTGCGCCATCGCATCCTGCTCGGCAATGCCGCGCACGCCGGTGAAGGAGCGCAGCTTTTGTTCGGTGCGGTCGATCAGGTAATCGTTGGAGCGATTGCGCAGCGGCACGTAGCCCGGGCCGAGTTCGGCGAACTGGCCGAACCCGCCTTTGGCGTAACGCGCGCGTTCGGCATCGGGCAGCGCCTCGGCAGGGTTCCAGGCGTAGACGTAGATCCAGCACGACACATCGTCGATCGGCACCCAGGTGTAGCCGTAGTAGGTTTCACCGGGCATCGACGAGGGCGTGATCGAATGCGCCGGCAGCATGAATTGCGTAATGCGCCAGTACAAGTCATTGCCATCGGCACGGCGCGACCCACCGATGACGAAGCCAACATCGTGTTCGACGATCTTGAATTGCGGCAGCGGATCGTTGCGCAGCCAGCGAATGCGGCTCTCATCGGCTGCCGCCGTCATGGTGTCGTTCTTTGCCATGGTCGGCGCGGGCATGTGCAAAAAAGAAAAGTGCGCGGTATCAAGCGCGCCTTCCATCGACTGCGCCCAGTTGCACTGCTGCAGGCGCTTGGTCACGTAGCGGTGCGCAGCCGGCACCACACCAAATTCAAGCTGCGACACCGCGGCGGGCATGTGCTCGGGCGGCCCCAGATAGGCCCACACCATGTCGCCGAATTCGCGCGTCGGGTAGGCCTTGATCGCCATCTTGCCTTCGTATCCCGAGCCGGCCGGCACATTCGGCATCTCGACGCACTTGCCATCGATATCGTATTTCCAGCCGTGATAGATGCAACGAATGCCGCAGTCCTCATTGCGGCCAAAGAACAGGTCGGCGCCGCGATGCGCGCACTTGGGCTCGATCACGCCAACGCGCCCTTCGGTGTTGCGGAACGCGAGCAGCTCCTCGCCAAGAACTTTGATGCGAATCGGCGCACCGTCAGGCTCGGGCAGTTCGCGCGACAACGCCACCGGTTGCCAGAAGCGCCGGAAATAATCGCCCATGGCGGTGCCGGGGCCGGTGCGGGTCAGGAGGGTGTTGTCGGAGGCGCTGAGCATGCAGTGATCATACTAAAGCGCGGTGCGCAAAGCGTGGTGCGCAGCGGCGCCAGGTTCGCTGCGCGGCCCTACTGCCACCGAAGCATCTTTTTCTCGAGCAGGCTCATGCCGCGCGTCACGAACATGCCGAGCAGCGCCAGCACGGCCAGGACACCCATGACGCCATTCATGTTGAATGTCGATTGCAGGTATGAGAGGGTCTGGCCGAGGCCATGCTCGGCGGCAATCAGCTCGGAGCCGATCACGCCGAGCATGGAATAGATCAGCCCGAGGCGCAGGCCCGAGAAAATCACCGGCACGGCCGAGGGCAGCGTCACCTTGCAAAACAGCTGAAACGGCCGCGCGCCAAGCGAGCGCGACAGGATCAGGTGGTCCTGGTTGACGCCGCGGATCCCCGCCACCGTGCTCGCCAGCACGATGAAAAACGACAGGCTGGTGCCGACCGCCACCTTGGAACCCAGGCCCAGGCCAAACCAGAGCAGGAACAAGGGCGCGAGCGCGATCCGCGGCGTGGCGTTGAGCACGGAAAGATACGGGTCCATCGCGTGCTCCAGACGCGGCCAGGTCACGAATGCCAACCCCAGCAGAACCGCCAACACGCTGCCGAGTACAAATGAAATCAGAGTGCCCGTGACGGTGTAGCCGAGCTGCTTCCACAGCTGCCCCTTAACGACAAAACCTTCCCACAGATAGGCCGCGATGCCAGTCGGATAGCCAAAGAAGGTCTGCTGCAGCCATTCCTGCCGGGAAGCGACTTCCCATGCCCCCAGGAATGCCGCAATGAAGAGGGCGTGAGCCGCCACGATGCCCCAGCGTTTCAATGCACCTCCTCGAGCGTATTGCCCAGGCCTTCTTCGAGCTTGGCCCACACTTGCGCATAGAGTTCATGGAAGCGCGCATCCTTTTGCAGGGCACGCACGCTGCGCGGGCGCGGCAAGTCGATTTTCATGTCGGCAATGATGCGGCCGGGGCGCGCACTCATGACGATCACGCGGTCCGACAGGGCCACTGCCTCGGCGAGGTCGTGCGTGATGAACACGACGGTGCGGCGCTCGGCCGACCACAATTCGAGCAGCAGGTCTTCGAGCTGCAGCTTGGTCTGCGCATCGAGCGCGCCGAACGGCTCATCCATGAGCAAGATCGGCGAATCGAGGCAAAACGTGCGCGCCAGCGCAGCGCGCTGGCGCATGCCATGCGAGAGCTGTTTGGGCCACACGTGCATGAAGGACCCCAGGCCGACGCGTTCGAGCAGTTGGCGCGCCTTGGCTTCGCGCGCTGCACGCGGCACGTCGCGCAGCTCCATGCCGTAGCAGGCGTTGTCGAGGGTGGAACGCCAGGGCAGCAGGCTGTCGCGTGCCAGCATGTAGGCGACATCCGGGTTGCCGGCGCGGGGCGGCCGTCCCTGCACGTTGATCTCTCCCTGCGCCAGAGGGATCAGACCGGTCAGCAGATTAAGCACCGTGGTTTTGCCGCAGCCGCTGGGGCCGACGATCGAGACAAATTCGCCGGTATCGACCTCAAGCGAAAAGCGGTCGACCGCCAGCACCTCGGTGCCGAAGCGCACGGTCAGGTCCCTGATCGCAATCGCTGCTGACATGGTCCGCTCTGAGCCGATCTGTGTCCACGGGGGGCAGACGCCGGCCCCTGCCCGCTTCACGGTGCCTTGTCGTGCACGATGTCCGACACCGGCGGTACCTTGTCGATCTGTTTGGTCTCGACCAGAAAGTCAAGACCGGCCTTGACCGCGTTGCGGTTGATGGCGGCGCGGTAGGTATTGGCCTCGTTGGCAATACGCAGCGAGGCACGCAATACTTCATCGCCTTTGGGCATATCAAACTTGAAATAAGTCTCGGCAATTTTCACGGTCTCGTCGAAGTTGGCCGGATTGTTGATGAAGGCATCGGCATCGCGCATCGCCTTGACCACCGCCTCGATCACCTGCGGGTTGCGGTCGATATAGTCCTGCGTGAACACCAGGCCCGAGCCACCGCCGTTAAGTGCGTATTGCTCGGCTGGCTGCTTGGCCGTAGCGCCACGCCAGATCACCTTGCAGGTACCGAGCACGGTACAGATCGAACCGGCCGGCTCGAACATCATGATCGCGTCGACCTGTTTGGAGGCAAGCGCGCCATAGGCCGTTACCGGTCCGCCGACAGCCACAAAGGTGACATCGTCAGCCTTCAATCCGGCTTTGAGCAGCATCCAGGTGGTGGTAGTTTCCATCAACGAGCCGCGCGCAGTGACGCCAACCTTGCGCCCCTTCAAGTCCTGCACGAAGGCGGGCCAGCCCTTGTCGGCATTCGGTTGCGGCACGTGGTTGCCGCCGATCAATGCCGAAACATTAGACACCGCACCGCCAGTCACCATCTTCATCTTCGCGCCCTTGTTGATCGCGCCGACCATGATCTCGGCGGGGATCAGGGCCGAATCGATGCTCTTGGCCAGCATCGCCTGCGCGCCGAGCGGGCCGGAGGGAATCGGCTGCACGACGCACTTGATGCCGGCCTTGTCGCAGTAGCCCTTGCTGATGGCGACACGTACCAGCATGTTGCCGATGCCGGGGTAATCCTGAAATTTCACCGTCTCCCCCTTGCCCTGCGCAAGGGAACTGCCGCTGACTGCGAGGCCCAGAGCCAGCAAAGGCATGGACAACACTGCGCTTGCAATGCTGCGTGAGCCGGTAATTCGCTGATTGGTACTTTTCATTTTTTGTCTCCTCAGGCAAATGTAATGGGCAAGGTGCGCGGCCCGCGCACTGTGCCCTCAGACCAGGTAGTAATTGCACCGCGGGTGATTTCAAAATCCGGAAAGCGCTTGAGCCATTCTTCCACCGCGACCGTCATTTCCATCCGTGCAAGATTGGAGCCGAGGCAACGATGCCGCCCGAGTCCGAAGGCCGCATGCGGATTTTCGGCGCGGTCAATCAACACCTTGCCGGCGTCGGTAAATTTGGCCGGATCGCGGTTGGCTGCGGGGAACGACAGCAACACCTGCCCGCCAGCCTTGAATGGGCAGCCACCCACGGTTGTTTCTTGCGCCACTTCACGCGCCATCGTCACCGGCGAATAGGCGCGCAAAAATTCTTCAATGGCGGTAGGTAACAGTTCCGGCTCAGCCACTAGGCGCGCGCGATCTTCGGGGTGGGTGGCCAGATGCCAGAGCGAGGCGCCAATGCCGCTCCACGTGGTGTCAATGCCGGCGATCAGGATCAGGCGCAGTGTGCCAATCAGATGCGCCTCGGTCAATGGCTTGCCCTCGAACTCGGCCTTCAGCAGGAAGCTGACCAGATCATTGCCGGGGGCTGTACGGCGCTGCTCCATCTGGGTCTTGAAGTAAGTCGCCTGCTCCTGCATTGCCACAACCGCCGCCTTGGGGTTGCGCACGCCTTCGATCAAAGTGCGGTAAATCCAGTCGCGAAACAAGTCGCCATCGCTCTCTGGGACGCCAAGCATGTGCGCAATCACGCGCACCGGAATGTGTTGCGCGTACTCCACCGCACCATCGCAGCGGCCACCATTGGAGGATGCACGCGCGGCGATGGCATCGAGCAGCGAGCGGCAGATGGCACGTGTGCCCGCTTCGAGCTTGGCAATTTCTTTTGGCGCAAAGGCCGGCAGCAGCAATTTGCGCGCGGGCGTGTGCTCGGGAGGGTCGGAGGTGATTGGCGCAGCCACCGGCACCGGATTGAGTTTGTGCTCGCGTACGATGACGCGGCGCGAGGAAAAATGTTCGGCGTCGTAGGCTATCGCATGCACGTCTGCGTAACGGGTCGGGAAATAGGCCCCATCCTCGAAGCGCTGCGAGGTTGCCACCGGGCAGCGCTGGCGCAGGTCGTCCCAGATCGGGTACGGGTTGTTGGTCCATTGCGGATCGAAATGGTCGAAGTCAATCGCCCAGTCTTCGACAGGTGCTCTGGCGTCCATGGCGTTTTCCCTCTCAAATTGTCGGCTGTCGTGGGCGCGGGCTCACGACGCGTTCAGACGAACGGCGTGTTCGGGACAATTGGCAACGGCCAGCCGCGCCTTTTTTTCAAGTTCCGGCGGGACCAGGCCATCGCCGCGCGCTCGCGCAGTGCCTTCGTCGTCCGCCTCGAACAATTCGGGCGCCGAGAGGCAGCAGCGGTTGTGCCCCTGGCAGCGGTCGACCGCCACGCTGACGCGCAGTATTTTTTGGTCTGGCATGTTGTCTCCTCGTCCATCATCTATTTTTATCACCGGCACGCCGGCGTCGAAGCGAAACTAGATTACCACCGGCGCCCAGTCCGGGACGGATCATGCTGCCGGCAAACCGCCGCTGCTAGCGGTAGGCCGCCGCGGTACGAAACGCCTCTTGCGTCTCGCGCACGAGACGATCCATGACGGCATGCACCGTCGTCAATTCGTTGAACCACGCGCAGCTCTGGCCGAGTGCCTCGTAGACCAATGGCTCGATCTGGTGCTCTTCGATCGCGGCGAGCAGTTCGCCGGTGAGCGCGTGCTGATACGGCATCGGCAAGTGTTTAGGCGCGCCGGGCGCCTCCCATTCATCGATCCAGGCGCTGCGCAGCACGCGTGCCGGCTTGCCGCTATGGGCCCGCGTCATCACGGTGTCTTCACTCGTGGCGGCGAGGATTTTCTTGAGCAGCGCAGGCGGCGTGTGATATTCGCGCGTGGCCAGACAGGCCGTGCCGAGCCAGGCGCCCTGCGCGCCCATGGTCAGCGCTGCGGCGATTTGGGCGCCGTGGCCAATGCCACCGGCCGCGAGTACCGGAATGCCGCCGGCAGCCTGCACAATCTGCGGCACCAGCGAGAAGGTGCCGACCGGACCGGTGTGGCCGCCTGCATCATTACCCTGCGCCACCAATACCTCGACGCCCGCAGCAAGCGCCGGCGCGACGTGGCGCACCGACCCGATCAGCGCGAAGCTCACCTTGCTGCGAGCCTTTGCGGCGGCGATCACCTCGCGCGGCAAGCCCACTGCAGTGGCGATGGCGTTTACATCCGACGCCAACACCGCCTCGGTCTGCTCGCGAAACAGCTTCTGATTGCGCACCACGTGCGAGAAAAAATGCGGTTTGGTCTGGTCCGGCACCGCGTACTTGACGCGCAATCCTTCGACGAATGCCACGCTCGCTGCAGGCAGCCTGGCCTTGGCCGACTCGCGGTCAGGCTCATCGGCGGCCAGGGCCGGGTACATGACATCCACACCAAACGGCCGTGCGCCGATGCGTGCGCGGATTTGCTTGAGATCGGCCTCGATGCGCGCAGGGGTTTCGCGCGCCGCGCCGTAGACCGGAAACCCCCCTGCCAAAGCGAGCGCTACCGTGACATCGACCGAATGCGAAAAACCGAAGATCGGCACCTCGATGCCGAGGCGCTTACACAGTGCGTTGCGCAGACCCATGAAGGAAACGCCGGAGCGATGTCAGCTTGGCGACCGGCTATTCAGCCTTGATGTTGCCAGCCTTGATCACGCCTGACCAGCGGTCGGTATCCGCATGGAGGAGCTGTTGCATCTCCGCCAGGCTCATCGGTTGGGCGGCCACACTGCCCAGTTTTTCCATGCGTTCCTTCACGTCCGGCATGGCCAGCACTCTGCCGATATCCGCATTGATGCGTTCGAGCGCTTCTTTGGGAGCGCCGGCGCGGGTGAAGATGGCATACCAGGCCATCACGCCAGCCTCCGGATACCCGGCCTCGATCAGGGTCGGCACGTTCGGCATTTGCTTCAAACGTTCACGGCCGATCACTCCCAGGGCTTTGAGCTTGCCGGATTGGACGTGCTGGACGATCAGGCCGGTGGCGGCGAAGGCCATGTCGAGCTGCGCGCCAAGCAGGTCAGTGATGATCTGTGGTTGTCCCTTGTAACCGATGGCCTGCAGGTTGATGCCGGCGGTCTGCTTGAACAGCTCAGTGGACAAATGGATCGATGAGCCGGACCCGGGGTTGCCATAGTTGAGCGGCCGGGTTTTGGCCAACGCGACAAATTCCTTGAGGGTATTGGCGGGCGAATTGGCCGGCACCACAACCGCTGCGGCTGACCAGGCCGCCACCCCAAGCCCGGTGAAGTCCTTCTTGGGATCCCAATTGGCATTGATTCCCAGTGAAGGGTTGGCGGTGATGGCTGGCCCGGTAACGAGCCAGGTGTGGCCATCGGCTGGCGCCTTGGCCACCGCCTCGGTGCCGATATTCGAGTTGGCGCCAGGACGCGCCTCCACAATGATGGGCTGACTCCACAGGCTACCGAGCTTGTCGGTAATCACCCGCGCCACCACGTCAACGATGCCGCCTGCAGGGTAAGGCACGATCACCCGGATCGGCTTGTTGGGGAAGGTGGCAGCGCCTTGCGCCTGTGCACCAGCGGCACCCAGTACGAACCATGCCGCCGCAGCGATCTTCGTTATGCTTCGCATGCCGTGTCTCCTGATGTCATTATTTGGATGGACTATACCCGATGAACTTTGACCCGACGCCGCGCGCACGCGAATGGCTGGAGCGGCTGCAGCAGTTTTTTGATGCGGAAATTTTGCCGCGCAACCGCGCCTGGATCGAGCACGTGGTGCGCCGCGGCGAGCCTGCGCCGTTCATGCCGGAACTGCAGGCCAAGGCACGCGCTGCCGGGCTGTGGAACCTCGGCCTGCCCGATCTCGCGCCGGACGAACCGGGCACGCGCCTCTCCAATCTGGAATATGCGCCGATCGCAGAAATCCTCGGCCGCGTGTTCTGGGCCTCGGAAGCCTTCAACTGCCACGCTCCCGACGTGCCCAACATGATCACGCTGCAACACGCCTGCACCCCGGCACAAAAGGAGCGCTGGCTAAGACCCCTGCTCAACGGCGAGACGCGCTCGGCATTTGCCATGACCGAACCGGCCGTGGCCTCGTCGGACGCCACCAACATCGCCTGCACCCTGACGCTTGACGGTGACGCCTATGTCATCAATGGCCGCAAATGGTTTTCCACCGGGGCGGCGCACCCGCGCTGTTCGATGCTGATGGTGATGGGGCGCATCGCCGAGACTGCGCAACACGCTAACGGGGATGGCGCGGCTGCGGGTGCCGCGTCCGGCCTCAACCGCACCGGCCGTCATTCGATGATCATGGTGCCGATGGACGCCCCCGGCGTGCGCCTGGTGCGCAGCATGCGCTGGATGGGCTGCGATGATCATGTGGCCCCGATCGGTGAACTCGACTTTGTCAACGTTCGCGTGCCCGCGGAAAACCTGCTCGGCAAACCCGGTGACGGCTTCAAGCTCGCCCAGGTGCGCCTCGGCCCGGCGCGCGTGCACCACTGCATGCGCTCACTCGGTTTGTGCGAAATGCTGGTGCAACTGATGATGGCGCGCGCGTCAGAGCGCAGCGCGTTTGGCCGCATGGTGATTGAGTACGACACGGTTCAGCGCTGGATCGCCGAAGCGCGCGTCGGCATCGAGCAGGCACGCCTGCTCACGCTGCGCTGCGCCTGGCTGCTCGACCGTGATGGCCATCAGGGTGCATGGCGTGATGTATCGCTGGTCAAGATTGCGGTGCCGAACCTGTTGCAGACCATTGCCGACCGCGCCATACAAGTGTTCGGTGCGATGGGTGGCTCGGACGACACGCCGATCCATCAAGCGCTCGCCTGGGGGCGCCTGCTGCGCATTGGCGACGGTCCGGATGAAGTGCACTACCGGCAAATATTCAGGATGGAGCCACCGGCGCCGTGGCGTGTGGCCGATTCGCCTTACGTGATGGCGGCGCCTGTTTGAAACTGCGGCAGCGCCGCTGCGCGCGCACGTGCGCCGCAAGTGGCGTGGCGCCAAGCGTTGCAATTCGTGCGGCTCCACGATAATGTTGTTCTTGTGTCGCTGCCCCCGCTTATCCAAACGAGGTTGCCATGATCCACGAAGCCATTCCCAATCTGCAAAAGTTCGTCGAACCCGACCGCGTACACCGCCTGGTCTATACCGACCCGGATATTTTTGAACTCGAAATCAAAAACATCTTCGAGAAAATCTGGGTCTATTGCGGCCATGAGTCGCAGGTGAAAAAGCCGGGTGACTACTACACGATGATGATTGGCCGCCAGCCGATGGTGATGGTGCGTGGCAAGGACATGAAGGTGCGCGTGCTGCATAACCGCTGCCCGCACCGTGGCGTGCAGCTGTGCGGCAGCACCCACGGCAATACCGGCAGCAGTTTCGTCTGCTCGTATCACGCCTGGAGTTTTCAGCTTGACGGCAAGCTCGAAGCGATCCCGCTGATGAAGGGCTACGACGGTACGCGCCTGACGCGCGACAACCCGGACTGCAACGTCAAGGCTGCCGCACGCGTCGACTCTTATCGCGGCTTCGTGTTCGCCAGCCTCGCGCCCACCGGCCCGTCGCTGGTCGAATTCCTCGGCGAAGCCAAAGTCGGCATCGACGACATGTGCGACCGCTCGCCTGAGGGCGAAGTCGAAGTCGTGCCGACCTGCCACCGCGTGATCCAGCATTCGAACTGGAAGTTTTTCATGGAGAACCAGCTCGACTCGCTGCATCCCTCGGTGACGCACCAGTCGACCGGTGTGGCGGCAGGCCGCGTCGAAAAAGAGTTCGCCGCAGCTGGCGGCAAGGCGCCGCTCTACTACCACTACCTCTCCACGTTTGCCTCGACCTTCGAGCAGTGGGACAACGTGCAGACCATCAACTACCCGCGCGGCCACGGCCTGCTCAAGGCCTACATGGGCCTGCGCCCGCAAGACCCGGACACCAAGGCCTACGAAGCGCTGCTCGAAAAAGCCTACGGCAAGGAGAAGATGGAGGAGTACCTCTCGCGCAGCATTCACCATGTGCTGGTCTATCCGTATCTGTCGATTCAGTCGCCCTTGCAGCAACTGCGCTGCCTGCGTCCGATTGCGCCGAACAAAACGCTCTCGGAGATTTGGCACTTCCGCCTCAAGGGCGCGCCCGAGGCGATCTACCGCCGCTCGCTCTGGTACTACAACCTCGTCAATTCACCGGCGACCATGGTCAATGCCGATGACCTGGAAAACTGGACCAAGGGCCAATGGGGGCTGGAGTCAAACGGCGGCGACTGGGTCAGCTTTCACCGCGACTACGGGCGCGATGTCGAGAAGGACGGCGTGATTTACTCGCAGAAGGGCACGTCAGAAGCGGTGATGCGCAGCCAGTTCAGGGCGTGGAGCGAATACATGAAAGCGGAGACACGTTGATGGTTACCAAGAAAAAACCGGCTGCGCGAGCCGCCGCCAAGCCAGCGTCGAAACCGGCGAAGAAGAAGGTGCTTGCCCGCAAACCCTTGGTGGACAAGGCTCTGAAGCAAGAGGTCGTGATCCGCGCCGACAATGCCGCGCGCCGCACCGGCGCCCAGCGCATTGCGCCCGACCACTCACCACGCGCCGCCGTCGGCCGCGTCAAAGCAGCAAAACCACTCGCGACCATCAGCAGCGCGGGCGGTGATCTGCAACGCCGCGTCGAACAGTTTCTCTACGCGCAAGCGGAAGCCCTCGACAACAAACTCTGGCAAAGCTTCATCGACCTGTTCGCTGATGACGGCGTCTACTGGATGCCCTCCGCGCCCGAGCAAACCAGCTGGGAAGGCGAGCCCTCGATTTTTGCCGAAGACAAACCGATGATGCGCGTGCGCATGGGCCGCGTGACGCACCCGAATGCATGGTCGCAAGCGCCGCTGTGGATGACCAATCATGTAGTGAGCAATGTGGTGATCGAGAGCGAAACGGCGCAGCAAGTTGTGGTGCGCTCGCGCTTTCACATGATGGAGCTGCGCCGCGACAACGTGCGCCACTTCGGCGGCACTTACCGGCATACGCTGGTCAAGAAAGGCGGTGGCTTCGCAATCAAGATGCAGCGCGTGGACCTGTTCAACGGCCAAGCCCCGTTCGACTACGTGCTGCAGATCTGGGTATAGCTGGTTGCAAGCTGTCGTAGCGCCTACTGCATTTCCTCGCGCACCAGATCAAGCTGCTCGAACAAGGAGCGGTCGGTCACGAGGAACAGGTCGGCATCCGCACTCAGGGCGGTGTGCGCGCCCCAAGTCCAGTGCGGAATGGTGAACACGTCGTGTTGTTGCCATTCGAATGATTGGTCGCCCACGCTGCTGCGGCCCGCGCCGTTGACGACCAGGCAGATGGTGTTCCAGGTGCTGCGGCGCGCACGCGTGGTGGCGCCTGCGGTGAGGCGCTGCGCGTAGCAGTCGAGCGTGGGCATCACGGCGCCGCCGCTCACGGGATTGACATAGCGCAACAGCCTGGCGCCGTCGGCACCGGGCCGGGCAATGTCCAGCGTGGCGCGTGTCACTACGCCCGAGTAATGAAACTTAGGGGAATGGGCGGCCGTGGTGGTGCCCGCCGTGGCTGCGGCGGCAGCGGCCATGCCGACGCCGGCCCATTTGCGCTCATCGCCTTCATCGACTTCCCAGAATGGGGCGTCACTGCGCGCCTCGTCGCCGCGTTTGCCCGGCTCGAAAAAGCTCGCATCGAGCCCGCAGACCAGCGGCATGTTGGCAGCGTCAAACCATGTGGTGCGCGTGTCCGACTGGTTGATGTGGCCATGCCAGCACATCGGCGGCGTCAATACCAGATCGCCCGGCGCCATCGCGCAGCGGCGGCCATTGACAATCGTGAAGGCTCCTTCGGCACGCGTGGCGAAACGAATCGCCGAGGCAGTGTGCCGATGCGGTACGGCGCGATCACCGGGGTTGAGCACGGTGAAGGCCCCGAGCAGGTTGGCGGTGGTTTGGGTCGCGCCGCCGAAGTCCGGGTGCGCCATGATGATGGCGCGGCGCTCGACATCTTCAATCGGCACTTCGACGGCTGCGCGTGCGGCGAGGGCGTCGAACTCGCGCCAGCGCCAGAGCATCGGCACATCCTTGGCGCGCGGGGCCATCGGCGTGATGCGCTGGTAGCGATCCCACAGCGGGTGATAGTGCGCCGCTTCGAGCGCGGCGATCAGTGCGGCATCGGGGCGCGCTGAGGGGTGCGCGGTGGGACGCGCTGTCTGGCTCTTGTCGAGGCCCGCCGAAGCGCTCCCACCAACGGTTTCAGGAGATGCAGTCCCGTGACCCGCACTGGGAGCGGGTCTTGGGGTGATGGTGGATTGTGGTGTGGTCATTTTGTCAAAGTCGATCAGCCGCGCTTGTCCATAAACCGCGGCGCCTTGACGCTCGATTCAAACTCGCGCGCGAGGGTGCCGGCTGGCAGCAATTCGACTTCGGGTGTCAGTTCAAACTTGTGTTTCACGGCCTCGCGCAACGACTGCACCACCGCTGCACCATCGGCATCGCGCCGCGTTTCGATCGCGACCTTGAACACGTCAAGGCCCGCAGCGCTCGCCAGCAACTCGCATTTGAAATCGTTGATTGCAGCATCACTGAACACGAAGTCTTCAAACTCGGCGTGGTTGATGTTGATGCCGCGCACCTTGAAAAACCCGACCGCGCGGTGCGCGTGTTTGACCAGCGGGAAGACAGAGAACGGATTGGCGGCATCCGGTTGCGCGCTGCGCAGGGTGACGAGATCACCCGCGTTCCAGCGCAGAAAGGGCGTGACATGATTGGTAAACATGGGCGTCACCACCAGTACGCCGGTCTCGCCCTCGGCGACCGGTTGCATCGTGGTCTGGTCGAGCACTTCGATGCAATACAAATCACTCCACAAGCGAAAGCCCTGGCCGGGCGCGGCATCGTCTTCGCAGCCCATCATGCCGGCTTCAGTCATGCCGAAGGTGTCGCGCACGCGTGCGCCCCAGGCGCGCTCCAGCTTGGCACGCTTGGCGTCCGAGAGCGGCTCGGCCGAACACATCACCGTGCGTACCGAGTTCGGCGCGAGGTCGATGCCTTGGGTGTCGGCGAGATTGGCGAGGTGCAGGCCGTAGCTCGACATGCCCATCCACACTGACGGTTTGAGCCGATCAATCAATTCGAGTTGCAGGGCCGAGGGCGTGGTGGTGCCTGCGCCGGCCCAGTTGACGCCGAGGTCCCAGGCCTCGGCGCTGCGCGCGAGCATTTGCCCGACCGGATGAATGCCGAGCGGGAACGAGCAATGCACGCGCGCGCCCGGCGCGATGCCGAGGCAGTCGTAGAGACGGCCGAAGCTGGTGATCGCGTGTTTCATGTCTTCGCGATTGCGCGGGTAGAACAGCGGCCGGCCGGTGGAGCCGCCCGAGCGCCAAAACTCGCTGATGCCCGCATCGCTCGCTTGCGGCAAACAGAAGTCGTTGTAGAACTGTGCGTCAGTCAAGCCGCGCAGCATGTCCTTGTCGAGGATCGGCAGCTTGGCCCATTCGACCGGGTCGTCGAGTTTGTCGAGATTGATGTGATCGAGCTTGCCCTTGAAGAAAGGGGCGCGCCGCGCCTGCTCTACTGCGCGTCTTTTTCCGGCACGCTGGATGGCGGCGATGTCGCCGGGCGACGCGGGCAAGGGTCGGCGCAAAGGAGGCCGTGCGCTTTGCGCCGGGGTGCGCGCCGGCGTGCTGCTCATGATTTGGTGCCGATCCAGCGTCGTTGCCGTGCGTATCCAACCTGCTTACCGGCTAGTTCATCTGCGCTCATCGCGGCAAGGCGTGCGGCTTTTTCCGGCGTGCCTTCGGGAATGTGCTCCAGCGCATCCTTGAGCATCGTCTCGTAGTCAGCGCCCACCGGGCACACGTCGGCGCAGCGGCGGCAGCCGGTCACCACGCCCGAGCCGCGCAGGATGCTTTGCCAGAGATTGAACTGCGTTTCCGACAACAGCATGTCCTTTTTCTTCGCGTGGTCGGGCTCTTCGATGATCTTGATCACATGCCCGGCGAGCTTGGCAAACCCATAGGGCGAGCGGTGCGTGTCACAGGCGGGCCAGTCGCGATCCCAATGCATGACGGCGTCGCCGGGGCATGTGGTGAGGCAGCGCCCGCACGAGGGGCCGTGGCACAGCGCCTGCTGCATCGGCGCATCGCACGCCACGTCAACCGTACACATCACCGCCGTGAGAATGACGCGCGGGCCGTACTGCGGCGTGATGATTTGCAGGTTGAGCCCGAGGGTGCCAAGGCCCGCTTCGACAGCCGCGTGCGGCAGCGAGAGCAGCGTGGTCTGGTGTTGCGCGGGATCATCCTGATAACGCCAGGGGTCCACGTGCGAAGGCGGAATGATGATCGCGGGATAGCCCTGATCTTCAAGCCAGTAGACCAGATCGAGTGAGGTCTCCTCGATCATGGTGAGCGCGAGTTCGTCGTTGTAATACTTGTGGCGGTCACTCGCACCCTTGATGCGCGCGACGCCGCTGTTGAGACGTTTGGCCAGCACGATCACGCGGCCACTGTCGTGATCGGTGATGTCAGAGGGGCGGCGCGGATCGGCCGGGTCAGGCGGATACTGTTCCATCGCCGCACCGTCGGCGATGCCGACGAGGTCGGCACCGAGTTCGCGCGCCTTGGCTTTGATTTGTGCGGCAGTCAGCGCTGCCTTGACAATGGCCACCATCTATAGGTCCCCCGTCTTCGCCGCCGCATCCGCGGTCTCAAGGGCCAGTGCCGCCTCACGCTCGCGCTGCGCCTGCTTGAACGCCTGCAATTGTTTTGCGACCATGCCTTGATAGCCCTCTTCGCCCACCCAGCGGCGGTTCCAATCGGACAGGCCTGCGATGCTCGTGGCGGGTGCGACTGCGGATGTGGTGGCGAGAGCAGCTGTGGGCGCGCTTTCCGCGTCTGGTTGCCCACTCGCCACCGCATCATGCGCAACCCGCGCCGCCTTGAACTGTTTGGCGAGCGTCATCTTCTCCGGCGTTTTTTCCGGAATCACCTTCTGCACCTCGGCCAGATGCGCGTGATAGTCGTTGCCGACCGGACACACCGCCAGGCAGCGAGGACAATCACCGAACGAGCCGACCACGCGCAGCAGGCCCTGCCAGAAGCCGAACAAATCACGCGACACCGTCATCTTTTTCTTGGCCTCAACATCCTGATCGATGAATTTGTTGAAAAATTTCGCGATCTGGCCAAAGCCAAACTCCTGCGCTTCGGTCGCACAGGCGCGCTTGTCGATGCCCCAGTGCTGCACCGCCTCGGCCGGACACGAATGCAGACAGCGGCTGCACGACTCGCCAATGCACACCTGCTCGGTAATGCGCTGGTCGGGCGCCAGTTCCAGCTCGGTAAGGATGCCGGTGAGGTAGACGCGCGGGCCAAACTCGGGCGTGAGGATGTTGACTTCGAGACCGAGGGTGCCAAGGCCCGCTTCCACACCGAGATGGCGTGTCGACAAGCGCCCGTAGCTCGCGCGCTTGTACGTCCACTCGGTCTCTTGCGCAGCGGTGACAAAGCTCGGATGCCCGGCGTCTTCCAGCTCCATCGCCAGGCGGTAGGCCACCTTGTCCATCTTGCGCAGCACCATCATGTCCATGTACTGCACCGGCACATTGTTCTTGCAGCGGAACGCGCCGGCCGGAATGCGCTGCACGATCACGATCACGCTCCTGCAATAGGGCGAGATGCGCTCCGGCGTTTGCGGCCAGCGCGGATCGGGCGGGAAGGCATTGAGCGTGGCGGCGCTGGCGATGCCCGCGAGATCGGCTCCCAGAGCCAGCGCGCGCTGTTTGACCTCGGCGGCGGTGGGTTTTGCGGAGAACCGGTGCGGCTCAGTGCGCGGCATGGGAGTGGCGGACGCCTCAGGATGGGACACGCAAACGGAGTGCCCATCTTCGCATGAAACCTGATAAATTCAAAGATTGGCTGCGTGCTGCGCTCCTGCCTCTACTCTGCTCTACCCTGCCTGGAGACCCTCATGAAATCGCGACTCCTCACCGCCCTCACCGCTGCCCTGACCGCTGCCGCCTTGACGGGTACGGCGGTCAGCGCACTCGCTGCCGACACCCTGCGCGTTGGCTTCATGACCACGCTCTCGGGCCCGGCGGCCTCGATCGGCACCGACATTCGCGACGGCTTCAATCTTGCGGTCAAGCACGCGGGCGGCAACCTCGGCGGCATTCCGCTTGATTTGCAAATCGTTGACGACCAGTTGAAGCCCGACGTCGCCAAGCAGGTGGTCGACCGCTTCATGCAGCAGCAAAAAGCACACATCATCACCGGCGTCGTGTTCACCAACATCCTGCTGCCGGTGATCCCCTCGATCCTCGAGAGCAAGACTTTCTATGTCAGCCCCAACACCGGCCCCAACGATTACGCCGGTGCCAAATGCAATCCCTATTTCTTTGTGGCGTCATGGCAGAGCGAAGACATCCCCAGCGCAATGGGCAAGTTCGTCTCTGATCGCGGCATCAAAAATGTCTACCTGATCGGCGCCAACTATCCGGGTGGGCGTGAAAATCTGTCGGGCTTCAAGCGCCTCTACAAGGGCAAGATCGTCGACGAGATCTACACCCCGATGAACCAGCTCGACTTCTCGGCCGAATTGACCTCCATGCAGGCGAAAAAGCCGGAAGCGGTATTCATTTTCCTGCCCGGCGGCATGGGCATCAACTTCATCAAGCAGTTTGCTGCGGCCGGTCTGTCCAAGGACATTCAGCTCTTCGTCCCCGGCTACTCGGCCGACGAAGACACCATCAAGCCGGTCGGCTCGGCGCTGCTCGGCGCGGTCAATACCTCGTTCTGGGGTCATGACCTCGACAACGCGCCGAACAGGAAATTCGTTGCCGACTTCGAGAAAACCCACGGCCGCCTGCCGACGCTCTACGCGGCGCAAGGCTATGACACCGCCATGCTGATTGATTCGGCGGTGCGCAAGGTGAAGGGAAAGGTCGAAGACAAGGAAGCCTTCCGCAAGGCCCTGATGGCGGCCGATTTCAAATCGGTGCGCGGCAATTTCAAGTTCAACAAGAACCAGTTCCCGATCCAGGACTACTACCTGCGGGTGGTGCGTACCGACGAAAAAGGGCGCATCACCAACCGGCTGATGGGCAAGATCCTCACCAACCACGAGGATTCGTTCGTGAGCCAGTGCAAGATGCCCGCGATGTGAGATGCCGGCGCGGGTGCCCCAGTGCCACCCGCGCCGGGTTGGCGCCCGGCACGCACGAAGTCGCCGCGAAGTTGCCTCCAAGTTTTCCTCCGGGAGCGGTCCGATGCAGTCACCTGCGATTGATCCGGTACAAGCCAAGCAAACCATCTTCGAGTACTGCAAGAAGAAGGGCGCGCTGGCAGTAGGCGTGGCCGATCTGGCAGCGATCGAGCGCATTGCGCCGCCCGGCCACCGTCCCAGTGATTTGATGCCGCGCGTCAAATCGGTGATCTCGGTTGGCGTGGGTGGACAGACTGCCGGCGTGTGGAGCCTGCCTGCCAAGGCGATGGCCTATTTCGGTTCGACCGAAACGCGCGCTTACGGTGTCGCCTACGGCGCGGCGTTTTTCATCGAGAGCAAGTTCGGCGTACCCAGCATTTATTGCCCGCCCGACATGGACCCCGACGGCGGCCCGCGCGTACCCTTGCAAAGCCTCAAGTTGCATGCGGAGTTGGCCGGCATCGGCGCCCGCTCGCTGGCCGGCGACATTTTGTTGCACCCCGAATTCGGCTACATGTACTTCGCCTCGATCTTCACTGAACTCGAACTGCCGCCCGATGCGCCGATGGCCGAAAACCCTTGCCCCGCGCCTTCCTGCGTCGACATGTATCGCAAGATCGGCCAGACGCCGTGCATGAAATTTTGTCCGGTGCAGTGCCTGTCGGGCGAGATCGATGACGCCGGCAAGCAGAAGGTGATGCGCTACGACATGGCCAAATGCGCCGAGATGTCGCAGCAGTACGAGAGCGTGCCGGCCATGCTGATGGAAGCGATGGCGGCCGAGACGACGGCGCAGCGCGAAGACGCGCTGTTCGATCCGGACAACAAGATGCTCTGGTACAAGGTGTCGGCCGGCTCCGGCGGCTGGTTTGCGCAATGTTTCGAGTGCATGCGCGCCTGCCCGATCGCGACCCAGGCACCCGCTGCCGATCCGATCCGGCGCACCCATCTGTTGCGCCAGATCAAGGCTGACAAGGCGTAGCCGCGATGGCACGGGGCCTGACGCGCGAGCAGATCGGCATCACGCCGGCCATGCTGCAAACCTTTGGCGAAGTGGTGTTCGACCTGAGCCACAACCACCAGATGCGGCATGGCGACCCGATTCGCCTGCAGGACTGGGCCGAGGTCGAACGCCAGCGCGAAGACATGGGCCTGTCCGACGCGCAGATCGGTGCCAAGCTTGGCCTGACGCGCGACCAGGTGCTGTTCATCCGCACGGTCGAAGAGCGGCGGCGCTTTCGCACCGGGCATTACCAGCGCTTGCTGGAGCTCGGTGGCGGCAAGCGCTTTCGTCCGGAAAAATTCACGCCGCACCTGGACCGCTTCCGCTACGGCGAAGCGGCGCTGCTGCTGCGCGCCGCGCTGGCGTTTGATCCGCAGCGCGCACGCCACTTTGTGGCGCAGGGCTGGTGGGGCGATGACACGCTTCCTGCCTGGCTGGCGCGCCACGCAGCCGAGCGGCCCGACGACGCCGCCCTGATCCACGGCGAGCAAGTGATCACTTGGCGCGCCCTGCACGCGCGCAGCGAGCGGCTCGCGGGTGCCTTGTCTGCAGCCGGCATTGCCAAGGGTGACGTGGTGGCGGTGCAACTGCCCAACATCGCCGAATTTGTCATCGCCTATCTGGCCATCTGCCGCCTGGGTGCGGTGTTGTCGACCCTGCACATGCCCTATCGCAAGACCGAGATCGAGTCGCTGCTGCGCCACAATCGCGCCACCGCAGCGATCTGCCTGTCGAGCGCGAAAGACTGGGACCCGGCCGCAACCTTCCTCGGATTGCGCTCGGCGCTGCCCGATCTCAAGACTGTCATTGCACTCGGTGCGCGCGTCGAAGGTGCACTCTCTCTGGCAGAACTGATCGATACCGGCACGCCACCCGACGCGCAAGCGCTGCCGGCGCCGGTCGCTGCCGATCCGTTTCTGCTGCTCTATACCTCGGGCACCACGGCCGCGCCCAAGGCCGCCCTGCACAACTATCACACCATGTTGTCCAATGCGCGTCTGAGTGCGCCCGAACACAACGTCACCTCTGCAGACCGCTTGTTGTCGGCCGCGCCGTTCTCGCATCTGTTTGGCCTCTATTGTTTGCATGTCGCATTTCATACCGGCGCGGCCTCGGTGTTGCTGCCGGTGTTCACCCCGCCCGACATGGCGGCCACGATAGCGCGCGATGCACCGACTGCGCTGTGGACCGGCCCGGCACACATCGCGGCCTGCCGGGCGCTGGGCCTGTTCGACAAATTCGACCTGTCGTCCCTCAAGCTTGCGATCATGTCGGGCGCCGCCTGTCCGCCCGAGCTGGTGCGCTGGTTTTCCGGGCGCCTGCCCGATTGCGCCATTACGCAACTGTGGGGCATGACCGAAACCCAGGCCGCCTTGTACACACGCCCCGGTGATTCACTCGAGATTGCCGCTGCGACGGCTGGCCGCGTCAGCCCAGGCACCGAGGCGCGCATCGCGGGCCCCGAGGCAGAAGTGCTGCCGGCCGGCACCGAAGGCGAATTGCAGGTACGCGGCTGCCTGCTGTTTCCGGGTTACTTCAACAACGAGGGTGCCAATGCGGATGCGTTCACCGCCGATGGCTGGTTTCGCAGCGGTGACCTCGCCGTGATGGATGCGGCCGGCAATGTCGCCATCACCGGGCGCATCAAGGACGTGATCAACCGTGGCGGCATCAAGTTCAATCCGCGCGACGTCGAAGACCTGCTCGATGCCCACCCGCAGTTGCTGCAATCGGCCATCGTGCCCATGCCCGACCCGGTGCTCGGCGAGCGCGCCTGCGCTTTTGTCACGCTGCGGCCGGGCGTCACCGAAACGCCGACCCTGCAGACCCTGTGCGACTACCTCAACGGTCGCGGAGTCAGCAAGCAGCGCCTGCCCGAGCATTTGATGGTCGTCGCCGACATGCCGCTCACCCCGACGCGCAAGATCATCAAGGCGCGCCTGCAACTGCTGCTGCCCGCTCCAACCTGATACCCTGCGTCCGTCCCAATCCTTCAAGGAGATCTTGATGTCCCTGCATTCATTGACCCGCGTCGCTACGGCGACCCGCGCAAGCACGTTCGTGCTCGCCGCCCTGCTCGCCACTTCTGTCCAGGCGCAGGAAGTCACCCTGCGCATGGTCAGCGCGTTTGCCGAGAACAGCTACTACGTCACCTTGCTCAACAAATGGATTGCCAAGGTCAATGCCGAGGGCAAAGGCAACGTGCAGATCAATTTCATCGGCGGGCCGAAAGCGATCCCCACGTTTGAAGTCGGCAATGCGGTCAAGACCGGCGTGGTGGACTTGGGGTTGTCTACTGGCGCGTTCTACACCAACGTGATGCCGGAGTCGGACTTCCTCAAGCTCACCCAGATCCCGATTGCCGAGCAGCGCAAGAACGGCGCCTTCGCTGCGATCAACGAAGTGTGGAACAAGAAGGGCAACATGGCCTACCTTGGCCGCGTGGTCGAGAACCAGCCCTTCCATGTGTACCTGACCAAGAAGGTGGACAAGCCTGATCTCACCGGTCTCAAGATCCGCATCACGCCGGTGTATCGCGATTTCTTCTCGGCCCTCGGTGCCAATGTCGTGCAAACCCCGCCCGGCGAGGTCTATACCGCACTCGAGCGCGGCGTGGTCGATGGCTACGGCTGGCCGATTGGCGGCATTTTTGATTTGAACTGGCAGGAGAAAACCAAGTTCCGCATCGACCCCGGTTTCTACGACGCCGAGGTATCGATCCTAATGAACCTGGACAAGTTCAAGGGTCTCAACCCCAAACAGCGCGCCTACCTTGAGAAGCAGGTACTCGCGTTTGAAGCGCAAAACCCGGCAGTGTGGTCGGCCTACGCCAAGGAAGAAACCGCGCGCCAGGAGAAAGCCGGCATCCAAACCATCAAGTTCGACGCCGCCGGTACCAAGAAATATGTGGATATGGCCTACGACGCCGGCTGGGCCAGCGCGATGAAGGCCAACCCCGAATTCGCCAAGAAGTTGAAGACCCTGACCTCGAAGTGACGCGCGGGTGCCGGTGAGGGGTAACGGTAAAGGGTGCCGGTAAAGGATGACGGTGAGCCACGTTCCGCATTGCCATCTGACGAGGCCGCGCCGTGGAAACGCTTGACCGCCACTTCGCACGCCTGATCGAAGGCTGCGCGATCCTTGCCAGCCTGTCGCTGCTGGTGATGCTGCTCGTGATCTGCGCCGATGTGCTCACGCGCAACGTCGCCCTTTCGGCGATTTTTCCCTGGGTGGGCCGCGGCATCGGCTGGGCCAACGAAGTCTCGGAGATGCTGCTTTACCTGATGACCATGCTCGCCGCACCGTGGCTGCTGCGGCAGGGCCAGCACATCCGCGTGGATATCCTGCTGCGCGCCCTGCCGGCGAAGCTCGCGTGGTACAGCGAGTGGTTCAGTGACTTGATGGGCATCGCCTGTTGCTGTGCGATGGTCTGGTACGGCGCACGCGTCACGTTCAAGAGCATGGCCGACAACGCCATGTCGATCAAGACCCTGGTCACACCCGAGTGGTGGTCGCTGGCGCCCCTGCCGTTGTGCTTTGCGCTACTCGCGATTGAATTCGTGTTTCGCATGCGCCGCCTGGCGCAGGGCGAGCGCGTCGCGCGCAACGATGCGGTGAGCGCGGCCTAAAGACACTCGGTGGTACAGCCCGGGCGACCAGCCCCCCCAACGCTCAAGGCCACCGGCCGCCTGCTTGCAGACGTGCGCGCCTGTACGCTTTGCGCAAGCCACTTGCCGCTCGGGCCGCGCCCTGTGTTGCAGGTGCATCCGTCAGCGCGCATCCTGATTGCCGGGCAGGCGCCGGGGAGCAAGGTGCATGCGAGCGGGGTGCCGTTTGACGATGCCAGCGGTGAGCGCCTGCGCGCCTGGATGGGCATCGACAAGGACACGTTCTACGATGCGAAGCGCATCGCCATCCTGCCGATGGGATTCTGCTTTCCTGGCACCGGCACCTCCGGCGACTTGCCGCCGCGGCCCGAATGCGCGGCAACCTGGCGCAACCAGCTGCTGGCCTGCATGCCACACATCGAGTTGACGCTGATCATCGGCCAGTACGCACAGGCCTGGCATCTTCCCGACGCCGGTAAAGCCTCCCTCACCGATACCGTGCTGGACTGGCGCAGCCATTGGCCCGCCGTGCTGCCATTGCCGCATCCCAGCCCGCGCAACAACATCTGGCTCAAGCGTAACCCGTGGTTCGGTCAAGAAGTGGTTCCGAAGCTGCAGGGCCGCATAGCCGCGCTGCTGGGCTAACCCGCGTCCGGCGCCGTGCCGCCCGCGTTCAATGCCGTGACGCCAAAAGTTGCCGGCGCCGAAACCGGCGTCGCGCGTTTGACCATTTAATTTAATATGGCTGCCGTACATTCACGACCGCCCGCAAACCTCCTCACAGCTTGGTCGCTTGCGGCGCTTCTTTTTCTCCGAAAGGCATGCCATGAACCAGTTTGAAATCGTCAAGGCCACCGAGTTGTTTCGCAACGTCTCGGACGAAGACATCAACAAGATCGTCGCCCTGTGCACCGAGAAGGCCTATGCCAAAGACAGCGTGATCATGGAAGAAGGCAGCG
Organism: Burkholderiales bacterium; assembly: GCA_031430015.1. Taxonomy (GTDB): domain Bacteria; phylum Pseudomonadota; class Gammaproteobacteria; order Burkholderiales; family JAEUOS01; genus CANJDH01. The sequence continues at coordinate 28,930 of JANPAR010000036.1, forward strand.
CCGGGGAAGAACTCTATATCCTGCCCAAGGGCCTGGTCGGGATCGACGTGCGCATCGGCGAGAACACCTATCGCCAGCGCGCCTACGAAGTCATGCAGGGTGATGTCTTCGGTGAGCTCGCGCTGTTTGGCCACCGCCGCAGCGCGCGCGTGCGCGCCCTCGAAGACGTGACCATCCTCGCGATTCCCTGCGCGCCGCTCAAGCAATTGATGCGCGACGTGCCACGCATCGGCTATTACGCGATGTCGAATCTCTCGGCGATCCTTGCCGAGCGCCTGGTGATGGCCAACATCAACATGCAGGACATGATGTCCAAGCATCACCAGATCGGCGCCTGATGGCGCCGCGCGTCACCCGGCCACTGCCCAATTCACACGGCAGAATGCGGGCCCGGTGATGCGCAACCCGTTTGAAGCGCCGGCAAGCTCGCCGGTCGCCGCAGCGATCACGTCATCGTCCAGCTCGTCGGCCACTTCACCTGCCACCTCACCTGCCACCACCCCCGCCCCGGCGCGCAGCTTTTTCACCGACTTCGGCGGCGTCTATGCGCTCAACGCGGTGGTCGGCTTCCTGTTTGCCTGCACCGGCCCGGTGGCGATCATCCTCACCACGGGTGCGCGCGGCGGCTTGTTGGAATCCGACATTTCGTCCTGGATTTTCGGCGCGTTCTTCCTCAACGGCTTTTTCACTATCGCGCTCTCGCTTTACTACCGGCAGCCGCTGGTGCTGTTCTGGAGCATCCCCGGCGCGGTGCTGGTCGGCCCGGCACTCACGCACCTCACCTTTCCCGAAGTGATCGGCGCCTTCCTTGCCACCGGCGTGCTGATGCTGGCGCTGGGGCTGTCCGGTTGGGTCAAGCGCGCGATGGATGCCGTACCCATGCCGATCGTGATGGCGATGGTGGCGGGTGTGTTCCTGCGCTTCGGCCTTGATCTCGTGCGCGCCTTCCACGAGCAGCTCTGGGTGGCGCTGCCGATGACGCTGGTGTTCGTCGGCCTCACCGTGTGGCCGCGCGTGGCGCGCGTGTTCCCGCCGCTGGTGGGTGCACTGGTGGTGGGTGCCGTTGCGGTGTGGCTGCTCGGCGCCTACAAGCCGCCGGCCGGCGCGCTCTTCGGTATGGTGCAGCCCAATCTTTACACGCCGCAGTTCAGCTGGAGGGCGATGTTCGAGCTGGTGGTACCGCTCGCCATTACCGTGCTGGTGGTGCAGAACGGCCAGGGCATCGCGATTTTGCGCACCAACGGCCACAACCCGCCGATCAACGCCATCACCATTGCCTGCGGCGTGGGGGCGTTTGTCACCGGCCTGGTCGGTACCGTCTCGACCTGCCTCACCGGCCCGGTGAACGCACTCATTTCTGCCAGCGGCGACAAGGAGCGGCAATACACCTCGGCAATCCTCGTCGCCATTCTCGGCCTGGGTTTCGGGTTGTTCGCGCCCTTCTTCACTCGCCTCATGCTGGCGATGCCGCCGGCCTTCATTGCCACGCTGGCGGGTCTGGCCATGCTGCGCGTGCTGCAAACCGCGTTCGTCTCGTCGTTTCGCGACCAATACACGCTGGGCGCGCTGGTGTGCTTCCTCGTCACCGTGGCGGACGTGCCGCTCTTTGGCATCGGCGCGGCGTTCTGGGGGCTGGTGTTCGGGTTGTCAACGACGTGGGTGCTGGAGCAACCACAAACGATAGCGGCAAGCAAATGAGTGAGGCTTGACGATTCGCGCCTTGCTTGCTCTCACACCCGGAGCAGGTGCTGCGATTCAAACTGCTCGACCGGCAGGGCCTGGCTGAACAGAAAGCCCTGATAGTCATCGCACCGCATGCGCCTGAGCGCCTGGGCCTGCTCCGCCGTTTCTACCCCTTCGGCTACTGTCTTGAGGTTGAAACTGCGTGCCATCGCGACGATGGCAGCGACAATCGCCCGCGCGTCGGCACTGTTGTCCAGATCGTGCACAAACGAGCGGTCAATCTTGAGCACATCGAGATCCATATGGCGCAAGTAGCTCAGCGACGAGTAACCGGTGCCAAAGTCGTCGAGCGCAATCTGCACACCGGGTGCCTTGATGCGGCGCATGGTGTCGAGGTGGGCGATGGCATTGGTCATCATCACTGACTCGGTGATCTCAAGCTGGAGCAGGTGCCCGGGCACGCCGGTTTCGCGCAGCACCTGTGCCAGTTGCTCCGGCAGCGCAGGCGAGAATTGGTGTACTGACAGATTGCAAGCCACCGGGACGGGTGCCAAGCCGGCATCGATCCAGCGCCGCAGCGTCCTGCAGGCGCTGCCGAGCACCCACTCACCGATCGGCACAATGATGCGCGCGTCTTCGGCGGCGCCCACGAAGCGTCCCGGCTGCCAGAGCCCGTAACCGGGACGCTGCCAGCGCACCAATGCCTCACAGCCCGTCACCAGACCCGTGGCGAAGTTGACCTTGGGCTGGTAGTGCAGCACGAACTCGCCACGCTCTACCGCACCGCGCAACTGCTCTTCCAGCTCGAGGCGCTCCTGCAGCCGTTGATTCATGCTTGGCGAATAGAAGCGGTAACCATTTCGTCCCGACTCCTTGGCGGCGTACATGGCAAGGTCGGCATTGCGCAGGAGGTCTTTTTCATTGGCCGCGTCATCCGGGTAGACGCTGATACCGACACTGCACGTCACTTTCATTGCGGGTCCGTGGAAATGAAACGGCACGCTGAGAGCCTCCACCAGCTTTCCCGCGACCAGACCGGCAGCGGCACTATTGGCAAGGCCGTCGAGCAACAACAGGAATTCGTCACCGCCCTGGCGGCCCAGCGTGTCCGCACCGCGCACCACAGTCGACAGGCGCGCCGCGACTTCCATCAACAGCTGATCACCGGCCTGATGACCCAGTGTGTCGTTGATGTCCTTGAAGTGGTCCAGATCAATGAACAGCAGCGCCAGCCCGGTTTTGTCACGCGCCGCCCGCGCGAGGGCCTGGCGCAGACGATCAGAAAACAGCGAGCGGTTGGGCAGGCCCGTCAATTGGTCGCGCGTGGCGAGGTATTGAATCTGGTCATCGGCGCGCCTGCGCTCGGTCACGTCCGTCATCATGGTCAGCACGTATTGCTCACCATCGAAACTGAGCGGCTCGGACGAAATGAGTACATCCACCGTGGAGCCCGACTTGGTACGCATGCGCGTTTCCATATTCCGCACCGGCTCGCCGCGCGCCAGCAGCTTCGTTCGCCGTTCGCGAAACGCCGCATCCACCCATAAATTGAGACTTTCGGAAGTTTGGCCGCGGATGTCGTCTGCCGTGTACCCGACCAACTGGTGCCATGCGCGATTGACCTGCATGTGCGCGCCGTCGGACGCGCGGGCAAACACGATGGGGTGGGGCCCGACCTCAAACACCTTGGCAAAGCGCTCCTCCATTTGTGCGCGCTCTCGCTCGGCGCGGCGCTGGCGCGTTACATCTTCGACACAGACAATGCGCGCGATGCGCCCGTCGAGTTCAATTTGCTCGATCGATTCGACCACTTCGATGATGTCTCCGGCGCGGTTGTAGTGGCGTACTTCGACGCGGCGCACCGATGCCTGTCCAACCAGCCGGTCGCGTTCGCTGCGGTCCACCCAAATATTGAGTTCGGCCGACGTGCGACCGATGATTTCCTCCCGCGCAAAGCCGTACAGGTCCAGCCAGGCTTGATTGGCATCGACGTAGCTATCGCCCTCCTCCTGAACGATCAGAATCGGACTGGGACTGGCAGCGAACACCTTGGCAAAGCGATCTTCGGACACGGCGCGCGCCTTGACTGCCTGGCGCATCTGCGTCAGATCAAACACGGTTCCGTGCAGCGTTTTCTCACCGTCAATCTCGATCAGGGTCGCAGAAAAATAGATGTCCAGCAGGCGGCCGCTACGCATACGCGCCTGCGTCTCGATGCTCGCCACCGTCTGACCGGAGTCAAACTGGCGCTTCAATTCTTCACGCACCCCGGGAACGGGCCAGACCCCCAACTCGATCGAACTGCGGCCAATGATTTCCTCCCGAGTAAAACCGCTCAGCGTTTCAAAGGCCCGATTGACGTTGAGGTAAACCCCGTCGGCGAGCCGCGTCAAGGTCATTGGCTGTGCGCTGTTGCCAAAAATTGACGCAAAACGCTGCTCCGATTCGTGCAGAAGGCGCTCAGCCTGTTTGCGCTCCGTGATGTCGTGGAACACCCACAGCATGCATTGCCGGCCGTTATCCTCGAAGGTCTCCCAGGAAACCAGCACGTCGGCTTCTTCCCCGGAGCGCCGTTTCGCCCGCATTTCACGATCCAGCAGGCGCGGCTGGGTTGCCAGAAGGGCGCGCAACTCGCGGCGTTGCTGCTCAGATGCCCAGATTTCAATTTCGCGCAGCGGGCGACCCGTAACCTCCTCGCGCTGCATCCCGAAGAACGCCAGCCATGCGTCATTGACTTCGATATAGCGTGCCTGGGCGCTGACTTCGTTGACCGCGGAGGGCAGCGGGTTGCGATAGAACACTTCGGGCAACAGCGTACGCATGCGGCCGGTGTTGACCAGCTGCGCGTCAGGCGATGCGGTAGCCGCGGGACTGGACTTCTTCATGCCATTAGCATACTCCTGGTCATCTGCACTGGGGTGCCAGACGCAGGGGACCCCGAACAGAATTGGGCGATGCGGCCGCAAGCCGCTCGCGCCAACGGCCTCCGTCTACCGACCAAACCTGCTGCCCAGTGCTATTGCGCCACCTGTATCGCCCCTTGATCGGGATGACGGTGGCGCGGTTTGAGCGGGGGATGCGGGAGCGGCGCGAAACGCAGAGCCTGGGTGCAAACCAGCTACGCGGATCAGGGAAGCCCGTACCAAATTGAGCGGCCACCGCCATGCCGAGCCAGCAAACCTTTTTTGACCAAGCCGCCGAACGTCGTCTTTAACGTGTTGGGGCTGGCGCCGGCCTCGCGAACCATGTCGCGCGTGGTCACACGGCCATGGTCACGCACGTAATCCAGAATCCTCACGGCCAACTCGGGCAGGTTCGCGAGAGACCCTTTCTCCCTTTCCACTTTGGCCGCCAGACGCCGCTTTTGCTGCTGCAAAGCCCGCATGAAGAACATCAGCCATGGCTGCCAGTTGGGAGCATCGCTGCGTATGGACTGCTGTGTTTGGCGCAATGCAAAGTAATAGCCTTCCTTGCTGTGCTCGATGAGGCTTTCCAGTGAACTGTAGGGCGCGTATGCGTAGCCGGCCTGAAACAGCAACAGCGTGGTCAGGATGCGGCTCAAGCGGCCGTTGCCGTCCTGAAAGGGGTGAATCTCCAGGAAAGTGACCGTGAACACCGCCACGATCAGCAGCGGATGGAGTTTGCCGGTTTCGCGCGCATCTTTCAGCCAGGCAACCAGTTCACTCATGCGGTGCGGGGTATCAAACGGCGAAGCCGTCTCAAACACCACGCCAACCATCTTGCCCTCGGCATCGAAAGCAACGACGTTATTGGGCAGCTTTTTGTATTCGCCACGGTGGCGCTCATCCTTCTGGCTGTAGCGAAGGAGGTCGCGATGAAGTTGCTTGAGGTGGTTCTCGGTCAACGGGATGTCCGAAAAAGCATGCAAAACCGTCTCCATGGTCTCGGCGTAACCGGCCACCTCCTGTTCGTCACGGCTGTCGAATTTCTTGATCTCCAGCCTCGAAAGCAGTTGCTCGACTTCGCGGTCGGAGAGCTTGCTGCCCTCAATGCGAGTGGATGACCCGATGCTCTCTATCGTGGCCACACGCCGCAGCGCATTCAAACGCTCAGGTGCCAGCGTGCCCAAGGCGCGCCAAGCGCCCTTGAACTCGTCCACCTCGCAGAGAAGCATGAGCAATTCTGGCGTGATCTGGATGGTTTCAGTTTTCATGACACCCGAATAATGACCGGATTAGACCGGATTGTAAACCGGAATATTGACCTGATTAGACCGGATTAAGGGGTGTCGGACCTTCGCTGCGTCACCACCTGGACCCGCCGTGGCTTGGGCCTCATGGTGCACCCCAGAGCGAGGGTTGCGCTTGAGGAGCTCGGGCCGCTTGAGCAATGCGGGTGCCGGGTTGCCTGTTGCGCCACCTCTATCGCCCCTTGATCGGGATGACGGTGGCGCGGTTTGAGCGGGGGCTGCGGGAGCGGCGCGAGGCGCTGGGCCAAAGCCAGCGGTAGCTGCCGCAGTTCGAGAAATGCACCCGCCCTGAAACCGTTGATGGGAGCGGATCCCAGCCCATCATAGGACAGAACCTATGGTGAGAGCGCCTCTCAGCCCATCTTGCGTGAAAAATCCAGCGCACAGCAACATCGAAGCTGCGTAAAAGTCAAAGCCTACATCCGCTGCTGCCACACCAGCGGACTGCGGCTCGAATGAAACACGGACAAGATGACTATCCGCTCCGCTTCTACAACGTAATACACACTGTAGGGAAATTGCTTCGCACGTACGCGCCGGATGCCCCGGTGAATGACCGGATAGCGCAGCGGATGTTCCGCCGCAAGCGAAATAGCCTGGTCGATAGCGGCAATGAAGCCGGCACCCAGCCCCGCACGATTCGATTCGTACCTTAACGCCGCCTCATCAAATTCGCTGCGCGCCGCAGACCGGAACGCGACCGCCAGGGTCACTGCTTGATGCGCTCCGAGATCGAACGCTTCACTTCATCCCACGAGACGACATCATCCGGGTTGGCTTCGTGATCCGCCAGCCGCCGGTCCAATTCGAGGCGCTGCGCGTCCGTCAACGGCGGCCCGCCAGCAGCGGTGATGCTGTCCCACAACTGGTCAAGCAACGCCAGTTGGTCTTCCATGCCCAGACGCTCGATCCCCAAAGACTGCAATGTGACGGCCATGGCGGCATCCTTGCGAACAAAAGTTGATCGTACCAGAGCAAGCAGAACACCGAATTTCAGCGAGCCCACGTCTGGCTACGCGGCTGGAATAGCATAGCGATCATGACGATGCCCACCCCCTCCCCCCCGGCCAACGCGAACGACCCGACTTCCCGCGCTTCGGCCTCACCCCGTTCGCGACACGCTTCCCCAGCCAGACCGACCGCATCGACCTGCACGTCAGCTTTCCCGACAGCAGTGACGCCGCCACGCCCTCGACAGCTTCCCCGACCAATGTCGGCACCGATGTAGGCAACCCGCTCGCGCAACTCCCGCGCGTAGAGCAAACCTCGGACTTTCACTGCGTCACCACCTGGACCTGCCGCGGCCTACGCTGGAGCGGCGTGCGCCGCACTTAGTACTACGGCGACTTCTACGAGCAGATCGTCGTGCCGCTCTGCCCGGCGGACCCCGCTGCGGCGCGCTTCGTCGTGCTACGTGCCCAGGACGGCGCCCGCACCAGCCTGCCGCTCGAAGACCTGCTGGGCCCCGACGTACTCCTCGCCGACCACCTCGACGGCCAACCCCTGCCGATAGAACACGGCGCCCCGCTGCGCCTCATCGCCCCGGCCCATTACGGCTACAAAAGCGTCAAGCACCTGCACCGGATCGAATTCTGGCGCAGCGACGAACACTACCGCCCCTACGGCCTGCGCTTCATGGTGCACCCCAGAGCCAGAGTCGCCCTTGAGGAGCGCGGGCCGCTTGAGCAATGCGGGTGCCGGGTTGGCTATTGCGCCACCTGTATCGCCCGCTGATCGGGATGACGGTGGCGCGGTTTGAGCGGGGGATAAAGGAGCGGCGCGAAGCGC
>JANPAR010000037.1:0-36882 GCA_031430015.1 Burkholderiales bacterium
ATGAAATTCTACAAATCCTGAGTTTGACCATGTTCGAAACAATCCCGATAAATCAACTACTTCCAACCGCCCCCTCTGATTCAGAGCCGCAAAAAACGCCAATTCAGGGCGTTCTCCTCTGAAAACGTTGGGACACTACTGGTGCCAGGTAAATACTCATATTCAGACGCAAGTTGTGAAGTCGCGCTCACGGTGCGAGGCAAGCGTCTTCAGCTAAAGGTGCGCGACCCATCAGATCCAAAGAGAAACATGTGCAATCCTGCCGACATGGACTTCTATGGCTGCGGTACCAATACAGCTATTCAATCTGGAGTATTTGTGAGGGCGCGGCGATGACGGATAACCTGTCGATCGACACGGAACCACAACAGCGGAAGGCTGCTTCGCCGCAAATGTTGGTGGTCCGGTCATCTTTACGTTGCCAAAGATGGCAACGACATGGTTGCGTGGGTGCCAAGCGACCGGCTGAAAATCGCTGGCCTCGAAGCGCTGGCGAAGCCGCCGGATAGGGTCCGATGCACGCCCTCAGTTGTGGATCTTCCTCTCCCGCTCCAAAAACATCGCATCGCCATAGCTGAAAAAACGGTAGTGCTGCGCAATCGCATGCGCATACGCGGCGCGGATCAGGTCGTAGCCCGCAAATGCCGACACCAGCATCATCAACGTGGACTTGGGCAAATGAAAATTGGTGAGCAGCGCATCGGCCACCTTGAACTCGAAGCCCGGCGTGATGAAAATGGTGGTATCGCGCGCACCCGCCGCCAACAACTGTCCCTCTGCCGCAGCCAGCGCCGCGCTCTCGAGCGCACGCAATGAAGTCGTGCCCACCGCGATCACGCGCCCGCCCGCTGCGCGCGTGGCGGCGATGCGATCGGCGCACACCGGCGCGATGTCGTACCACTCGCTATGCATCACGTGGTCGGCAATGTGGTCAACCCGCACCGGCTGAAACGTCCCGGCCCCAACGTGCAGAGTAAGAAATGCGGTCTCCACGCCCTGCGCCGCCAATAGATCCAGCATCGCTTGATCGAAATGCAAACCCGCCGTCGGCGCAGCCACCGCGCCCGGCGTTTTCGCGTACACGGTTTGATAGCGCGCTTCGTCCGACTTGGTGGCAGGATGGTCGATGTAGGGCGGCAGCGGAATCACGCCGGCACGCTCCATCAGATCAAACACATTCTCACCGCCAAAGTCGAGCAAGTAGAGCGCGTCACGCCGCTCGCGCACGGTGGCGTCCACACCCGCCACGGCGATGCGCGACCCCGGCTGCGGCGATTTGCTGGCGCGAATATGCGCCAGTGCGGAGGTGGGACCGAGCACACGCTCAATCAGCAATTCAATTTTTCCGCCGCTCGCCTTTTCGCCAAACAAGCGCGCCTTCACGACACGCGTCTCGTTGAACACCAGCAGGTCACCACGCTTGAGCAGCATGCGCAAATCGGGAAACAGCAGATCGCGCATCGCGTCCCGCTGTGGCACCAGCAACCGGCTTGCCCCACGCGCCGGCGCAGGAAACTGTGCAATCAGCGCCGGCGGCAGCGCGAAGTCAAAGTCATCAAGCGTGAAATGGGCGGAGGCAGTCATCGGCGCGCCCGATTTTAGCTGCGAGGCCTCGGCTATAATTTCAGTTCGCACTAGATACATCAGTCACCCCGGCCGGGATGGCGGAATTGGTAGACGCGCTGGACTCAAAATCCAGTTCTGGAGACAGAGTGGGGGTTCGATTCCCCCTCCCGGCACCAGCAATATCGAGCGCTGACACGAACCGGCCCCGCACCTTGCGGGGCTTTGTTTTTGTCGTGTGTAAATTGGATGTCACGCATCCCATTTTCATCATGCCTCCGTGCTTCACCGCACAGTAGAGATGTGTAAACGCATGCTTCAATTCGAGTTCGTGTAACCGAAGGAGCAGCGCCATGCAAAACACCTTGATCGCCCTCGTCATCGCCGCTTCCCTGGGTGGCTTTGCGACCTCTGCCTTCGCTATGACTGAAGGTGAATACCGCAACGAGCGCAGCCGCCTCAAGGAGGCCTACTCTTACCGCTTCATCGATTGCAATCCCCTTGAAGGCAAGGAAAAGCGTATCTGCGCCTCGAAGATTCGCGAAGAGCGCGACGCCGCGCTGGACCGCCTGGAGAGCAGCTACAAGGCGAACAAGACGAAACAATAGCGCGACGGCACCGCTACTTCATGCCAGTCAACCCGGCGATGTGATCGATCTTCGCTTCCTACCCGCCTAATAGGCACACCATGGAACGCGCGCTTGTCCTGCATCAAGCGACAATCTCCGTTTACGCAAACCACCGATCTTCTGAAACCGTTGGCCACCAATGGTTTCCGGGTTTTGTGCCGACGAAAATGGCTCCTGGAGCGGTTCTCCGGCCACTCGATGGTTCGGAAAGGATCAACCCTTGCCGCTGGTCGCCGGGTATTTGTAGTACAGGCGGTCGAGATGGTTCACGACCTCTTCGATGTCAGCGTCGCTCCAGTTTTGCCCGGCGTTGCCCTGCCAGCGGCGCACCTGCTCGCGCAGGCCCTTCAGGTCGGTGACGATGCGTTTGTCGCGCCAGTGCGCCTGGGTGGTGTGGCACGATGCGCAGAAGGTTGAATAGAGCAGCTCGCCGCGTGAACGTTCCACCTTGTCCTGCGCGATGACAGATGCGCCAGGGAGGCAACACAGGGCCAGCAGCAGTGCCGCTTGGATGGTGGTGCGCATTGGCTTGGTGCCTCATAAACAGAGCGGGATCAATTTGATGGTACTGCGCACTCGAACTGCGTTCTGTGTAGCAGCGCACGGACCCCATCTTATAATTCCGCTCCGGCGCCGCCATCGCGCAAGCATCGTCAGTGATGGAACCCGTTGTTGCCGCTCCCTGATCGAACCCCATGAACACCATCATCCTCGGCGGCGGTATCGGCGGCCTGGCCACCGCGCTGTCGCTGCACGCCGCCGGCATTGCCTGCCGCGTCTACGAATCGTCGCCCGAGATCAAGCCGCTCGGCGTCGGCATCAATGTGCTGCCGCATTCGGTACGCGAACTTGCCGAGCTCGGGCTGCTGCCCCAACTCGACGCCATCGGCATTCGTACCGAGGAGCTGGTGTATGCCACCAAGCGCGGGGAGATCATCTGGCGCGAGCCGCGCGGCACGTTTGCCGGCTACCACTGGCCGCAATTTTCGATCCATCGTGGCGACCTGCAGATGCTGCTCTACGATGCGGTGGTGGAGCGCATGGGGCGCGACGCAGTCGTCACCGGGCATCGCGCCACAGCGGTTACGCAAGACGGCCCGCGCGCCACAGCGCATTTTGTCGACGCCGCCGGCAACGCCCTGCCCGATTCACCAGCTGCGAGTGCGGATCTGGTGATCGCCGCCGACGGCATCCACTCGGCGATCCGCACCCAGTTTTTCCCCGATGAAGGCCCGCCGGTGTGGAGCAAACGCATCCTCTGGCGCGGCACCACTGTTGCCAAGCCCTTCCTCACCGGCGCCTCGATGATGCTGGCCGGTTATGCGTGGAAAAAATGGGTGTGTTATCCGATCCGCCAGCTCGATGACGAATACGGCGAGCAGCGCCAGTTGATCAACTGGATCGCCGAGCTCACCTTTGACGCCACCGACCTGCACGCCCCGCAAGACTGGAACCGCCTGGGCAAGCTCGAGGACTTCATGCCCGATTTCGAGAAATGGAACTTCGGCTGGATGCATGTCGGCAAGATGATCCGCGACGCGCAGGCGGTCTACGAATACCCGATGAGCGACCGCAACCCGGCGCCCACCTGGGTGCAGGGGCGCTGCGTGTTGCTCGGCGACGCCGCGCACGCCTTGTACCCCATCGGCTCGAACGGCGCATCGCAGGCGATTCTCGACGCGCGCAAACTCGCGTATGAACTCGCCACCCAACCCACCATCGAGAGCGCACTGGCTGCCTACGAGGCCGAGCGCCTGCCTGCCACCAGCAAACTGTTGGAACTCACGCGCGCCGAAGGACCGGACGCAGTGATGCAGCGTGTTGAAGAGCGCGCGCCGGATGGCTTCGACGATCTGGAAAAAGTGCTGCCAATGGCCGAGCGTAAAGCGATTGCCGCGCGCTACAAGCAGGCCGCCGGGTTTGACATGCAGACGCTCAACCGCAAACCCTCTCTGACGCCAGCATCACGCGCGCATTAGTCTGCGGACAAGACCTGGCTGTTCCAAGTCCAAATTGCGTCCCGCTCGGAGTACCATCCGCGCAATAGGCTTGAGGGCATGGCCCTCGCCATACCTGTAACCGTTCCGGTATTGCATGACTGATCCCACACTGCACAGCCACACCTTGGCGCGGACGGTGCAAGCGGAGCGCTTGCGGCTGCACCGTGCCATTTCTGCCAGTTCGGTGATTTTCAGCGTTGGAATGGGCGCGCTGCTGGCGATTCTTCTTTGGAGCTCCAGCAGCGAATTACCCCTGGTACTGTGGCTCACCACGCTCGGTTTCGCGCTCGCTGCGCGTATCGCTGTCTGGCGTGCGCACGTGCGCGCTGATCCACAGCTTGCCGACAGCGCGCGCTGGCTGTTCCGCTATCGCATCTGCTTCGCAGCGCACGGTCTGGCGTGGTCGCTGGCCGGCCTGTTGTTGCTTCCAGCCGCCAGCCACAGCCAGTTTGACCTGTTGTCGATCGCCCTCTTCGCGATGTCAGCGGGCTCCCTGCTGGCGACTGCTTTTGATGTTGCTGCGGCTGCAGCATTCGTCATCCCGACCATCACGCCGCTGCTGGTTCACTTTTTCACCCGCGGCGACGAAGGCTTTACCGCCATTGGTGCAGTGATGCTGTTTCTTGCGGTTTCCGGCATGCTGAGCGCGTGGCGCACCCAGGGCCTGGTGCAGGAATCAGTGCGCCTGCGGCTGGCCGAAGAACAAAGTGCGGACGAAGCCCGCCGCAACGCCGCGCAGACCGAAGACGCGCGGCGCGAGTTGGCCGAGAAGCATTACCTGCTGCCGCTGTTGCTGCGCACCACCCAGCAAGGCTTCTGGTACATCGACACCGCCGGGCTGACAATTGATCTCAACCCTGCGATGTGCGGGTTGCTGGGCCGGCCACGTGAGGCGGTGCTCGGGCGCAGCGTGTTCGAGTTTTTCGATGCGGACAATCTGCGGATCATGCGCGACGAAATCGCAGCGCGCCAAACCGGCAAGACCGGTGGCTACGAAATCGGCATTACGCGCCCGGATGGCTCACACGTGCACTGCTTCAACAACGCCACACCAATCCACGATGGACACGGTCAACGCATCGGTTCAATTGGCTTGTGGACTGACATTTCCGAACGCAAGGTTGCCGAGCAGCAGTTGCTGGAGACAACCGAGCAACTGCAGCGCAAGAGCGATGAGTTGCAACTGACCCTCGACAACATCGATCAGGGCATCGTGAGTGCTGATGCAACCAGCCGTATAGGCGTGTACAACCGGCGCATGCTTGAGTTGCTTGACCTGCCCGAATCACTGCTGACGCCATCGGCAACGGTGAACGACATCGTGCGCTTTCAGATCCAACGCGGCGATATCGACACAGACGGCAGTTTTATCGACACGAGCGGCGTGCGGCAGGCATCGGCGAATGGCGGAGTTGATCTGCCTGAGGTTTATGTGCGTCGCTCCCGCTCCGGCGCACTGATCGAAGTGCGCAGGCGCATGCTGCCGCACGGAGCGCAGGTACGCACCTTTACCGATGTGACGGCCTATGTCGGCGCGCTCGAGACGCTGCGCCGGCGCGAATCCGAACAGCGCGCGCTGCTCGATGCCTTCCCTGGTTACATCGCGGTGATCGACGAAGATTTCGTCTACCAGCACGTCAATGAGCGCCTGTCCGGGTTGATGGGCTTGCCGGTCGACCAGATCGCTGGCCGAAAAATGCGCGATGTGCTTGGGCAAACGGCCTTTGAGCAACTCGCTCCCGATATCAGGCGAGCCGCGGCTGACCAGACCACATCCGTTGAGAGACACTATCCGGCAACACCCGTGCGTGCGCAACAGTTTCACGAATTGCGCTACGTTGCAGGGCCGTCGAAACCCGGGGGCAAGAGCCTCTTCTATGTGTTCGGCAATGACATCACCGCGCGCAAACAGGCCGAGGCCGAGCGCCTCTTGCTCGAAACGCAGTTGCAGGAGTCGAGGAAACTTGAGGCCATCGCCACGCTTGAAGCGCAGCTCCGCGAATCACAAAAGATGGAGGCAATCGGCACCCTGGCGGGAGGCATCGCCCATGACTTCAACAACATCATCGCCACGATTCTCGGTAACGCCGAGTTGGCACGCCAGGACATGCAGGCTCATGCGGAGGCGCTTGAGAGTCTTGACGAGATTCGCAAGGCGGCCAGCCGCGCGCGCGATCTGGTGCAACAGATTCTCTCGTTCAGCCGGCGCCAACCCACCGCGCGCAAGCGCATCCCGCTTGCGCCGGTGATCAACGAATCATTGCGATTGCTGCGCGCCACAGTGCCGGCGCGGGTCGCACTGGAAGCGCATCTTGATCCAGGGGTCCCTGCCGTTCTAGCGGACGCCACGCAAATGGAACAGGTGCTGATCAATCTTGTTGCCAACGCTGCGCAGGCCATGCGCGGCCGGCCCGGGCGCGTTGACATCCGCTTGGGCGTGGTGCCAGCGGAGGTACTCGCCTCGGCAACGCAGCCAGCCTTGCGCGCTCTCATCGGCCGCTACGCCGGGCAGATCGTGCAACTGAGCGTCAGTGACGATGGACCAGGCATGCCGCCAGAGACATTGGCGCGGGTATTTGAGCCATTTTTCACCACCAAACCAGTCGGCGAAGGCACTGGGCTGGGACTGTCGGTGGTACATGGCATCGTGCATGGGCACGATGGTGAAATCGTGGTCGACAGTACGCCTGGCAACGGCACCAGCTTTGTGCTCTACCTGCCGGCAGGCGTGTCGTCCACGGCCAACGCTGCCGATTCTCCCGCCGCGCAGCCATCTGATGCGGATGCCACCGCGATGACGCGCAAGCCGGAAGCCCGCACCACGGGTGGCCCTGGTCCGCGCCTGCTGTACATCGACGACGAAGAGGCGCTCGTGTTTCTGGTCAAGCGCGTCCTCGAGCGGCGCGGCTGGCGGGTCGGGGCCCATGTCAACCAGCGCGACGCGCTCGACGCGCTGCGCGCGGACCCGGCGGCGTATGACCTGTTGATTACTGACTACAACATGCCCGGCATGTCCGGGCTGGACGTGGCGCGCGCAGCACACTTGATCAGGCCAGACCTGCCGGTCGTGATCGCGTCGGGCTTCATCGATGAAGAACTGCGCACGCACGCCACTGCGGCGGGTGTTCAGGAGCTGATCTTCAAGACCAGCGCGCTGGAGGATTTTTGTGGAGCCATACAAGCGCTGGCCGGAAAAATACCCGCGTCGGCGATGCGAGATTGAAAAGATGGGCGGCCTAGCCCCGCTCCGTCGCCGGCGGATACTTGTAGTAGATGCGGTTCAGATGACGCACCACCTCGTCAATGTCGGCCTCGCTCCACTTCTGCCCGGCATTGGTGTGCCAGCGGCGTACCTGCGCCTTAAGCGAGGGCAGGTCGACCGCAATGCGCTTGTCGCGCCAGTGCATCTGCGTGGTATGACAGGCGACGCAAAACGTTGAATAGAGCAGTTCACCGCGTGACTGCGGGCTGGGCGCCTGTGCCGCAGCCCGCAGCGGAATCCACAGGATGCAGGCAAGCAACGGCAAGAAGAAGCAACGGCGCATGGGCCCTCCGAAAAGCGATCAGACCTGCCCAATCTAACCGCAACTGCGGATTCAGGTTTGCTGCAGATCAAATGTCCGGCAATTCCTGCCATTGCGCACCACGCAGCGGGTTTATAGTGGGGGAGTGCCGTTGCCGGCAAAGACGCTCTTGAATAACGTTCCATCAATTCGCTTAACCACAGGCACATAGAAAGAGGACTTAGTCCGGGCACGCCATGGTCGACCAGCAAAGGGATGCAAAACACAACGGCGCTGGCGCTGCGCCGGACGGTAACAACCCGATTTTCTGGGAGCCCTCGCTCGCCTACCTCAAGATCGCCAGCACCATCCTGCTCACCGGTGCGTTGGTGTTCATGCTCGTCATCCGCATCACGGCGCCTGAGCAAACTACGCGCTACTTCGGACCACTACTTGCGGTATTGGTATCACTGGGCACCTTGGGCCTGGTCTGGCGTGGACGGGTCCAGGCCGCCGCATACATGCTGACAGCGGGGGCTTGGCTGACGATTACCGCAATAGCGGCCTACGTCGGTGGCGTGCGTTCGGTGGTGGTGTACGCCTACCCGGTCAGCATCATCCTCACTGGATGGCTGATCGGCACGCGCGCGGCACTGACGATGTCCGGTGTCACCGTGGCCGCGCTCGCCGGATTTGTGCTCGCCGAAGCATCGGGCGTGTTGCCGCCGCAGCCGCCCACTTCAGCCCTCATGTTCGCCGTCGTGCAGATACTCATCGTGACGCTTGCCACGGCGCTGATCGTCTATCTTGTGCGCGCTTATGGCAACCGGCACGCCGAAGTCAGCCAAATGGGCCACGCGCTCGCCTTGCGCACCGCCGAAGTCGAAACGCGCACAGCCGAGCTGCAGCGCGCGCAAAGTGTCGCAAAAGCCGGTAGCTGGGTATATGACCTCGGTGCCGACAAAATGCGCCTGTCGAACGAAACCTGCCGCATATTCGGCGTTCCTGACGGCACTTCAGGAAGTCACGCTACCTACATGAAAAGCGTCCACCCGGAAGACCGCGACGCGCTGGAACAGGCCTGGCAGGCTGCGCTCAAAGGCACTGCGTTTGACCATGAGCACCGCATCTTGGCGCGCGGTGCCACGCGCTGGGTTCGGCAATCAGCCGAATTTGAGTTTGCTGCTGACGGCACCCCTCTGCGGGCGATAGGGATCGTGCAAGACGTCACCGATCGCCAACTGGCGCAGGCCGCACTGCGGGAAAGCGAAATGCGTTACCGCACGCTGATCGAGTGGTCACCCGACCCCTTTGTGGTGCACCGTGACGGCAAGGTGTTGTTTGTTAATCCGGCCGGCGCCGAGCTGTTTGGCGCCGGCTCGCCTCAAGAGATGGTCGGACGGGTGCTGCTCGATCTGGTGCATCCCGATGCGCGCCAATCGGTGATTGCGCGGGTCAAGCAGGTGATTGAGCACGGCGCCAGCGCACCGATGACTGAAGAACGGCTGCTCACCCTGGACGGGACCATCATCGACGCGCAAGTGCAGGGAACGTCGATCATCTACGATGGCCGGCCGGCGGTGCACGTTTCGGTGCGCGACATCACCGAGCGCAAGGCTGCCGAAGCCGCGCGCGCCTCGCTCGAAGCGCAATTGCGCGAATCGCAGAAGATGGAGGCCATCGGCACGCTCGCCGGCGGCATCGCCCATGATTTCAACAACATCATTGCCACCATCCTCGGCAACGCCGACCTGGCACGTCAGGATGCCGGTGCCAACGCTCCCGTACTGGAAAGCCTTGAAGAAATTCGCAAGTCCGGCACACGGGCGCGTGATCTGGTGCAACAAATACTGTCGTTCAGCCGCCGCGAACCGACCGCGCGCCGCCAGCTGGCATTGGCGCCAGTCATTGAAGAGTCGGTGCGGCTGCTGCGAGCGACGCTGCCAGCGCGCGTAGCGCTCGAGATTCACTGCGATACTGCGGTGCCGGCAGTACTTGGGGACAAGACGCAGATCGAGCAAGTACTGATCAACCTGGCCACCAACGCCATGCAGGCGATGCGCGATGCACCGGGACGCATCGAGATACGCCTCGATACCGTAGACCTGGATGCGGCATTGGCGGAAAAGCACCCGGCGCTGCAGGCCTTGCTGGCCCAGCGCCCCGGCCGCACAGTACGGCTCGCTGTCAGCGACGATGGCCCCGGCATGGCTGCAGGCACGCTCGCGCGAATCTTCGAACCGTTCTTTACCACCAAGCCCTTCGGAGAGGGCACCGGCCTCGGGTTGTCCGTGGTGCACGGCATTGTGCAGGCGCACGAAGGTGCCATCGTGGTCGAGAGCACTGTTGGCCGGGGAACCACGTTCACGCTGTTTCTGCCGCCGGCGGCCGCGCCGTCCGACGCGCCGGCGCGCGCTCAGGACGCTGCGCCTGGCGGCAGCGCGATGCCGATCAGCGCAGGCCGCCAGATTCTGTATCTTGATGACGATGCCGCACTGGTATTTCTGGTCAAGCGCCTGCTGGAACGGCACGGCATTCGCGTCAGCGCCCACACCAACCAGCAAGCGGCGCTCGAGGCGCTGCGCGCTGATCCGGCGGCCTTTGACCTGGTGCTGACCGACTACAACATGCCCGGGATGTCGGGGCTGGATGTCGCGCGCGAAGTGCGACTGATCCGCGCCACGCTGCCGGTGGTCGTGGCCACCGGTTTCGTCGACGAACATCTGCGTGCGCAAGCCGCCGGTGCGGGCGTGCACGAGGTGATTCTCAAGGCCAGCGCGGTCGAGGATTTTTGCAGCACCATCGAGGCACTGCTGCCGGCGACAGGCTGACCGCCATGGTGGCGCTGAGCGCCGCTGCATCCGGGTGCGTCGCCGCGCCGCGCCACAGCCCAATAACGTCGGCTGGGCGCGAGGCAGCATCATTGCGCCGCCGGCGACCAACGCAGCGTGGCGGGCGCACTGCAAGGCTCTTCATCAAAGGCGATATCGCCTGCCGCATTCGGCGTACCGCTGGCGACCAGGTCGCGAAATCCAAACAGCTGCGCATCCATCAGGTGCGACGGCTTGACGCTCGCCAGGCTCGATGCGATCGATTCGATCCGTCCGGGAAAGCGCTTCTCCCAGTCGGCCAGCATGTGCTTGATCTCGCGCCGCTGCAGGGTCTCCTGCGCGCCGCACAGGTTGCACGGAATGATCGGAAAGCCGCGCACGGCGGCGAAGCGCTCGAGGTCGGCTTCCTTGACATAGGCGAGCGGGCGGATCACGACGTGCTTGCCATCGTCGGACACCAGCTTGGGCGGCATCGATTTGAGCTGGCCGTTGAAAAACATGTTGAGGAACAGCGTTTCGAGGATGTCGCCGCGGTGGTGCCCGAGCGCGACCTTGGTGGCGCCGAGTTCACCGGCAACGCGATACAGGATGCCGCGCCGCAGGCGCGAGCACAGGCCGCAGGTGGTCTTGCCCTCGGGGATGACACGCTTGACGATCGAGTAGGTGTCCTGCTCTTCAATATGAAACTTGACGCCGCGCCGGGTCAGGTAATCGGGCAGCACCTGCTCGGGAAAACCCGGCTGCTTCTGGTCCAGGTTGACCGCGATGATGTCAAAGTCGATCGGCGCGCGCTCGCGCAGCAGCAACAGGATGTCGAGCAGACCGTAGCTGTCCTTGCCGCCGGACAGGCACACCATGACGCGGTCTCCGGAGACGATCATGTTGAAGTCGCCGATGGCGCGCCCGACTTCGCGGCACAGGCGCTTCTCGAGCTTGTTGTCGCTGTAGGCGCGTTTCTGGTCGCGCTGGGTCAGCGGCGCCGGGGAGGCGGCAAGCATGGTTACCGCTGCGTTCAGGTCTGCGTTCACGTCTGCATTCATATGTAAATCGAGCGCCCGCCATCGACCGCGAGAATCTGGCCGCTGACATAGCGCGTGCCCGAGAGCAGATAGGCTACTGCGCCGGCAATTTCTGCGTCGCCGCCTTCGCGCCCCAGCGGGGTGGTGGAGAGGATGCGGGCACGCTCCGCTGCCGGAAACTGACCGCCGTTGGTGGCGTCGTCTGGCCAGTTGATCGCGCCAGGCGAGACGCCATTGACGCGCACTTCGGGAGCCAGCTCCAGTGCGAGCGAACGCGTCAGGCCGGCCAGACCCGCCTTGGCGACCGAATAGGCAACGTAGTCCTTGAGCGGCCGTTCGGCGTGGATGTCGATGATGTTGACAATCGCACCGCGCGTTTTCTTCAAGGCGGGCGCAGCAGCCTGCGCCAGAAACAGCGGGGCCTTCAGGTTGCTCGCCAGCAGTTCATCCCATTGCACCGGCGTGATGGAACCAAACGGCGTGGGAAAGAAACCGGACGCATTGTTGACCAGGCCATCGAGCCGGCCATAGGCTTCAAGAACCGCTCCCACCAAGCCTTGCAGGCCATCGACCGCGGACAGGTCCAATCCATGCGCCTGTGCGGAGTGGGGCCGGCTGGTATTGAGCTCTTGCGCCAGTGCCTCGGCTTCGCTGCGCGCGCTGCGATAGTGGATCAGCACGTTGCCGCCATCGGCATGCAAACGCCGCACGATAGCCGCGCCGACCCGGCGCGCGGCGCCGGTGACGAGATAAGCCCTGGGGGAGGTGTTGGTCATGGTTGAACGCAATGGAAAAGGCGCGGCACTGGCGCAACAATCGTCTGCTGTCGATGTCACGCAAGAGCGGCAAGCGCGATGCTCCGGTGACAGGGCCTGACTGGCGCCAGCGCCACCAGTGACTGCCGCTAAGATGCCGATTTTACTGTGACGATC
The DNA here is from genome assembly GCA_031430015.1 of Burkholderiales bacterium. GTDB lineage: Bacteria > Pseudomonadota > Gammaproteobacteria > Burkholderiales > JAEUOS01 > CANJDH01. The sequence goes on from JANPAR010000037.1 coordinate 12,478, forward strand.
CCTACGCCATTGCGCCACGCCGCCAACTTGCCGGCCCCCGATGCCGACGCGCGCGCTGCCAGCGCCGCGCTCTGCACGCACATCCGTAGCGAAATCGAGGCTGCGGGCGGGTCGATTTCCTTCGCGCGCTACATGGCGCTCGCGCTCTACACGCCGCAACTCGGCTATTACAGCGGCGGTGCCGCGAAGTTTGGCGCGGCGGGCGACTTCGTTACCGCACCGGAAATCTCGCCCCTGTTTGGCCGCACCCTGGCACGTCAGGTGGCCGAGGTGATGGCGGCCAGCCGCACTGAGCGGCACGCACCGGGCGAGGCGCCCACGTTCGCCGAGGTGTTTGAATTTGGCGCGGGCAGCGGCGCGCTCGCTGCGGTGCTGTTGGCCGAACTCGATGCGCTTGGCACGCCCTGCAAGCGCTATCGCATCATCGAAGTCTCCGGCAGTCTGCGCGCACAACAGGAAGCCACGCTGCACGCGTCAGTGCCGCATCTCGTGCACCGCGTCAAATGGCTCGACGCCCTGCCCGATGCCATCGACGGCTGCGTGATCGCCAACGAAGTGCTCGACGCCATGCCCGCACATTGGGTCACTTGGCACGATGGCGCGTTAGTCGAGCGCTGCGTGGCATGTAACGACACCGGGTTCAAGGTCATCGAACGGGCCGCCGGCGGAGCAGTGCGCGCTGCCATGACCACGCTAGCGGGCGAGCACAACCTCGGCGATGGCTACACCAGCGAAATCAACCTCGCGGCCATCGCGTGGATCAACGCACTCGCGCCGCGCATGCGCCATGCGGCTGCGCTGCTGATTGACTACGGCTTTCCGGCGCGCGAGTTCTATCACTCGCAGCGCAGCACCGGCACCCTGCGTGCGCACTACCGGCATCACGCACTCGATGATCCGTTTTATCTGCCGGGTCTGTGCGACCTCACCACGCACGTGGATTTCAGTGCAGTTGCCCTTGCGGCGCAGGATGCCGGGTTGAACGTCGATGGCTACACCACGCAGGCGCAGTTCTTGATCCAGTGCGGCATTGCTGATCTGCTGGGGCAGAGTGACCCGCAGGATGTGAAGCGTCACGGTGCGCTCACGCAACAAGCGAACGCGCTGCTCTCACCTGCCGAGATGGGCGAATTGTTCAAGGTGCTTGCAGTGTCGCGCGGATTGTCACCAGGGCCGGCGCAAAGCTGGCGTGGCTTCGCGCATGGCGACCGCAGGCATACGCTCTGATACCCGGCGGCCAACTCCATGACACCGATGATCCGTGTTGCGTGGCTGTGTGGTGCGTGGATGATGAGCTTTGCAATGGCAGCGGCGCACGCGGGTGACGCCGAAAACCTGGTCAGTGCTTCGCGCACGCGCTGGGAGCAAAGCGCGCACGGCGAAATGCTGCGGCGGATCATTCCACCGGTGATCGAGCCTGCGCAACTGCCCGCACCCAAATCACGCGGCGCACGCCTCACTGCGCAGTATTGCGTGCAATGCCATCATCTCGCGCCACCCGCGATGCATCACGCCGCCAAGTGGCCGGCCATTGTGGCGCGCATGACGCCGCGCATGGAAGGCCGCGGCAACATGGGCAGGACAATGAAAGAGTTAATGGCCGGTGTGCGCGCACCAAACACGGCCGAGACGCGCGTCATCACTGACTATCTGCAACAGCATGCGCAAAAACACATCGAGCAATCCGCCCTGCCCGAGGCCGGCAAAACCCGCGCGTGGACCAGCTACGTGCAGGCGTGCGCGCAATGCCACATTGCGCCTGATCCAAAGCGCTATCGTGCCAGCGAGTGGCCGCGCGTGGTGGCGCGCATGGAACAACACATGACGTGGATGAACCGTGTCGTCGGGTCACGCAACAACCCGGCCGAGCCGCAGTACCGCAGCGAGGAAATCACCAACTATCTGCAGCGCTACGCGCGCAGGTAAGCAGCGGCCGTCAACCACAGCACCGCGGACGCAACCCTCACACCTTCGGCGCCGGGACGTTCATCCCGCGCACTACCGCCGGCCGCTTGCCGATGATGTCGAACCAGCGCTTCACGTTGGGGAACGCGTTCAGATCCACCTGATGCCATTCGTGGCGCGACACCCACGGAAAGGTGGCGATGTCGGCGATGGTGTATTCCCCTGCCGCCAGATAAGGCGTGCCGCCCAGATGCTTGTCCATCACGCCGTACAGACGTTTGGTTTCGTTGTGATAGCGCTTGATGCCGTATTCTATTTTTTCCGGTGCGGCGCGCATGAAGTGATGGGTCTGGCCGAACATCGGGCCAACCCCGCCCATCTGGAACATCAGCCACTGCAGCGCGTCGTATTTGCCGCGTACTGATGCAGGCAGAAACTTGCCGGTCTTGCCTGCGAGATAGATCAGGATCGCGCCCGACTCCATCAAGTGGATTGGTTTGCTGTCCGGTCCGTCAGAGTCGGTAATCGCCGGAATCTTGCTGTTCGGGTTGATCACCATGAACTCGGGCGTGAACTGGTCGTTCTTGCCGATATTGATTTCGTGCATGCGATAGGGCAGCGCGCACTCTTCGAGCATGATGGAAACCTTGCGGCCATTGGGCGTACCCCAGGTGTACAGATCGATCACGGTAGACTCCTTGACAGGGTTGGAAACGGACAGAATTCAAACGATGGCGCCAGCCACAGCGGCCACGCGCGCTTGCTTGACGGCGGCGGCGATGTCCTGGGCATTCGCATGTTGGCGTGCAATGGCACCCGCATCCACCGTGCGCGCGGCATGGAGCGCCGCGAGCAGGCGCTTCGCAGCCGCCTTGGCCGCGGCTGCGTCTGAAGTCGAGAACAATTGCGCTACCGCAATCACCGAGAGAAAGCGCGCTTCCTGACGCAAGCCATCCGCGCTCTGGACGAGTTCAGTGAGCGCTAGCGCATCGAGCGTAGTGGCCTGCGCGAGCAGTGCGGCATGGCGCACATAGACCAGCGCCAAATCGCGGCAATCATTGGGCACGCGAATGCGTTCAGTCAATTGCGCCACCTGCGCGGCGTCAAGCATGCCGGCGAGCGCGGCGAAGCGCGCGGGCAGCGGCAAGTCAAGGGTGGCAGCAGATTGCAGCGCGGTCAAATGGCGCGCACCGGGATCAAAGGGCCCCAGCTCCGGCAACACCTTGGCGAACGCACCGCAGTCATCGAGTACACGCAACATCTCGACCGGACGCGCCTCCATCAATCCGCGCGCCAGCTCCTGCCACACGCGCTCCGGCACCAGCGCATCGACCTCGCCACTCGCCGTCATCGCCCGCATCAGGGTCAGCGTCTCCGGGGCAATCGCAAACCCGAAGCGCGCCGCGAAGCGCGCACCGCGCAGGATGCGCACCGGGTCTTCGGCAAACGCGGGGCCAACGTGGCGCAACAGTTTGGCCTTGAGATCGTCCGCACCGTGATAGGGATCGATCAATTGGCCGGCGTCATCCACCGCCATCGCGTTGACGGTGAAGTCGCGGCGCGCGAGGTCTTGCTCCAGCGTGACATCGGGCGCGGCGTGAAAGGCGAAGCCCTTGTAGCCCGGCGCAGTCTTGCGCTCAGTGCGCGCAAGCGCGTATTCCTCTTGCGTGACCGGATGCAGAAACACCGGGAAGTCTTTGCCGACCTGGCGGAAAGCCCCGAGACCTTGGTCGAGACCCCACCTTAACAAGACTTCTGGCGTGGCGCCCACCACGACGTAGTCGCGGTCGGTGACCGCGAGGCCGAGCAACTCGTCGCGAACCGAGCCACCGACGCGATAGATGTTCACGCGTACTTGTCGTCGTAGCGCGGCGTGGCGTGGCCCTCCGCCGCCGCCAGTTGCGCGAGCTTGATCAGCGCGGGTGCAGCGAGCATCTGCTGCACATAGGCCGCCGCCTTGCCCTGCATCGTCACCGCATAGGTTTGCAGTCGGAAGATCACCGGCGCAAACATCGCATCGGCAATGCAGAACTCGCCAAACAGAAACGCCCCGCCCGACACCTCAAGGCACTCGCTCCACAGCGCCTGCAAACGCGCAATATCCGCCGCGACTTCGGGCGTCATGCCTTTGCCGGGATAGCGGTTGCGAATGTTCATCGGCATGTGGGTGCGCAGCGCCGTGAAGCTCGAATGCATTTCGGCCGAGACCGAGCGCGCACGTGCGCGCAGTGCTGTTTCGGCCGGCCAAAGCTTTTTCTCCGGGAATTTTTCGGCCAGATATTCGGCAATCGCCAAGGTGTCCCACACCGTGAGTTCGCGCGCGCCGTCCGTGTCGATCAGCACCGGCACCGTGCCCGAAGGCGAGTAGCGCGCGATGCTGGCGGCAGTGTCCGGCGCGCCGAGCCAGAGCTGGACTTCTTCAAACGCAATGCCGGCCTGCGTCATCAGCACCCATGGGCGCATTGACCAGGACGAATAATTTTTGTTGCCGATGACGAGCTTGAGCATGACTCGCTCCATGTTTCGTCTAGCGCCGCGCGTGATCACGAAACTGCGTGTAGCGCTCTTTGGGCGACTGGCCTGACAGATAGGCCGGCACCACCGCCTCCATCGCCGCTGGTGTCACCCGGAGTTCCGCCGCGACCTGCCCGTGCATGACGTTATCGACCTTGGTCGAATCGAGATTGTCGCGCGACAACATTTCGATCGGCGCGAACTCCATCGACCACGCTTGCAGATAGGCCAGCCCATCGGGCAAATCAATCACCTTGCGCGCGTGGCCGCTGACGGCCCCCGCGTATTCGACCAATTGCTTGAGCGTGTAGACCTTTGGCCCGGCAATCTCGTACGTGTGGCCAAAGGTGCGCGGCTCGTCGAGGGCATTCACAAATGCCTGCGCGACATCTTCGACCCACACTGGCTGCAACTTCGCCGCGGACCTGCCGAGCAGCACGAAGGGCGCGAACTTTTGCATCCATGCGAACAGGTTGATGAACTTGTCATTGCGCCCGAAGACCACTGAGGTACGCATGATGGTCAGCGCCACCCCTTTGGCCGCATCGCGCACGGCGGCTTCGCCAGCGGCCTTGGAGCGCAGATACATCGATGGGCCGTTGGCGTCCGCACACATCGAGCTCATGTGCAGCAGGCGCGGCACGCCAGCCACCACACAGGCCTCTCCTACATTGCGTGCCAGATCCACATGCGCCGCCTTGAAACGCCGGCCATAGGGTGTGCCGGTATCGCTATGCAGCACGCCAACGAGATTGATCACCGCAGCAACGCCCTTCATCAAGGCGGACAGGGTCTCGGGCTGATTCACATCGGCCTCAATCACTTCGACAGTCGGCAACAGGATCAGGTGCTTGGCGCGCTCGCGGTTGCGCGTCGGCACGATCACGCGCCTGCCCTGTGCGCAGAGTTTGGCGGCGATGGCGGCGCCGATGAAGCCGCTGCCGCCGATGAGGAGAATGGTGTGTGACGTCATGGGGAACCCTGCTGCGTGAGCTTGAACAGCGTCATTTTAGCTGCGGCAAATCTGCGCTACAGGCCGGCACGCGCGCGGATGGGCCATGCGCCTGAAACCCTTGGTGGGAGCGGCCCTTCAGTCAATCATCAACAGTACCGCGCGGGGAACAGCCGGCATCACCGCATGCTCGCTACGGCGTTTCGCTCACCTTCTCATCGCCGCGCCGCGGCGGAATCATGGTCAGGCGCTCCTTCAACGACTGCGGCTTGCCGCTGAACAGCGCAGCGTAGTAGGTAGAGTTGCTCATCACCTTTTTGACGTAGTCGCGCGTTTCGTTGAACGGGATCGACTCGGCGAATATGGCTGCCTCCATCGGCTTGACATCGCGCCAGCGGCGCGGGCGGCCGGGGCCGGCGTTGTAGGCGGCTGACGCCAACACCGGATGGTTGTAGAGCTCGTCCTGCACGATCTTGAGGTAGTTGGTGCCGAGCGTAATGTTGGTGTCGAGGTCATTGACCTGGCCGTGTTGATAGTCCTTGATGCCCACTTTTTTCGCGACCCAGCGCGCGGTGGCGGGCATCAGCTGCATCAGACCCGAGGCGCCGACCACCGACCTGGCGTTGGTCATGAAGCGGCTTTCCTGGCGCATCAGGCCGTAAACCCAGGCGTCGTCGAGGCCGAGTTCTTTCGCCTTGGGGCGTACCTGCTCCGCGTGAGGGCTCAGGAAGCGCAGGTTGAAATCGTGCAACGCCGCCGTCTTGTCGGCCGTGTTGATCGCGCGATCGGGTAAGTCGTTTTGGCGCGCGAGGGTGGCGGCGGCGATCAATTGTTTGTCGTCCATGCCGCGAATGGTCCAGACCCATTCGCGTGTGGCTTCGGTGCGCATGCCGAGGCGGTACATGGCGAGGGCGCGCTGCAATCCGGGCGTGGCCGCAATTGTGTTGAGATCGGCGCTCGCCGGTTTGAAGCCCACAGGCGGAATCACCGTCGGGCGGCCAAGTTCTTCAGCCGCGAGCTGGCCGTAAAAACTGAAGTCGGCGGCAATGGTGTCGAACAGCGCTTTGGCGTCTTCCGGTTTGCCTTCTTCGCGCAGCGCACGGCCCTGCCAGTAGGTCCAGGCCGGGTCGCGGCGCGTGGCGGGGGTCATGTCCTTGACCGCGCGCAGCACCAGCTTCCAGTCGCGCGCACGCAGGGCAGCGCGCACCATCCATTGCAGATATTCGTCGGAGAGCTGGATGTCTTCGGCCTCGCGAAACCATTCGCCCGCCTCATTCATCAGCTTGCGCGACGCCTGATAGCCGATTTGCGACCAGCCCCATTGGCGCTCGGTTTCGTTGAAAGGTTTCTTGCTGTGCTTCGCCCAGAACGCGGCCGCCTCGGTTGGGTCGGTGCGCGCCCAGCGCCCGATGGCGATCAGCACCAGCTCGCGCTGCGCCCGGGTGCGGCCATCGATGCCTTTTTTGAGGAATGTATCGGGGCGGTTGTAAGCGGCGTCAAACTGTTTGTGGTCCATCGCCTGGTTGTCGGGCAAATACTCGGCAGCACGGCGTGCGGCATTCGGCAGATTGGCATCGACGAGGGTGCGCACGCGCTCCCACACATGGCGGTCAAGGATGCGGCTGTCGGCGAGCAGTGCTTCGCTCATCGTCACGCAGGCATCGGGCAGCTCGCGCGGCGTGAGCCACAGCGCGAGGGCCTCGCGCGCGGCGGCCTCGTCCTTCTTTTGGTGGCGGCGCAAGAGCGTGAGGCAATTGACGTCGAGATCGTCAGCGGTGATCTTGGCGCGCTCAGTGTCAAACGCATCCCATGCGTCCCGCCGCGCCAGCGCTTTGACCAGGTCGATACGCACCCGCTCGGCCAGATAGCTCTTGTCAAATTGCGCGAGAAACGTGGTTTGTGCGACTTCGGCCGCATCGCCTTTGAGTTGCAACGATTGCCAATACGGGCCATACATTTCCAGCGCGTGGCCCTTGAAGCGCTCGCTCATCGCAATCAGTTTTTCGCGCTGGCCAAGCTTGACCGCGTCGCGCGCAGCCAGAAAGGCGTCTTCTGGGCCAAGCTCGGCGCGCTTTTGCGCGATGGCGGGAGGCAGCATCAACGCACCCGCGCAAAACAGTGCGGAGAGGGTGGCGAGGGTTGCAGCAGAGGGGAGGCGCATTGCTATCATCCGATTCGAGCTTAGCACAACGCTTCACATGCCCTTTTCGCCGACGTGTTGCTGCGTGCACGGCGACGCTTTTCGTCAAGGTCGCCAGCCGGCCTCCAGCACCCAAGCGGTGCGGTTTCGCTCGGCAAAATGGCTGAAAAATTGGTCTCTATGATAAAATTCCGGGTTAAATGCTTGTTTCTAAAACAAAAGTTGGAATAGTTGGGGCAAGGGGAGGCGCCCGCCGTCGCACAGGCGCTACCCACGCCGCTTCTTTCGCCCCGTATCGCGCAACTTTTTACACGTCTTTTCTACGAACACTCAGGTGAACCCCATGATCTCTTCCTCTTTCGCCCCCTCCAAAAAAATCAGCTCCTTCCATCCGCCGCAGCGCACCCTGCTCGGCCCTGGCCCGTCGGAAATCAATCCGCGCGTGCTGGCCGCCTCCAGCCTGCCCTCGATCGGCTATCTCGACCCGATTTTTGTCGACATGATGGATGAGTTGAAGCAACTGCTGCGCTATGCCTACCAGACCAACAACCAGCTGACCTTTCCGCTTTCCGGCCCCGGCTCGGTCGGCATGGAGTCGTGCTTCGTCAACATGGTGGAGCCCGGCGACAAAGTGATTGTGATGAAAAACGGCGTGTTCGGCGGCCGCATGGTGGAAAACGTGCAGCGTTGCGGCGGCGTGGCCGTGGTGGTCGAAGACAACTGGGGTGAACCGTGCGAGCCGCAGAAACTTGAAGACGCGCTGAAGAAAAATCCCGACACGAAAGTCGTCGCCTTTGTTCACGCCGAAACCTCAACCGGCGCGCAGTCCGATGCCAAGACCCTGGTCGCGATTGCCCACAAATACGGCGCCCTCACCATCGTTGATGCCGTTACCTCGCTGGCCGGCACGCCGGTCAAAACAGATGAGTGGAACATCGACGCCATTTACTCGGGCTCGCAAAAGTGTCTGTCATGCGTGCCGGGCCTGTCGCCGGTGTCGTACAACGAAGCGGTGATCGCCAAGGTCAAAAAGCGCAAAGACACCAACAAAGTGCAAAGCTGGTTCATGGACTTGAACCTGGTGCTCGGCTACTGGGGCGACACCACCCGCACCTATCATCACACCGCGCCGATCAACAGCCTGTTCGCCCTGCACGAGGCGCTGCTGATGCTCAAGGAAGAAGGCCTGGAGAACTCTTGGGCACGCCACCTGCGCCATCACACTGCGTTCAAGGCCGGCATGGAAGCGATGGGCCTCAAGTTCCTGGTCAAGGAAGCCTACCGCCTGCCGCAGATGAACGCGATCTGCATCCCCGAGTCGATCCAGGCGCGCGAAGCCGAAGTGCGCAAGACCCTGCTCAACGAATTCAACATGGAAATCGGCGCCGGTCTCGGCCCGCTGGCCGGCAAGATCTGGCGCTTCGGCCTGATGGGCTACTCGTGCAAGCCGGAGAACGTCATGCTGTGCCTCTCCGCGCTCGGCTCGGTACTGATGGACATGGGCCATCCGGTCAAGGTCGGTGAAGCGGAAGCAGCGGCCCACTCGGCCTATGCGTCAATGCATGCTTCGGCTGCCCAGGCCAAGCTGCGCGCTGCGGCCTGATGACCGCCGTACGTTACCCGACGTGCTACGCCTGGCTGCCACCATGCCCGCAAGCCGCAATTCGCGCTGACTGACCATGGCGCGCAACGGCGACCGCACCGCAGAGCCCGCGCAGCATCTGCCACAAGGGGCGGCTGCGCAAGACTGTGCGGTGCTGTTTGCCGATGTGGCGGGCAGCACCAAGCTGTATGAGGCACTGGGCGATGCCCTCGCCAAAAAATTGATCGACGAAGTGCTGGCCGCGCTCACCATCATCACCCGCCGTCATGGCGGGCGCGTGATCAAAACCATTGGTGATGAAGTGATGTGCGTGTTCGCCAATGCCGAGCGCGGCTCTTACGCGGCGTCCGACATGCAGCAAAAGATCGACTCGATGCCGGTGGTCAGCGGCTGCAAACGGCGCATCCGCATCGGCTTTCATGCCGGCCCGGTGATCGAGGAAAATGGCGATGTGTTCGGCGACACGGTCAACACGGCCGCGCGCATGTCGGGCCTGGCACGCGGCATGCAAATCATGACTTCACGCAGCACGGTGGACGCGATGCCCTCTTCCCTGCGCGGGCGCACGCGCAGCATTGCCTCGGTCTCGGTCAAGGGCAAGAGTGATGACGTCGCCGTATGCGAGGTGCTCTGGCAGGAGGAAGATGATCTCACCATGACAGTGGCGGCGCTGTCGGCGAGCACGATCCAGGCCGAACTGGCGCACCAGATCGTGCTGTGCCATGAGGGCGCCGAAATCACCCTCGATGCCGGTCGCACCGGTGCAGGTATGGGCCGCGATCCGGGCAGCGATATCGTGATCGCCGATGCCAAGGCGTCGCGCCACCATGCGCGGATCGAAAAGCGCCGCGACAAATTTTTTCTCGCCGACCAAAGCACCAACGGCACCTTCGTCACCTTCAGCGGCGAGCGCGAAATCGCCTTGCGCCGCGAAGAAATCATGCTGCGCGGCGCCGGGCAGATCCGCTTTGGTCACAGCGCTACCGAAGGCTCCGGTGAAACCGTTGACTTCACCGTCCTGACCTGAGGAGCGGCATAACGGCGCGCGTCACACCGCTCTGTAACACGCCCGCTCGCGCCAGCGCCCTGCCACCATGTCATCGCCGCCGCCCGCATCCCCACCCGCTGCCCCGCACGACAGCTCGCGCGAAGAGCTATCGATTGAACTCAAGCGCCAGACAGCAGAATTTCTGGCGCGGGTACAGGTCAAGCGCACCGAGTCGATCAACCTTCAAAAGATCCATGCCGAGGAACTGAAAGCGGCCATCATGGCCGAAGCGCAGACGCGACGCGCGCGTGATCTTGCGGTAGCTCGCGTGGAAAAGACCCGCAGCGAGTGCGCCGCCGCAGAAGAAGCGTCGACACGCGCCGACACGGAGCTCGCGCGGTTGCGCGCCAAACTGGCAGAAACCGAACGCCGCATTCAGACGGCCGGCTCAGCGCCGGTCGTCACCTCAACGGTGGTGGCTGCGGTGCCCGCCACGGCAGTAGCGCCCGTCACGGCAGTAGCGCCCATGCCCCTCGACCGCCAGGTGCAGGCGGCCGAACTGCGCCGCGCGACCGGCCAAGTGGCTGAACTTGAAACGCGTCTGCGTGAAATGAGCGCTCAACGTGAACAGATTGAGCGCGAGCGCAGCCAGTTGGCCGAGGCCGCGCAGGCAGCCGAACGCGAACGCGCCGGGATTGAGGACGCGAAGCGCCAGCTTGAACGCGAGCATGCGCAGCTCACGGCAATGCACGCACAATCAGGTCCAGTGCAAGAACAACTGGCCGCCACCGTACGCGCAGCGGAAGTGGAGCGCGACCGCCTGGCCACTGACCTGCGTGCTGCACAGGCTGAGCTTGACGACATCAGGACAGCAAAGCGCGACGCCGAACAGCAGCGCGACCGGTGGGTGGTGGACAAGCTCAAGGCCGAGACCGAAGGTGCGCGTCTCACAGAGGCGCTGCGCGCAGCCGAACGCGAGCGCGATGCCGCGCAGGCGGCACACGCAGCCGCCCTCGCTGCAACAGCCGCTGCAGCACTGGCACCACCCGCCGCTGCGGCGCCTGCGCCAGCTTCCCCTGCGTCAGCAGCGGATCTTTCCGCGCTGGGCGTCACACAAAGTCTGCAAGTGCTTGCCCAGAGCTACCAACCCGGCGCGCCCTCTGGGTTGGGTGGTCTCAGCCTCTCCTTTCCCACCGCACCGGAGGCTGGCGAGCTGCAGCAAACCGAAGCGGCAATCGGTGCGGAACGGGCCAAGGTCGCGGCAGCAGCAAAAAAACTGGAAGAAGCGGTGCGCGCGCGTCTCGCCACCGAGCAACGCGCGCGCAACGAAGAGCAAAAGCTGGTGCTGGCTGAGAGCGAACTGGCCAGGGCCGTGCAAGAGCAGCAACGGGTTGCGCAGGATGTCGAGCGCGAAAAATCACAGCACGCCAGTCTGGAACGCCAACTTGCTGACGCGCGCACCGGGCACTTAGAGCTTGACCAGCGACTGACCGAAATCGCCGCCGAGCACAACCGCAAAAAGCAGGAGCTGCAAATCCTGCGGGCCCAAACCGATGCCACGTTGGTCGATCTCGCACGCGCCAACGCCGAACACAGTGACATCAGCACGCGCCTGCAGGAAGCGCGGGCCGCACAAGAGACTCACGCGCCTGCCCTGGGCGCGGCAAAAATTGCCTTGGCCGATGCGCTCGCACAAGTCGCCTCGCTGGAGGGAGACCTCAAGCGCGAGCGCGCTGCGCTAACCGCCGCGCGCGAAGACATCAGCAAGGTGCGCGCCGAAGTCACGCAACAGCAACAGGAACTGGCTGCGGCCAAGTTGGAGCAAGAGCGTGCGCTCGCCTCACTTACTGCCGCGCGGGCTGAAGCCGCTGCCGCAGCCCGCGACACTGCGGCGGCACTGGGTCAGGTCGAGGCCAGCCGCACGGCGCTTGCCGCCCAGCAAGCACAGGCGGCTGATCACCAAGCCCGGCTGACCGAGGCGCAAACGCAGTCAGCCGCGCTCGAATCAGGCCTGCGCCGCCAACGCGCCGCACTCGATACGATGCGCAGCGCCCTCGTCGCCGTGCGCAGCGAGCGTGCGCAGGCGGAGCAGGAGCTCACACAGGCAGCACAGGTCAAGCAACACGCCAAGGGTGCCTTGGAGATGGCCCTTAAGGAAGCGGAGCAGATTGCGCGCGACAGTGCGGCCGCGCGCCTGCGCATCGACTTTGATCGCGGCGCGCTGAACGCTCACGAAATCAAGGCCACTGCGCTGAAAACAGAACTGGCTGCCGTTCTCACTACCTTGTCAGGGTTTGATGCCGACATCCGGCGTGAGCGTGAGGCGCTCGCTGGCGCCGAGCAAGCCCTCAATGAGGTCAAGGCGCGCCGTGCCGAAGCGGATACGCGACGCATTGAGGCCGATGCGCGGCGCGCCGAACTTCAAAAGCAAGTACTGGCAGAACAGCGCGCACTCGACGATATGGCGCGCCAGATTGATACCTTGATCGGGCGCAAGACAGAACAGCAAAACGTAGTCGATGCCGGTGAGCGCTCTCTCAAGGAAATCACCGAACGCGCCAGTCTGGTCGATAGCGCACGGCGCCAGCGCGAAGCACAGCTTGCTGCCGCAGCGGAACAAAACGCGGCGCTCGCGCGCGACATGCGCGCCGCTATCGACGAACGCGACCAGACACTACGCCAGTTTGACTCCCTGCGCGCAGAGCGCCGGACATTGGAAGAAAACGCGGCGCGCGAGCGCGGCGCGACAGCGCGCGAGCACAGTGCGGTACAAACCGGACGTGCCGGCCGCAAGCGTGCCGAGACCGAGTTCGCGGCACTGCGGCAGGAAAACGCGGACGGCATGGCGCGTCTGGCCGCAGCCAACGCCGCGCTGGAGGGCAAGCGCGCCGCCATCGCTGCGATAGAGAAGCAGCAGGCAGATGCCAGCGGCGAGTTGGCGGCGCGCCAGACAGCGCTTGACGCACATGCAGAGCAATTGCGCGCTGCAGACACAGCGCGCGCGCAGGCCGAACAAGCCGCAGCGGCAGAACACGAGCGCGCAGCACTCGCGCGCGCGGCATTGACCGCTGCCCAACTGGCGCTTGCTGAAACCGCAGCAGCGACCCAAAGCGCCATGAACGAGCGTGCGGGCGCCGACCACGCCTTGCGCGCCGCACAAGAAGAACGCGACAGCCTGCTCGCGCAAGCCGCTGCCGCGACAGCAGCCGGCGAGGCAGCGCGCGCGGACTGGCAGGCCGCGCGCGACGCTGCGGCGGGACTCACACGGCGCGCCACGCTAGAGCAGGAGGAGAGTGCCCATCTTGATACGCTGCTGCAATTGTCAGCGGCGGAACGGCGCGCACTCGAAGATGATTTCGCCCGCGCGCGCCTGGCCGAAGCGGCGCTGCGCGCGCAGTTGTCTGCGACGGCAGCGGCAGCCAAAGCAGCTGAAATCACAGCAGCAACTACAGCAGCGGCGGCGGCGCGCATGCACGAGGCGTTGCTGGCAGAGCGTAGGGCCGCAGCCGAAGCGGCCGAACGCGCCGCAGCCGAGGCAGTGCTGCGCGTGCAAGCCGCCGAAGCAACGCGGCAGCAGGCCATCACACAGGCTGAACGCATCGCATCCGCACCGCCAGAAACATCTGCCATCGACGCAGCACGCGGTGCCGCCGCTGAAGTTGCCGCAGTGGTTGCCAAGCAGGCCGCCGCACACGCGCGTGAAGTCGATACCGCCACCGCCGCCCAACAATCCGCCAACAGCATTGCCGAAGCGGCACTCGACGCGCTCAAGCAGCGCGAAGACGCACTGCAGGCGGAGCAGCGCTCGCGCCAGCAATCATTGCAAGAGCGCAACACCGAAACGGAAGCGGCGTTGCAGTCAGCTGCTGCCGGCCTGATCGAAGCCGAAGCCGCGCTACAGGAAGCCAACGCGCGCGTCGAGGCAGAACGCGCGCGCGGTGCTGCCGCACTCGACGCACTCAATCACGAGCAAGCTGCCGCAGCGGGCATCGAAAAGGAACTGGAGGCTGCCAAGGCCCGCACCGCCGAAGCACGTACCGCACTGCAAATAGCAAGTGAGCAGGCTCGCGACAGCGAGGAAGCAGTACGTACTTTTACCTCCGGCACGCAAGCCCGTGCGGCCGAAGCCGAAGCCGCGAAGGCATTGCAGGCTGCCGAAGCAGTGCGGGCCGCCGAGGCCGCCGAAGCCGAAGCCGCCCGGATCGCCGCGGCTGACGCTGCGCAGATCGCCGAGACTGAGTCTACCCATCAAGCTGCCTTGGCTGAACTTGAACGCCTGCGCCGCGAAATCGATCACGCCACCCACGACGCTGCCGCCGCACGCAACCGGCTCGCGCTCGAGCGCGCTGACGACACCACCGCACGTGAGGAACTGAAGCAAACACTTCAGCGCAAGCCGGGCCGTACTGCGCCGGCGGAACGCCGCTGGGCGCGCTATGGGGTGCCCGCAGCATTGGCGGCCCTGTTGGCAGCCGTCTATTTCATTCCGCGCGTGTTGCAACCGCCACCGGATGTGCCGCTAGCGCCGTCGGCCCTGCCTGCTGCCACACCCGCTACCAAGGCCGCAGTCCCACCGCCAGACACAAGCACTGCACCGCTTTATCCGGTGGACGCCCACGCGCGCCGCGATCTCAAGCTCAGCAACGAATTGAAGGCGCGTCCCGCCAGCCGCTGACAGCACTGCCTGCGCGACTGAGGCGGCCCAAGCCACTCAGGCAAGCCATACTGCCCACAATGCTATGCCGCCAAGAACCGCTCCTGGAGCGGCTCTTCACGACTTCACCCTCCAGCGCAGCCTAGGCTGCCGCTGCGCGCGGCAACGGCCCGGCACGATACTGCGCAAGCATCTTTTGCTCATGCGCACGCGCGGCGGCGAGGTGGCGCTCTTTCACATGCCCATAGCCGCGAATCTCTTCGGGCACCGAGGCAATCGCGATCGCCGTCTCGATGTTGTCCTTGGAGAGCGTCGCAAGCAGGCCTGTCACCGTCTCCTGATACGCGCTGATCGATGCGCGCTCGCTGCGCCGCTCTTCGCTGTAGCCAAAAATATCAAACGCCGTGCCACGCACGCCTTTGAGCTTCGCGAGCACGCCAAAGGCTTTCATCATCCACGCGCCATAGGGCTTCTTGACCAGCTCCCCCTTGTCGTTGCGTGAGGCCAACAACGGTGGCGCAAGGTGAAAACGCAATTGGTAGTCTCCTTCGAACTGCGCGCGGATTTTGTCCATGAAGGACGGGTCGGTATAAAGCCGTGCCACTTCGTATTCATCCTTGTACGCCATCAGCTTGTAGAAATAGCGCGCAACCGCTTCAGTCAATTTCGTGCCGCCGATCTTGGCCGCCTCGGCCTGCCGCACTTGATCGACAACATCGCTGTAGCGCCTGGCGTACGCAGCGTCCTGATACGCGGTGAGAAATTCCACGCGGCGCGCGATGACCTCATCGACGTTGCGTGACAAGCCGGCAGGCTGACTGCGCGGCGTGATCGTGACTACCTGCGCCGGGGTGGCAATGCGCTCCACGGCAGCCGCATCGACTGCGGCGTAGCGGCCCCAGCCAAAGGCCTTCTTGTTGAAATCGATCGACACCCCGTTGAGTTCAATCGCGCGCATCAAGGCGGCTTCACCCACCGGTACCAGACCCTGCTGGAACGCGTAGCCGAGCAGGAACATGTTGGTGGCAATCGCGTCACCCATCAGAGCGGTAGCGAGGCGGTTGGCCGCCACCAGGGTGAGCGCGGGTTTGCCTGTGGCGTCGTTGCCGGTCGCGTCGGCGAGAGCTTGCTCAAGCGCGCCAGCCGGCAGCTTCCAGTTCGGGTCTTTCACAAAGGCTGCGGTCGGCGCGAGGGTGCTGTTGACCAGCACGCGCGTGCGCCCGGCACCGATGCGCGTCAGCACATCCTTGCCGGCGGTGACCACCAGGTCAGCACCAATCACGAGGTCGGCCGCTGCGGTGCCGACGCGCGTGGCGTGCAGGTCTTCATTGCGCGCCGCGATCTGGATGTGGCTGGTCACCTGGCCGCCTTTTTGCGCCAGGCCCGACATGTCGAGCACCTGTGCGCTCTTGCCTTCGAGGTGCGCGGCCACCGCGACGATCTGGCCAATGGTGATGACGCCAGTGCCGCCGATGCCGGTCACCAGCATGTTGAAGGGTTGCGTGACGGAGGGGATCGCCGGTGCGGAAAAATCCGGAAACGCGGTTGCGTCTGCTCCCGCTTTGGCACTGGCAGCGGGAACGCTCACCTTGCCGGGCTTTCTTAACGTTCCGCCCTCCACCGTTACAAAGCTCGGACAAAATCCGTTGACGCAGGAGTAGTCCTTGTTGCATGCTGACTGGTTGATCTTGCGCTTGCGGCCGAATTCGGTTTCGAGCGGCTCCACAGAAATGCAGTTCGACTTGACCGAGCAATCGCCGCAGCCTTCGCACACGGCGTCGTTGATGAAGGCGCGCTTGGCCGGGTCAGGAAACTGCCCGATCTTGCGGCGGCGGCGCTTTTCGGACGCGCAGGTCTGGTCGTAAATCACTGCCGAGATGCCGGGCATTTCACGCAACTGCTTTTGCACCGCATCGAGCTGGTCGCGATGATGCACCGTTACGCCGGGCGCCCAGGCGGTACTCGCCGGGTATTTCTCCGGTTCGTCCGTCACCACCATGATCGGCGTGACGCCCTCAGCATGCAATTGTTGCGAGATCAGCCAGGGATTGAGCGGGCCATCATGGCGCTGGCCGCCGGTCATCGCCACGGCATCGTTGAACAGAACCTTGTACGTGGCGTTGACCTTGGATGAGACGGCCGCGCGAATCGCCAACAGCCCCGAGTGAAAGTAGGTGCCATCGCCAATGTTGACGAACACGTGCTTCTCGTCCGTACAGTGTGCGGCCCCGGCCCAGGTGACGCCCTCGGCACCCATGTGCGTGAAGGTCGAGGTCTCGCGATCCATCCACTGCGCCATGTAGTGGCAGCCGATGCCGGCCAGGGCGCGCGAACCTTCCGGCACCTTGGTCGAGGTGTTGTGCGGGCAGCCCGAACAGAAGTAAGGTGTGCGCACGGCAATCGGCAAGGTCTTGGCAAGCCCACCTTCCTTGGCGTCGAGAAAGGCGATGCGCGCGTCGATGCGCGATTGGAGATCCGCTCCCACCAAGGGTTTCAGCCGTGCGGCCAGAGCGCGCGCAATGATCGACGGTGTCAACTCGCCATGCAGCGGCAGCAGCGCTTGGCCCGTGCCATCGGTCTTGCCGGTGACACGCGGCACGTTGGCGGCACCGAACAAAATTTCCTTGGTCTGCGACTCGATCAGCGCACGCTTTTCTTCGACCACAAATATTTCGTCAAGCCCGTGTGCAAAGTCACGCACACCGGTTTCTTCCAGCGGCCAGGTCACGGCGATTTTGTAGAGGCGGATGCCAAGGTCTGCGGCCATCTTCTGGTCAATGCCGAGGTCGGCGAGAGCCTGTCGCGTATCAGCGTAGGCCTTGCCCGCCGAGGCGATGCCGAGCTTCGGCCTCACACCCGCGCCCTCGCGCCACAACACCTGGTTGAGCTTGTTGGCGCGCACATAAGCCTTGACCGCCGGCAACTTGAAATTGAGCAGGCGCGCTTCTTCGCCGATGAAGTCGATGTAGTTGAAGCGGATCGACAGGCCATCGGGCGGCAATACAAAATCTGTGGGGATCACCGGCGCGATGCGCCCGGCGCCCAACTCCACGGTCGCGCCCGACTCAACAATGTCGGTCACACACTTGATGCCGCTCCACAGCGACGCATAGCGCGACATCGCGAAACCGTGCAGGCCGTAGTCGAGAATGTCCTGCACGCTGGCCGGATAAAACACTGGCGTGGAACAGGCGATCAGGATTTGCTCGGACTGATGCGCGGTGGTGGACGACTTCGCGCCGTGATCGTCACCCGCCAGCGCCAGCACGCCGCCCCAGGGCGAGGTGCCCGCCATGTTGGCGTGCTTGAACACATCGCCACTGCGATCCACACCCGGCCCCTTGCCGTACCAGATGCCAAATACGCCGTCGTAGCGCGCACCGGCAAACATGTTCACCTGCTGCGTACCCCAGATGGAAGTGGCGGCGAGGTCTTCATTCACCCCGGGCTGAAACACGATGTGGTGTTCTTTCAAGTGCTTCGTGGCCTTGGCGAGCGACTGGTCGTAGCTGCCCAGGGGTGAGCCGCGATAGCCGGAGATGAAGCCGGCCGTGTTCTTGCCGCGCTTGGCATCGGCCTGCCGCTGCAACATCGGCAAGCGCACCAGCGCCTGTGTGCCAGTCATGAACGCCGCGCCGTTCTCCAGCGTGTATTTATCATCGAGGGTAATCGATTCGAGCAGCTTGGGATCAACCGGGGCATTCATGGCGGGTTCCAGTGAGGACAAGTTGGTGGTGGTGAAAACGCGGGGAAACGCGGGCAGTAGTGAGTATAGACAAGCGCGTGCGAAAAGTTTTTCCCATTTTTGCGTGAAATGGCAGACTTGCGATACATTTTGCGTTGCACAAACCTGCATTTGAGGAAAAAACATGTCGCGAATCGCAAACAGGCCTCCCGGCCCTGCACTCAACCCTGAACTCGATCGCACTGATCTGAAAATTCTCGACGCCCTGCAACGCAACGGGCGGCTCACCAATGCCGAGCTTGCCGACAAAGCAGGCTTGTCTTTATCACCCTGCTGGCGGCGCTTGAAGCGCCTCGAGGAATCCGGCGTGATCGAAGGCTATCAAGCAGTGCTCAACCATCGCGCGCTCGGCCTTGGCGTCACCGCCTTCGTGCGCGTCGACATCGAGCGCCACACGCCAACGATGGAGCGCCGCTTCGAAGACGCGATTGCCGACCTGCCCGAGATCGTCTCGTGCCATGTGATCTCGGGCGAGGGTGCGTTCATGCTGATGGTGATGACCGAGTCGCTGGAGAGCTTTTCAACATTCGCGCTCAACACCCTGATGGCCCTGCCCGGTGTCAAGGACACGCAGACCAGCTTTTCGCTCAAGGAGGTGAAGAAGTCTTCGCAGTTGCCGTTAAAGCTGCGCTGATCGGGATGCGCGTCGGGCGCATACCCGCCAACTCTCGCTCGTTACGCCGCATCAGCCAAGCGTTTTGGTGGACGCGCCGCACGCTTCACGCGCGGGGCAGGATTCAATGTCTGCGCGCGCTTGCGGGTGTTTTCCGCCATCGCTGCCAAGTCCTGCTTGAACTGGTCTGAATGCTGGCGGCGCTGGCGGTGCAACTCTTCGATGACGGGGTCTTGCCACATATCAACCTCCTGCAAGTTCAGCGGGTGTACAAATCACCGGCGGCTCATATCCGGCATTTCTGCAACACATGTTGATGATTTCACGGGTGCGCGCATTGGCAATATGCGTACAGTTCCAGGTCAGCAAGAATTCCATGCCATTGACCGCCGCAACTGCGATATGCAGGGCATCATCTTCCGCCTTTTTTGGCAGCGCGGCAACCTGCAGCAGCCTTGCCGCAAGCGCTTCAGCATCTGCATCGAGGCCGAGTACCGGAATCTGCCCCACCGCTGCCATGCGCGCACTCGCAGCTTGCGAGTCACCTTGACTGATCTCGGCAATCACCAGATCAGACACGAACAACTCGAATGACGGCGCAGCGTCGCGCCACCATTCGCGGGTGATTTGCTGCTGCGCGAGAACGATGACATCACGGCTATCGCGGTTGGCGAAGTAGCTGACAACGCTGGTTTCGAGATAGACGGAGGATTTCATGTGTTTATGTTAGCCCAGGCACGCGGGCAAGAAGCCAATTTGCTGCCGATTTGAAAGTTAGGCAGCAAGCTTGAACTAGCGATGTGCATGCCGCTGAAACCGTTGGTGGAAGTTGATTGCAGGCAATAGTGTCTTGAAGACAAACTTGCGCTAAGGCTTTCGGCAACGTCCAGAAATCGATTTTCAGGCTGACGGCTTGCGAATCGGGTGGCGAATACCCGTGCCTGCATGAAGCACGGCATCGCTCAAAAGCAACTGACCCGGCTCGATTTCGGCAGCCGCAGCGGCGCCTGCATAGCGCGGCGCAAAATCAATGCGCGCCAATTCCAGCAAGGCATCAAGGCTGTCAAGCACGAAGTAGGTTTCCTGAAAATCGTCGATGCGATACAGCGTGCGCATCACGCGCGCCAGCTCGAAGCGCACGCGGTTGGGTGACGCATCATCGAGCGCAAACACGGTTTCCGTGAACGACGAAGCGATCCCCGCGCCGTAAAGGCGCAAACCATCGGCCTGCTGCACCAGCCCAAACTCCACGGTGTACCAATACACGCGCGCCAGCTTGTCGAGCATGCCGAGTCGCTGGGCACGCAGCCCGCCTTCTCCGTAGGCCTGGATGAAATCGGCCATCACCGGATTCATCAGCATCGGCACGTGGCCGAACACGTCGTGGAACACGTCCGGCTCTTCGAGATAGTCGAGCTGATGCGCTTGGCGAATGAAGTTGCCGGCCGGGAAGCGCCGCTGCGCCAGATGCGCGAAGAACACGGCGTCAGGCACCAGGCCCGGCACGGCCACCAGTTGCCAACCAGTGTGGTGCATCAGCACTTCATTGAGGGCACGAAAATCCGGAATCGCCTCGCGCCCCATCGGCAGCGCGCGCATGCCGTCGACAAAAGCGTCGCACGCGCGCCCCGGCAAGAGCTTGGCCTGGCGGTCAAACAGGGTCTGCCATACGGCGTGTTGCGCGGCAGTGTAATCCGCCCAGCCCTGGTCGATAGTCCAGTCTGCGCGCGGCGGCGCCGCGGCCTTTCCCGCAGTGCGGTTCAGCACTCTGCCCGCCGTGGTGTCCGCCGCAGTGTCCACCGCAGTGTCCACCGCGGTGTCCGCCGTCGCGGCATGGCCAGACGGTGAACCCGATCCGCTCATGGCTGCCTACCGGCGCCATCGGCAAAGCGCGCGAGGTCAATGTCACGTTGCGTCAGCCCGCCTGCATCGTGGGTGGTGAGCAGGATGTCCACGCGGTTGTAGACGTTGCTCCACTCCGGGTGATGGTCATGGCGCTCCGCATGCAGCGCAACGCGTGTCATGAAGGCGAACGCCTGGTTGAAATCAGCGAAGCGGAAGCTGCGGAAAATCGCCCCGCGCGCGGCATCGTGCGTCCAGCCCGGCAACGACTGCAGTGCCTGCGTGAGCGCGATGGCGTCGAGTTTGGTGGCCATGTTCACGCGCTCTTGAGCACGCCGCGGCGCATCTGATCGAGTTCAATCGACTCAAACAGCGCCTTGAAATTGCCTTCGCCGAAACCCTGGTCACCCTTGCGCTGGATGAATTCAAAAAAGATCGGCCCCAGCTGGTTCTCGCTGAAGATTTGCAACAAGAGCGCGCCGGCCTTGCCATCGACCAGAATCTTGCGGCGCTGCAGTTCCGCCAGCGGCTCGCCGTGGCCGGGGATGCGCTGGTCCACCAATTCGTAATAGGTGTCCACGGTATTGAGCAGCGCGACCTGGTTGGCGCGCATCGCATCCACGGTGGCGTAAATGTCGGATGTGCCCAGCGCAATGTGCTGGATGCCCTCGCCGTGATATGCCGAGAGATATTCCTGAATCTGCCCCTGCTTGTCGTTGCCCTCTTCATTGATCGGGATGCGGATCATGCCGCAGGGGCTGCTCATGGCCTTCGATTTGACGCCGGTCACCTGGCCTTCAATGTCGAAGTAGCGGTTCTCGCGAAAGTTGAACAGGCGCTCGTAAAAGCCGGCCCACTCGTCCATGCGGCCACGGTAGACGTTGTGCGTGAGATGGTCGATGTAGGTCAGGCCATTGCCTTTCGGATTGAGATCCGCGCTTGAACCGTGCGCACCCTGCACATTGAGCGCCTCGAAGTCCACGTCGAAAAATCCGATATTGCCGATATCGCCCTCGCGTGCGCCATTCTTGCCGCGCCAGCGGTCGATCAGATAGATCAGCGAATCGCCGATGCCCTTGATCGCCGGGATGTTGAGTTCGCCCGGCCCGCTGCCGCCATCAAAACCCCATGCGCCCAGGTCCAGCGCGCGCCGGTAGGCTTGTGCCGCATCCTGCACACGAAACGCAATCGCACAGATCGATGGCCCGTGCAGGCGCGCAAAGCGTTGCGCGAAGGAATCCGGTTCGGCGTTGACGATGAAGTTGATCTCGCCTTGCCGGTAGAGCGTGACATTCTTGCGGCGATGCCGCGCAATCGGTTTGAAACCCATGCGCATGAACAGCGCGCCCATCGCGACCGGGTCGGGCGCGGCGTATTCGATGAATTCAAACCCGGCGGTGCCCATCGGGTTGTCCCACAGGTCGGTGCTCATGCCATATCTCCGTGCGCTCAAGAGGCAATATTGTAGCTAAGACCCGCTCACACCAACGGTTTCCTGGCCTGCGATGACGCCCAACGCCGCCAGTTTCGCAATCGCCTCGTTGTCAAACCCGGCCTCACGCAACAGCGCCACTGTGTGCTCGCCCATGCGCGGAGCGGCACGGTGCGGCAACTCGACACCCGGCACCCGCACGGGATTCGCAATCAGCCTGGCACTGCGGCCATCGCCATAGTCGAAGTCCAGCACGCCGTCGCGCTCGGCGACGAACGGGTTGTCGAGCGCCTGCGGCACATCAAACACCGGCGACACCGGCACCTTGCCCGCAAGGCGCGTGATCCACCCCGCCGTCGTCTCGTGCATCAGCGCATCGTCGAGGAGACGCGTGACACGGTCGCGATTGGCGAGGCGCGCGGCGAAGTTGCAGAGCGCCGGATCGTCAACCCACTCAGGATGCCCCAGCGCGCGCGCCAGCACGCCCCAGAATTTTTCCTTGTTGCACATCACGAACAGCCAGCCGTCGCGGGTGCGGCACAGTTGGCTCGGCACCAAGCTCGGATGGCCGCTGCGCGTGGTGCGCGCAGTCGGGTGGCCGCCATTCAAATACCAGGTGCCGGGGTAATTGAGGTTGTGCAGGGCCACGTCGAACAGTGACGTATCAAAGTCACCGCCGACGCCGGTTGCGCGCGCCCGGATCACGCCGGCCAGCAGGCCAAACGCGGCTGCCAGCCCGGTCATCAAATCGACGATCGACAAGCCGTAGCGCATCGGCGGGCCGTCCGGTTCGCCGGTCAGCAACATGTGGCCGGCCTCGGCCTGCATCAGATAGTCATACCCCGGCCAGGCGGTGCGCGAGCCGCTGCGGCCATAGGCAGAGAGGTGCATGCAGACCAGGCGCGGATTGACTTGCTTGAGCGTATCGTAGGTGACGCCAAGACGCCCCGGCAGATCGCCGCGCAGATTGTCGAGCACCGCGTCGGCACTGCGCGCGAGTGTGCGAAACACCGTCTGGCCTTCAGCATGCTTGAGATCGAGGGTCAGGCTTTTTTTATTGCGGTTGAAGGTCTGGAAAAACTGGCTGTCGGCTTCACCAAAAAAATGCGGGCCGACGCTGCGGCCAACGTCGCCACCATCCTTATGGTTTTCGATCTTGATGACTTCTGCACCGAGATCAGCAAGGTAAGCGGTGCCGAACGGGCCGGCGCCGTATTGCTCGACGGCGAGGACGCGCAGACCCGCGAGCGGTAGAGCGGATTCGTTTGATGGCATGGCAGTTCTTTGTCGGGGGCGCAGCGGAATCAAGGGTTCGCGGTCAGCGCATCAGGGTGCGCATGCCAGCAGGTCTTCGAGCGCGCGCACATCGGCTAGACGGTCAAGATCAAGCACCTGCGCGCGCACAGCATCGGCATGGGCCGGCGAGAAATGGAGCGTCGCGTTGCTGGTGAACTTCTCGACCACGTCTGCGTTGGTGACCGGTCGCTCAGCATGGCCGCGATTGACGCTCTCGCGATGCGTCAGCACCCGGCCATCGGCCAGCGTGACGCGCACTTCGCCGCTGTAATGTTTTGGAAAGGTGCTTGCCGCATCCTCAACGTAGGTGACGCGATCCATCAGCGCGCAGGCCGCAGCGTCGCTGTACGCGGCGGGGGCCAGCTCAGCTAGCCCCAGCTTGCCGCGCAACAAGCCGCTGGCCACGGCATAGGGCAGACTGAATTTGGCGTCGTAGTCACTTTGCGGCCGGCGCTTGGCGGCAGCGGGTTCACACACTGCCGCCACCACGCCGGCGGGCACCAGCACTTCGATGGCGCCCACTGCGTCCGGCTGCACACCTTGGCCGTGCAAGGCGATGGCGGCATCAATGCTCGCATGCACGAAGTGGCACATCGGGAAGGGCTTGATCGCGACGTTATCGAGTTCCCATTGCGTGACCGTGGGGGCGGTGGTGCCGGTGCCAGTGAGACCTGCCAATGCCAGCGAGGGATCGATCAGCGCATGCTCGCTTTGCCCCAGA
>JANPAR010000038.1:0-16367 GCA_031430015.1 Burkholderiales bacterium
GACGCCGCAGTCTGCGCACGTCTTGCAGCATGAAGGGCAGCCGGTTTATTTCTGCAGCGCCGGCTGCAAGTCGAAGTACGCGGCCGATCCGGCGAGGTACACCAAAGACAGCGTGGCCGCTCCCGGCTCGCCCGCAGCCGCGCCAGCCGAACCGGTGCAGGCCGGTGCGACCTACACCTGCCCGATGCATCCCGAGGTGCGCCAAGACCATCCCGGTGCCTGCCCCAAATGCGGCATGGCGCTGGAGCCCGAAATGCCGTCCCTGGACGAGGACGAGAACCCGGAGCTGGTGGACTTCCGGCGCCGCTTCCTCTGGACGCTGCCACTGACCGTCATCGTCCTGGTGCTGGCCATGGCCGGTCACCGTTTGCAGTGGTTCGAGATGAAGACTCAGAGCTGGATCGAGCTGGTGCTGAGCCTGCCGATCGTGCTGTGGGCGGGCTGGCCGTTCTTCGAGCGCGGCGTGCAATCCATCCTCAGCCGCAATCCGAACATGTGGACCCTGATCGGACTGGGCACGTCCGCCGCCTTTCTCTATAGCGTCGTCGCCACCATGGTGCCGGGCGTATTCCCCGCTTCGTTCATGGCGATGGGTCGCGTGGCGGTTTACTTTGAGGCGGCAGCCGTGATCATTTCATTGACCCTGCTGGGGCAGATTCTCGAACTCAAGGCGCGCTCGCAAACGTCGGCGGCGATCAAATCCCTGCTCGGTCTGGCACCCAAGACGGCACGCCGCATCAATGCCGATGGCACTGAAGAGGATGTTCCGCTGACACACGTTCACGTTGGCGACAACCTGCGCGTGCGCCCCGGCGAGAAGGTGCCGGTCGATGGCGTGGTGGTCGAGGGCGGCAGCGCGGTGGATGAATCGATGCTCACCGGCGAGCCGATGCCGGTGACCAAGCGCATCGGCGACAAGCTGATCGGCGCGACGCTCAATACCAATGGCGCGCTGGTGATGCGCTCCGAAAAAGTCGGCTCGCAAACCGTGCTCGCGAGCATCGTGCAGATGGTGTTGCAGGCGCAGCGCTCGCGCGCGCCGATGCAGCGCATGGCCGATCAGGTGGCCGGCTACTTCGTCGTCACCGTGGTCGCAATCGCACTGCTGACGTTTGTCGTGTGGGGTGTGGCCGGCCCGGAACCGCGCTGGGTCTACGGCCTGATCAACGCGGTGGCGGTGTTGATCATCGCCTGCCCGTGCGCCCTGGGGCTGGCGACGCCGATGTCGATCATGGTCGCCACCGGCAAGGCGGCGACGCAAGGCGTGCTGTTCCGTGACGCGGCAGCGATTGAAAATTTCCGCAAGGTCAACACCCTGATCGTCGACAAGACCGGCACGCTGACCGAAGGCAAGCCGCGCTTCGACCGCGCGGTGCCGTCGGCAGGCTATACCGAGGACGAAGTGCTGCGCCTCGCCGCGAGCCTCGACCAGGGCAGCGAGCATCCGTTGGCGGACGCCATCGTCAAGGCGGCGCGCGAGCGCAATCTGGTGCTCGACAAGGTCGATGGTTTTGAATCCAGTACAGGTATCGGTGTTCGTGGTGGCGTGGGCGGCAAGAAATTGGCAATTGGCAATACGGCGCTGATGGCTCAGTTGGGCGTACCGGTCGATACCCTGAAGTCGCAAGCCGAAGCGCTGCGCGGCGAAGGCGCGAGCGTGATGTTCCTCGCGGTGGACGGCCAACTGGCGGGCCTCTTGGCCGTGTCCGACCCGATCAAGGCCAGCACGATGGAAGCGCTGGCCGCCCTCAAGGCCGACGGCATGCGCGTGATCATGGCCACCGGTGATGGCCTGACCACAGCCAAGGCGGTGGCCGCCAAACTGGGCATCGATGAAGTCTATGGCGAGGTCAAGCCCGCCGACAAGCTGGCGCTGGTGGAAAAACTCCAGCGCGAGGGCCGCATCGTGGCGATGGCCGGTGACGGCATCAACGACGCCCCGGCATTGGCCCGCGCTGACGTCGGCGTGGCGATGGGCACCGGCACCGACGTGGCGATGAACAGTGCCCAGGTGACGCTGGTGAAGGGCGACCTGCGCGGCATCGTGCGGGCCCGCGTCATCTCGAACCAGACCATCGCCAACATGAAGCAGAACCTCGGCTTCGCCTTCATCTACAACGCACTCGGCGTGCCGCTGGCAGCCGGCGTGCTGTATCCGTTCACCGGCTGGCTGCTGTCGCCGATGATCGCCGCGCTCGCCATGAGCCTCTCGTCGGTGTCGGTGATATCCAACGCGTTGCGCTTGCGCGCGTCGTGACCGGCGCCCGGATCAGGGTTTCGTTGGGCCTCCGCTTGCGCCGGGCAACAGCTTTCGTGCAGGCGCGGCTGTCACCTGACGGCGCCTACGGTCTGTACCTGACGATTGGCGCACTGGTGATCTTTGGCGCCGCGTGGCTGTTCGGCGGCATTGCCGAAGACCTGATCACAAGCGACCCCTTGGTCCGGGTCGATGCCACCATTTCTGAATGGTTGCACGTCAACGCGTCACCCCGGTTTGCGGCGCTCATGCACGCCGTGTCGGCGCTCGCATCCACCACCGCAGTGACCCTGCTCGCCATTGCCCTCGGATGCGCATTGCTGTGGCAGCGGCGCTGGTATTGGCTGCTCGGCGTGGTGCTGGCGGTTCCCGGCGGCGTGCTGCTCAACTACGTGCTCAAGCAGGTGTTCGGGCGCGCGCGGCCCGGCTGGGCCGATGCGTCAATGGCGCTGGCTGATCCCGGTTTCCCCAGCGGGCACACCATGATGGCGACGATCATCTACGGCCTGCTGGCCGTGTATCTGATGCCGGCCATCGCGGCGTGGCGCTGGCGGTTTGTGGTCGCGGCACTGGCGGCTGCAATCATCCTCGCCGTCGCGCTGAGCCGCGTGTATCTTGGTGCGCACTACCTGAGCGATGTGCTGGGCGCGATGGCGGCCGGGCTCGGCTGGACTGCGCTCTGCCTGACCGCAGCCGAAACCTGGCGCCGCAAGCGCAGCTTGACGGGTGCGCGAGCCGATCCACCGATCCTCCAGTAATGAGCCATGAGCCTTGAGCCTTGAACGAGACCCGCGATCCTGGCACGGCGGCATCCTGGCTGCCCACGCTGCGGCGCTACTTCGCGACGATGTTGCTCGGCAATCTGCTGTGGGAGATGGCGCAGTTGCCGCTCTACACACTGTGGGCCACCGGCACCTGGCGTGAAATCGCGTTTGCCGTGGCGCACTGCACTGCCGGCGACCTGCTGATTGGCGCAGTGTCCTTGTTGTGTGCGCTGTTGCTGGCTGGTGATGCGCGCTGGCCGGCGGCCGGATTCGCGCGCGTAGCGGGCGTGGTCGTAGCTACCGGCGTTGGTTACACAGTGTTCAGCGAATGGCTCAACACGGCGGTGCGCGGAAGCTGGGCTTACGCCGATGCGATGCCGATCGTGCCCTTGCTCGGTATCGGGCTCGCGCCGCTGTTGCAATGGATCGTCGTGCCTTGCGTTGCTTTTTGGCTGGTCCGTCGATAGTTCGGCACTGCGTAGAAAATCAATTCTGCCGCCGGTCCGAAAGCCTTGTGCACCAAAGGTTATGGCCCGGTGGTATGGGTAGAATGGCTCCCACCAAGGATCTCCAGACACCTCCAATAGATGCTTCCGCGATGTTGCGCAAAAACGCCTGCAAATTGCGCGCGCTGCAGTCGCGGTCAATCGCGCGGCCTTGCCGCCGTTGCCGCCATCTCCAATGCCATGTCGAGCGCCTCCAGCAGCTCCTTGATCCTGATCGGCTTGGTGATATAGCGGATGAAGCCGGCCGCCAGCGCCCGCTCGATATCGTGGGGCATGGCATTGGCGCTGATCGCGATGACCGGGATGTGCCCGGTTGCCGGGTCCGCACGCAGGATTTTCATGGCGTCGATGCCGCTGATGCCGGGCAGGTTGATGTCCATCAGCACCACCTCGGGCTGGTGGCTGCGCGCCAATTCGATGCCGCGGCTGCCATCGGTCGCGGTGATCAGGCGCAGGTCGGGGCGGCGCGCGATGATTTGCTGCACCAGTTCGAGGTTGGCCGGGTTGTCTTCGACATACAGCAGGGTGCGCAGCGGCGTGCCATCGGGCAGCGCCGGCCGAGTCTGTACCAGTTGCGCCAGTTGCGCGAGCCGCTGCGGTTCAAGCTGCGGCGCCGGCGTCAGGCCCAGCTCAATCCAGAACAGACTACCTGCCCCAACCGTGCTCTCCACGCCGATCGTGCCGCCCATCAACTCGATCAGGCGTTTGGTGACCACCAGCCCAATGCCGGTGCCTTCTTCCGAGCCGGCCTCCTTGCCGAGCCGGTTGAACGGCTCAAACAATTGCGCGAGCTGTTCCGGCGTCAAGCCCATGCCGGTGTCGCGCACGCTGATGCGCGTTGCTCCAGCACCGGCCGGGCTGCACTGGACCGTCACGCTGCCATCCGGCCGGTTGTATTTGACGGCGTTCGTCAGCAGGTTGGCCAGCACCTGCGTGAGCCGGGTCCGGTCGGCCAGCACAAAACAAGGGTTGTCGAATGACGGAAATGCGATGCCGATGCCGCGCTTCTGCGCCTGCGGCTCGATCATGGCGCGGCACTCCAGCATGACGCTGGCCACTGCCACCGGCTCATTCGAGAGCATCACCTTGCCCGACTCGACCTTGGCCAGATCGAGGATTTCGTTGATCATCTCGAGCAGGTACCAGCCGGCCTTGAGAATCCGCTCGATGCTGCGCTTTTGCGAATCGGTCGGCGCCGGCGTGCCCGCTTCGAGGAGCTGGGCAAAACCGAGGATCGCATTGAGCGGCGTGCGCAACTCATGGCTCATGCTGGAAAGAAATTCGGTTTTCGCAAGGCTGGCTTTTTCGGCAGCCAGCTTGGCTTCGATGAGATTTAGTTCGACTTGTTTGCGATCGGTGCTGTCGCTGAGAATGATCGCTACCTTGCGGCTCTCCGGCCCGCCGATCCGGAACGCATAGACGTCATACCAGCGATCACCCACGGCTTTGGCTTCCTGCGAAAACCGCATTGGCTCGCCGGTCAATGCGACCTTGCCGTAGTTTTCATACCAATGCGATCCAAGATCCGGTACCAGTTCACGCATCCGTTTGCCGCTCGCGTCGCGCAAGCCCGACTGCTTTTCAAAACTCGGGTTCACCTCCAGAAATCGGAAGTCCACCGGTTTGCCCGATGGGTCAAAGATCATGTCGATGACGAAAAAGCCTTCGTCGATCGAATTGAACAGGCTGCGATAGCGCTCGCTCGCCTCGTGCAAGGCATGCTCGGCCTGTTTGCGCTCGCTGATGTCGCCGAGCATGATGCGCTGTTCCGGCGCGCCGTCGGCGTTGTGTGCAGTGGTGGCGGTCAGGTTCACCCAGATTTGCAAGCCGTCCTGGCGGATCATGCGCAACTCGCAGGCTTGCGCGGCGCCGCTCTCGATCAGCTTTTTTCGATGCAGGTAATAGCGGTCTGCATCGTCCTTGTGGATGAACCGGGCCAAGCGCTTATTGACCAGTTCGGCGCGGTTCACGCCCAGCAGCGTGGCGGCGCACAGGTTGGCCTGCATGATCAAGCCGGCCTCGCTGACGGTGCAATAACCCACCGGCGCCAGGTCGTAGAGGTCGAAGTAACGCGCCCGCACGCCCTCCAGCGCCGCCTGGGACTCGCGCAATTCCTCGTTCTGCATCTCCAGCTCGATCTGGTGCACCTGCAGTTCGTGCAGCAACAGCCGGCTGGCGTCAGGCGGCAAGGCATCCATACTGCCTGGCGACAACGCCGTTTTTTTGAGCAAGCGCGCTTCGGCCTGCTGGCGCAGCGCTTGCGGTGAGTTTGCCGGAGCGGTGCCGTGGTCCGGCGGCGCGGTGGCGCGCTCCCCGGTACTTTCATCCTTGCCAGTCATGGCGTATTCCCGCCGGCCGTTCCACCCACCGTTCCACCCACGGTCCGTTCAGTGGTCGCAATCGCATACATCGCGCCGGCCGCATTGAGCAATGCGGTGGAGATGATCGAGACTGCCATGACTGCGCCTTGTTTGGTGATGCGTTGGGTCCGGTACGGCTCGAGGATTTCAGCCTGGCTCAGTTGCCGCAGCGTGGCCAGGGCTTTGCCGCGCAACTCGGCCGGGATCCGATCGCGCACGTTCATCAACAGCGCCTCGGCTTCGCTCCAGCCATACATGCGCACCGCACCCGGGTTCCAGGCCAGGATGCGGCCGTCGAGGTCCTGCACAGTAATCGCATCGTGGGCATCGCGCACCACCACGGCCAGGCGCAGCAGTTCATTGGCTTTGTGCAAGGCCTCGCGGGTCTGCACCGCCTCGGTGATGTCGACAAACGTGATCACCGCGCCCTCAATCACGTTGTCGAGCGTGCGGTACGGCAGGATGCGCATGGTGTGCCACTTGCCTTCAGTGGTTTGCACGCTCACTTCCTTGGGAATCAGCGTGTTCAGCACCGCCTGCACATCCGCCACCAGGCGGTCGTAGCTGACCAGGTTCGAGACGATGTGGCTCACCGGCCGGCCGACGTCGCTCGGGATCAGGTTGATGATGGCGCTGGCGGCGGGGGTGAAGCGCAGGATGCGCAGTTGAAAGTCCACAAACACGGTACCGATGCCGGTGCCGGCCAGCAGGTTGTTCATGTCGTTGTTGGCCCGCGACAAATCCGCCACCTTGGTTTGCAACTCGGCATTGACAGTGCCGAGCTCTTCGTTGACCGACTGCAGTTCTTCCTTGGAGGTCTCGAGCTCCTCGTTGGTCGATTGCAGTTCCTCGTTGACCGACTGCATTTCCTCGTTGGACGATTTGAGCTCTTCGTTGGAGCTTTCGAGCTCCTCGTGGGTGCTCTGAAGGTATTCGTCTTTGGCGCGCAATTCTTCCTTGAGCGCCGCAATGCGTGCTTCGGCATCCGTGTTGCCAGCCGGCCCGCTGGCTGGTTGCACCGGTTCGGCGGCAGGGGCTGGCGCATCATCCAGAATCACCAGATACATGTTGGCGGACTCACGCCCCGTGGCAGACTCACGCCCCGTGGCGGACTCACGCCCCGCAGACCCGGGCGTTGTGGGCTCTGACCCCGGGAGCCCGGGTGTTGCTGCAGCACCGGCCGCCACCGGGCACACCGTCAGGTTGACGAAGGTGAAGTGGCCATTGGTTTTGACGCGCAGCCCCGGGCAACGCACCAGCTCGCGGGTGGCCGCCGCTTTGTGGAGCGCCATGGTCAGGTCGCGGCGCAGGCCTTCGCGGGCCATCTTCAGGATGTTGCTGATGCCGGCCTCGCCCGGCGCCGGCTCAAGATACATGCCGGTGCGGCCATGCTGATAGAGGATGTCGCCTTGGCTATTGACCAGTACGCTGGCCGGGGCGATTTGCTGCAACAGCGCTTGTTCGGTCAGCTCGCGCATCGGCGCTTTGGGCGCTAACGCGGGCCGTTTTGCATCGCGCGGCGGCGCCGCATCAAGCGCCACGACAGGCGGCACAAAGCGCGCCGCCGCTGCGCGTTCGATGCCCTGAAAATGTTCCTTGCGTTGATACAGCTTGGATTTGCGGTCGAGGCTGGCAAACATCTCGGCATGTTCACCCACCCCTTCAGAGGTGCCAAGGAACAGCGTCCCGCCGGGTTTAAGCGCGTAGTGGAACAGCGGAATCAGCTTTTTCTGCAGTTCCATGCCCAGGTAGATCAGCAGGTTGCGGCAGCTGATCAGGTCGAGTTTGGAAAACGGCGGGTCCTTGATCACATCCTGCTCGGAAAACACCATCATGTCGCGAATGCTTTTGTGGATGCGGTAGGCGCTGCCGTCGGACTCGGCGGTAAAAAAGCGCGCCAGCCGCTCCGGCGTGATGTCGGCGGCGATGCTGGCCGGATACAGCCCGGCGCGCGCCGTGGCAACCGCCCGGCTGTCGATGTCGGTGGCGAAAAACTGCACCACGTAGCTTTGCTTCTGCGCCTGCATGCGCTCCTGCAGCAGGATGGCGATGGAATACGCCTCCTCGCCGGTGGAGCAGCCCGCCGACCAGACGCGCACCACGGCACCGGGCGGCTTGCCGTCAAACAGCCTGGGGATGATCTGGTCTTCGAGCACCTTGAAGGCTTCCGGATCGCGGAAGAAGCTGGTGACGCCGATCAACAGATCGCGAAACAGTGCCTCCACCTCGGGCGCGGTTTGTTGCAAATATTTGACGTAGCTTCCCAGCGAATCGATCTGGTGCACCGCCATGCGCCGCTCGATGCGGCGGTTGATGGTGCTGGGCTTGTATTGCGAAAAATCGTGGCCGGTCTGGGCGCGCAGCAGGACAAAAATTTTCTTGAGCGCGCTGCCGTTGGTGGGCGCTTCGGCCGTGGCATGCGGGCGCGCATGGCCGAAGGCATGGGCGGAATAGGCGATCAACTGGGCCGGCATTTCGGCCGGCGGCAGCTCGTAATCGACCAGACCGGTGGCGATGGCGCTGCGTGGCATGCCGTCGAACTCGGTGGACTCGGGGTTCTGCACCATCGCCATGCCGCCTTCGCCCTTGATGGCGCGCACGCCTTGCGTGCCGTCGCTGCCGGTGCCGGAGAGCACGATGCCGATGGCGCGCTCGCCCTGGTCCTGCGCCAGCGAGCGAAAGAAAAAATCGATCGGCAGGCGCTGGCCGCGCGGCGCGGCGGGCTCGAGCAAATGCAGGGTGCCGTTTAAAAATGCCATGTCGCGATTCGGCGGGATGATGTAGGCGCAGTTGGCCTGCACCACCATGCCGTCTTCGACTTCAAACACCTGCATGCGCGTATAGCGCCGGATCAAATCGGTGAGCATGCTTTTGTGGTCGGGCGCGAGGTGCTGCACCAGCACAAAGGCCATGCCGGGCGCCGGGCCGGCCGGCATGCCGGAGAAAAAAGCCTCGAATGCGGCCAGGCCGCCGGCCGAGGCGCCGATGCCGACAATGGGGAAAACGGCGGGGAAAACGGCGGGGAAAACGGCGGGAACAACGGCGGGGGACACGGCAGGGGAAACCGCGGGAAGCATCCGGGAGGGAGCGGCCGGCGCACCCACCACGACGGCTGGGTTGGGCGCATGTTCTGCCAGCGCGGCCGGGCTGCGCGGCGCTGCGCTATGCGGCGGTTGAGCCTGCTTGCCGGTGCTCGCGGCCTTGGCAGTCTTGCTTGCTTTTTTGGCTGTCATGCGTCCTCATTGGCGCACGATGGGCGCATTCCGTCATGCATGGTACGCCCCTTCGCGGTCTGGCAGGCCCGGTCTGGCACCGGTCTGGCGCCGGTCTGGCGCCGGTCTGGCACCGTATGCCACCCGGTGTGCTGGCGCACAGACTGCGGCGACAGCGTGCGGATAATCGATTTACTGACTCAATTGCCGCACGCCGTGCGCGATCGGGCCAGACATTTCACGCAGCCATGCCGGCATCACCATGACCGGCTCACCTCTGGAGCAACTCATGCATACGCAAGCGGGCTTTCAGCCAACCACGACCAATCCCACTGCGCTTCCCCGTCATCCGGCACCCACGCACCTGACCCGTAGCGATTTTGGTGACAGGTTTCGCGCCTCCTATGTTGACGCAGCATTTCGCCGCCAGGACCGGGCCATTACACGTCTTGAAGAGATCGCGTGGCAAGACTACTGTGCCGGACGCCAAACGTTGCACATGTGAGTCACTGTGGAGAAATCCAGACGTATGGTGTGCTGACACACGGTCTGCTGACACACAGATCGAAGATCGCCGCGTGAGACCCGGGTCAGAGTGGGCAGGCGTTGCCATCTTGTCAACTTCCCGGCAGCACGGGCAGGGCTGCGCGCGGTGCTCTGCCCGGCGCAAAATGCCACAACACCGCGCCGCTCAAGATCGCTGCGAACAGGCACCACACCGAGATAAACCAGGTCATGTAAAAGTAATACGCTGCGCCGAATGACAACAAGGCAAGCGCACCGAATATTTTGACCATGCGGTGCGACGACAGCATTGGCGTGACCGTGACTGCCATTAAATACAGCAGCATCGTGAATGTGTTGAGAAAGTGTGGCGACACGTATTCGATGTGATGCCCGGCCGCCAGCGCGAAGACCGGAAACGCCACGATGATATAAAGCAGATAGGCGCCTACCGCAAGGCCAGCTGCGGCGAAGGCACACAGGATCCGCCGGCGCGGCCCGGGCGCCTCGATCAGCACCACCGCGATGGGCACATAGACCGGCCACAGTACGTGCGAGAAAAGCGAATAGGCATGCGTCATCACCGCGTTAAGCAGCGGCGCCGGGTGGCTGAATGTCAGCCAGATCACGCCTTCGCAGAATTGATGAATGCCAAACAGCAGGGGAATCGCCGCGAAGGGATTTTCACGCCGGTGGCGCACTGACTTCAGTGTGACCGCCGCCGCCAGGAGCAGGAATGCACTTGCTGAAAAACTCGCTGTCGCGGAGAAGCACATTCAACCCATCCAGTTGCGCTGACCACCTGCTTCACTGTCAACTGACACTCGGAGCGCCAGTCCAGCGGCACCGCGTCAGCATGGCTGCTTCAACGGTACGCCTCCCGTTGAGAGCACGCGCTCGAGCGCGGCGCTATCGACAATGCGGATTTCGCGCTGCCGCACCTCGATCATGCCGCCGCGCTGGAACGAAGAGAACACCCGGCTCACCGTTTCAAGCCGAAGCCCGAGATAGCTGCCGATTTCGTCACGTTTCATCTTGAGCACAAAGCCGGATGCGGCAACCCCGCTGCGCGCATAACGCATTGACAGATTCAGCAGAAACGTTGCCAGGCGCTCGTCAGCGTTCATCGAGCCCAGCAGCAGCATGATCCCGTGATTGCGCACGATCTCGCGCGCCAGCACGGTATGCAGGCGGCGTTGGAGTGAGGGCACATCGCGCGCCACTTTTTCAATCAGCGCGTACGGCATCATGCAGACCTCACTGTCTTCGAGCGCTATCGCGTTGGTTTCGCAATAGCCATTGCCCAGCCCGTCGATGCCCAGCAACTCACCGCTCATGAAAAAGCCGGTCACCTGCTCGCGGCCTTCCGCATCGGCCAGCGTGGTCTTGAAAAAGCCGTTGCGAATGGCGTAGATCGATTTGAACTCGTCACCGGCCCGGAACAGGCACTTGCCGCGCTTGACGCTGCGCCGCACGTAGACGATGCCTTCGACGCGTTCGAGGTCCTCAGGCGGTGTTCCGCCGGAAAGGCAGGTTTCGCGCAGCTGACACTTTGCACAGGTAACCTTGGGCTCGTGGCTTGGGTCGAACCACGCGGGCGGCAAAGCGTATGCAGATGCAGTGCCAATGGCCGGTGCTGGAGTATCGAACATCATGCATGGTATTTGCACGATTGCGCGCTGATCTGTGCGCTAACCCGCATAGCGCGCAATGGCGCACCGTCAGGCTGGCGGCGGCTTGAGACGGAAATTGCCTGAAACCCGCTCCCAGAGCCATTCTTAGGCCACTCCCCAGTCTATCGCGGCCGGCCTTTTTCAGCCCGCCTCTGAGCCTGCCTCTCAGCCCGCCTCTGCGCCCACCTGCGGGGCCAGCATCTTGCGCGCATCGACCCATGCATCGAACTGTTCCGCACTGACGGCGCCATTTGCCAACGCTGCGTCGCGCAGCGAGATGCCTTGGGCATGCGCGGCCTTGGCGATCTGCGCCGCGCGTTCGTAGCCGATGTGCGGCGCCAGCGCGGTGACCAGCATCAGCGAAGCTTGCAACAGCGCCGCCACGCGCGCCGCATCGACGCCGATGCCGGCCACGCAATGACGGGTGAAGCTGCGCATCGCATCGGCCAGCAGGCGCGCACTGTCGAGGGTGTCGAGCGCGATCAGCGGTTTGTAGACGTTGAGTTCAAACTGGCCCTGGCTGGCGGCAAAGCCGATCGCCGCATCGTGCCCCATCACCTGCGCGCACACCATGGTAAGCGCCTCGACCTGGGTCGGGTTCACCTTGCCGGGCATGATCGAGCTGCCCGGTTCATTCTCCGGCAGGTGCAACTCACCCAAGCCCGCGCGCGGCCCGCTGCCCATCAGGCGGATGTCGTTGGCGATCTTGGTCAGGGCGATTGCCAGCATGCGCAGCGCCGCGTGGAAGGCCACCAGCGCTTCGTGGCCGGCCATCGCCGCGAACAGGTTGGTGGCCTGGGTCAGCGGCAGCTTGAGCTGGCGCGCCAGCAGGTCAGCCACACCGGCGCCGAACAGCGGGTGCGTGTTCATGCCGGTGCCCACCGCGGTGCCGCCGATCGCCAGCGTGTGCACCGCCGCCAGCGCATGGATCAGGGCCGTCTGGCACAGGCCGAGTTGCGCCTCGTAGCCACCGAACTCCTGGCCCAGCGTCACCGGCGTCGCATCCTGCAGATGGGTGCGCCCGACCTTGACCACCGCCTTGAACTCGTCCACTTTGCTGGCCAGCGCCGTGCGCAATTCAAACAGCGCCGGCAACAGCACGTCCTGCGCCTGCAGGGCCACCGCGATATGCATCGCCGTCGGGAACACATCGTTCGACGATTGCCCGCGGTTCACATCGTCATTCGGGTGGATCTGGCGCACCACTGCCGCAGCGGCAGGCTCGGGCAGGTCCTCAGGCAGGTCCTCAGGCAGGTCATTGGCCGGCCCATTGAGCGCAGCAGCAGCGAGCCGCGCCACCACTTCGTTGACATTCATGTTGCTCTGCGTGCCCGAGCCGGTCTGCCATACCGAGAGCGGAAACTGGCCGTCGAAGTGCCCCTCGGCAACTTGCCGTGCCGCCGTGGCGATGGCATCGGCACTGGTGGCCTCGAGCAGGCCGAGGTCACGATTGACCAGGGCCGCAGCCCACTTGACCCAGGCGAGCGCATGGATCACTTCGAGCGGCATGCGCTGCGCGCCAATGGCGAAAAAGTGCAGGCTGCGCGCGGTCTGCGCGCCCCACAAGGCGCTTGCGGGGACCTCGATGGCGCCGAAGCTGTCGGACTCGATGCGGGTGCCGTGCACCGGGCCCGCCCTGGTGTCATCGCCGCTGTTCGTCATACCCCTGCTTGCCGGTGCGGGTGACCTGCACCGGCTGCGCTGCGGCAGGCGCGTCGTCCTGGCGGTACTTCACATCGGACAGCAGCCGGTGCAATTCCTTTTTGACGACGTCGTAGCACTCACACACGCGCGATTCGAGGCCGTCCCGGTTCAGCACCGAAATATGGCCGCGGCGGTAGCTGATGATTCCCGCGCGTTGCAAATTGCCGGCCGCTTCGGTAATCCCTTCACGGCGCACCCCGAGCATGCTGGCGACCAGTTCCTGCGTCATCACCAGTTCATTGGCCGGCAGTCGGTCGAGCGTCAGCAACAGCCAGCGGCACAACTGCTGCTCCACCGAATGATGGCGATTGCAGACGGCGGTCTGGCTCATGTGGGTCATCAAGGCTTGCGTGTAGCGCAACAGCAGGCGCTGAAACAAACCGGCGCGATCGAATTCCTGCTTCAGATAACGGCGCTCGATCCGGTAGGCGTGGCCTGCCGTTTGCACCACCGCCGAGCTGGAGGTGGTGTTGCCACCCATGAACAGGGAGATGCCGACCACGCCTTCATTGCCGACCCCGGCCGATTCGGACGAGGCGCCCGACGCGGTGACGTAGTGCAGCGACACGATCGCAGTGGTGGGGAAGTAGGCGTGCGTCAACTGCTCGCCCGGTTCGTAGAGCATGTCGCCGAGCCGCAGTGGCACCAGTTCCAGATGTGCGTTCAGCGGCTCGAATTCGGCTGCCGGCAATGCTGCGAGCAGATGGTTTTGACTCGGATTTTGACTTGGATTGTGTAGTGATGACATGGTTGATCCTCGCAATGCCGGTGCGCTAGTGCTGCGCCGCGATTTCGACACCGATGCCGCGGTAACCGATAAAGCGGCTGGCCTGGTTGAACATCGGCTCACCGCTCACCCGGAAGCGCTGCTGTGAGCCATCGGCTTTGGCGCGGTGGAAGATGAAATCGAGGAACGGCTGGCGCGCGGCAATGGTGGCCTGCAGCGACGCCCGCTCCACCTCATTCCAGCCGGCCGCCTGCGCGGCGCCCGCCTTGTCCGCCAGCGTGGCGACGCGGATGCCGAGCATCTCGAGCACCGGGCCGGACACCTTGGAAAAGACGCCGTGCTCGTCCTGTTCCCAATACCAGTCCGAGGCCAGCTCGGTCAGGCTGCGATAGCGCGCTTCGCTTTCGCGCAGCTCGGCGGTGCGCTCCTGCACCTTCTGTTCAAGCACCTTGTTGACGTCCTCAAGCTGCTTGTACAGCAGCCGCACTTCGAGCATGTTGT
Organism: Burkholderiales bacterium; assembly: GCA_031430015.1. Taxonomy (GTDB): domain Bacteria; phylum Pseudomonadota; class Gammaproteobacteria; order Burkholderiales; family JAEUOS01; genus CANJDH01. Next base: position 14,209 of record JANPAR010000038.1, read on the forward strand.
GGATGCGCGTCTTGGCCTCGATCAGGTCGAACGGTTTGCTGATGAAGTCTTTCGCGCCGGCCTGCAGGGTGCGCAGCTTGTGGCCGGGCTGGGCGGTGATCACCAGCACTGGCAGGTAGCTGTCGGCCTCGTTGGTCTTGAGGCCTTCCATCACCTGAAAACCGTCCATCACGGGCATCTGCAGGTCGAGCAGGATCAGGTCGTAGCGGTTTTTGCGGTGCAGCGCGCAGACCTCCTGCGGATTCATGGTGGAGGTCACCTGGGTGTAGCCGGCCTCAACCATCAACTGCGTGAGCAGCTCGATGTTGCTCTCCTGGTCGTCCACCACCAGCACGCTGGCGTTGAGAATGTCGGATTCCAATATTTTCATGCTGGTTCCTCTTTTACGAATAAGTCAGATGCCGACATCTTCAATGCGACGTCGAGGGTGTCCATGAACTCTTTGACCTTGATCGGTTTGGTCAAATAACGGATGAATCCGGCCTCCAGCCCTTTCTCGATATCGCGCGGCATGGCGTTGGCGCTGAGCGCGATCACCGGGATGTGCGCGGTGGCCGGGTCGCCGGCCAGGATGGCCAGCGCATTGATGCCGCTGATGCCGGGCAGGTTGATGTCCATCAAGATCACATCAGGCCGCGCGGCGCGCGCAATCTCGATGCCGCGGTAGCCGTCGGTCGCGGTCAGCAGGCGCAGGTCGCGCCGCCGCGCGATCAGGTCTTCAACCAGCATCAGGTTGGCCGGGTTGTCTTCGACGTAGAGCAGGGTGCGCAGGTGCGCGGCGGCCGGGGCCGGCGCCATGGCAGCGGCTGGGGCGAGAGCCGCGCCTGCGAGCGCCTGCGGAGCATCGCTCAGATTCATTTCGATCCAGAACACACTGCCCTTGCCAACCGTGCTCTCGACGCCGATGGTGCCGCCGGTCAGTTCGACCAGGCGCTTGCTCACCACCAGGCCGATGCCGGTGCCCTCCTCCTCGCCGGCCTCCTTGCCGAGGCGGTTGAACGGCTGGAACAGTTGCGCGAGCTTCTCCGGCGGCAAGCCCTCGCCGGTGTCCTCGATGCAAATGCGGATCCGTCCGTCTGTGACGACGCTCCACTGCACCACCAGCGCACCATCCACGTTGTTGTATTTGATCGCGTTCGACAACAGGTTGATGAACACCTGTTTGACCCGGGTGCGGTCGGCATTGACGAAGTAGGGGATGTCGAAGCGCGGAAATGTCATGGCAATGCCGCGCTTTTGCGCCTGCGGCCCGATCATGGCCTGGCACTCCCGCATCACTTCAACCAGCGAGACCGGCTCAAGCGACAGCGACAATTTGCCCGACTCGATCAGCGCCAGATCGAGGATTTCGTTGATCAATTCGAGCAGGTACCAGCCGGCCTGGAGGATCTGGTCGGTGCCGCGCTTCTGGGCTGGTGTGGGCGGCGGATCGCCGGTTTCCATCAACTGGGCAAAACCGAGGATCGCATTGAGCGGGGTGCGCAATTCGTGGCTCATGCTGGAAAGAAAATCGGATTTTGCGCGATTCGCGTTGTCGGCCGCAGCAATCGCAGTCTCCAACTCGGCATTCTTGTCCTGCAGCACCTGGTCCAGGCGTTTGCGCTCGGTCACGTCGCGCGCAGCGGCGAATACGCCCTGCAGGGTCCGCACCCGGTCGTAGAAGGTGGTGGCGTTGTAGGACACCACGGTCTCCTTGCCGTCGCGCGCGCGCGCGGTGAGTTCGTAATTGGTGACCTTGTTTTCAGAGAGCACCCGCTTGATCGCCGCCTCGGCGCGCTCCGGGTCGGTGAAGTAGTCCTTGAACGGCGCGCCGATCAACTCGTCGCGGGTACACCCGGTAAGCGCTTCCATCTGCTTGTTGACGTCGGTGATGATGCCGGCCGGGTCGGTCGTCATCAGCGCGTCGATGTTCGATTCGATCAGCGAGCGCGTGTAGAACTGCTGGTCGCGCAGGCGCTGGTCGAGTTTTTTCTGCTCGGCCTCGACCTGCTTGCGCGCGGTGTTGTCGGTGCCGATCAAGAGGTAGCCGATGATGGCGTTCTGCGCATCGCGCAGCGCGGTGACGGACACCACTGCGGGAAAGCGGCTGCCGTCCTTGCGGATGTAGGTCAGCTCGTAGATGTCCTCGATGCCGCGCGAGGCCTTGAAGACCAAGGCCT
>JANPAR010000039.1:0-4554 GCA_031430015.1 Burkholderiales bacterium
CGCATCATCACGCGAGCGCCCTCGGCCGAGTTGCGCCCCGACCAGAAGGACCAGGACAGCCTGCCGGAATACGACGTGCTCGACGCGATCCTTGCGGCCTACGTCGAGCAGGACCAAAGTCCAGCCGCCATCATCGCCGGCGGCATCTCCAAAGAGGCGGTGGAGCAGGTAGTACGCCTGATCCGCATCAACGAATACAAGCGGCGGCAGTCGCCGGTGGGCGTGCGCGTGACGCACCGAGCGTTTGGACGCGACTGGCGTTATCCGATTGTGAACAAGTTTCGGGAATGAAGCGGCAGTCGCGCACATTGTGACGCCGCATGACTGACGCCACCCCGCTGCCCATACATTTCACGAGTGACTTGCTATACTCGGGTCAAATGAGATTTACCGAGGAGACAACATGAAAAAAATTGAAGCCGTTCTCAAACCCTTCAAGCTCGATGAAGTGCGCGAAGCGCTCTCTGAAGTCGGCATCACCGGCCTCACCGTCACCGAAGTCAAGGGCTTTGGCCGCCAGAAGGGCCATACCGAGCTGTATCGTGGCGCGGAATACGTGGTTGACTTTCTGCCCAAGGTCAAGGTCGAAGTGATCGCCGCCGACAAGGACGTGCAGCAGTGCATCGACGCGATCATCAAGGCGGCGCGCACTGGCAAGATTGGCGACGGCAAGATTTTCGTCAACACGGTTGAGCAGGTGGTGCGCATCCGCACTGGCGAAACCAACGAGGCGGCGATTTAAGAAGCCGTTCGCAAAAAAAAGCCCCGCGTTGCGGGGCTTTTTTGTTGCTTGGTGACAGCATGCGCGACCCGGCAGCGGTTACTTCTTGGTGTACACGACCTGCTTCTTGCCGCCTTCGCAACTGCCCACGACTTTGCGCGCGCCGCCTTTGCCGGTGTCGACTGCTTCCAGAGTGTAGGTGGCGACGTTTTTGTCTTTGAGGCGCGCTTCGATTTCGTTCTTGAGGGTGTCGCAGGCATTCATGGCTGCCCAACCTGGCACAGAGGCGGCCAGCAGGGTGAGGGCGAAGACTGTGGCGAGCTTCTTCATCGTGTCTCCTTGAGGTGGCGGGGCGGGTGAGACGGGTAGAAGGTAGTTGATGGGTGGTGGCAGGCAATTGCGGGTTGGACTGTGCCGCGATGCATCGTCGCGGGTCAGCCAACTTCCTTGCGCATCGCAGCCCAAGGCAACCGTTCGACGCGCGCCATTTCGCCCGCTGCAAACAACTGCGGATTGGACAACCATGCGTTCATCACCGGTAGTGTATCGGCTCCCCAGAACAATTCGCCGCCGGTATCAAACGTGGGCACGCCGTAGACGCCGCGCGCCAGGGCGCGTTCGGTATTGGCCACCAGTTGCTGTTTCACCGCCGCGTCCGCAATGAGCGATTGCGCATCGCTTACGCCGAGGCGTTGCGCGAGCGCAGTGAACACCTCGGGCCGATTGACATCGTTGCCGTCTTTCCAAATGCAGTCGAACACGGCTTCGACGTTCGTGCGCGTGGCACCGGCACCGGTGAGCAGACGCAGCGCGTGCAGCGGGTTGAACGGATGCGCCGGTGGCAGGCGGAACGGGATGCCGTGTTGCTGAGCAAACCACACACACATGCGGTAGGTGTGGCGGCGCTTCTCCACAATCTCGGCCGGCCCTTTGGTGCCGTTGGCCTTTAGCAGGCCGGCGAACAGCACCGGCACATGCTCGATCTGCAGTGCCGCGCCACCCGGCCAGGTGATGCGGTCATGCAGCTTGAAATGTAGATAGGCGTAGGGCGAGATGATGTCGAAATACCAGACGGGGCGCGCAACAGGCGCCACGCCGGTGGTAGTTGCGGGGCGGCCGGTTACCAACGTGCCGGGAGATGTTGAGCCAGTCATGTTTTCGCTGTGCCTTACAGACCGATGGTGGTGGCGCTGACCGACGGGTCAGACTGTTCCCAAATGGCGTTGAAGCGGTTGAGCCATTCACGCGTATCGCCGGGGTCGTGCAGCAACACCACGCCGCGGGTGCGCTCATGATGCGGCTTGCGGATGCAGTGTTGGTCATCGGCGATTACCAGCGTGTCTTCGATGTTGCGAATCGCTTCATTGGTGCGATGAATCGCGACGGCGTGGCTGAACAGACGCAGTACGCGCAGCAGGCGCGGGCTGTGAACCGAGATGACGCGCGGGTCGTGCACGACAATCATCAGTCGATTGGTGCGGCGCGCGCGCAAAAATCGTGAGAGCTGCTCCTCGCGCTTTGGGCTATTTAGGCTGAAATCGGCACAGGTCGGGTCGAACAGGCGCAGGGTACGGGTGGCGAGGCCGGTGATACTGTCGAGCGCCAGGGCGAAGTCGGCTTTGCTGGTCAGTTCAACGCGCTGTGGGACCGCTTCCGCTGCGCCGTTTGGTGCAGTGACGGGCCGCGCTGCCTCTGTTGCGGGTGATGCCTCTACTGAGGGTGATGATGCAGACGACGGAGGTATGGGTTCGCTCATATCCCAGGCTTCCTTGTTAGTCAGACAGATGCAGCCAGCCGTGTGTGTACCAACCATACAGGGCTTGCATCTCTTTTGCGCCAAGTCGCGCATCGAGTCGCGCACCGCGTGGAGTTGCGCTTGCTGCACCGGCCGGCAGTTGGCGCGCATCGGCAAGTTGCGCGAGTGCCTGTGACAGCGGCATGTCGGCGGTCTCGCCATTGATGAACAGCGTCTGGCCGCGATAGAGCATTTGCGTGCGCAGGTCGAGCTTCACGCCGCGCCGCATTGCCACACGGGCGAATGCCGCTGCGCTTAGAGACGCATCGGGGGCGTCGAAGAACACGTTCGCCTTCGGCTCCGTGAGCATCCGGCCGAGATAGGTCTCCAGACTCGCGCGCGGAGGGCGCACATTGCCGATCAGGCGTGCGGCCTGATTCACATAGGCGTCATCGAGCAGAGCCGCTCTGGCAGCGGGTTTGAGGCCGGGGTCAGCGTAGAAGCCTTGGCGCACAAGGGTTTCGGCGGCATGCTCCAGAAAACCGCGTGCGAGTTCCTGGGCTGAGGGTGCGCGAAAGCCGATCGAATAGGTCATGCAGTCATCAGCATCGGTGGCCACGCCATCATGCGCGCAACCCGGCGGCAGATACAGCATGTCGCCTGGCGCCAACAGATACTCTGCCGTGTGCTTGAAGTGTTTGAGAATTTTCAGCGGTGCGCCATCGACCAGCGTGCGATCAGTCTGCATCGAGATGCGCCAACGCCGCGTGCCGTGCGCCTGTAACAGGAACACATCGTACGAATCAACGTGCGGGCCGACGCCGCCGCCCTGGTTCGCATACGAGATCATCAGGTCGTCGATGCGCGAGTAGGGCACGAAGTTGAAGCGTCGCAGCAGGGCGTCAGCAGCCGGTATGTGCAGATTAACGCCTTGGACCAGCAGGCTCCATTTCTCTCCCGTATCCCGGCGAAAATCGCGTGCAACGAGCGGTCCGTGGTGCAACTGCCACAGATTGCCGCTGCGTCTGCCTGGTGTTGAGGTGCGCACCACAATGCGGCTTTCGACTTCATCCTGTTTCGCAAGAGCGAACAATTGCGCCTTGCTTATCAAGGGCTTGAAGCCGGGAATTGCGTTGCGGATCAAGAGCGGCTTTTTGTGCCACCAGCCGCGCAGGAATTGCGCGGGGGTGAGCCCGCCGAGGAGTTGGTGAAGATCGCTTGGCAAAACTGTTTTCATCGGACTATTATAGAAACACACGTCGTGCGAAGGAGTGCGCATGTTGTCTCCCGGAACCGCAGCCCCCGCTTTCAAACTGGCCGATGCCGACATGGAATTGGTCGAGTCATCCGAGTTCCGCGGCAAGCGCAACTTCGTGTTGTACTTTTACGATCGCGACAATCTGCCGGGCAGCACGGTCGAGGCACTCGAATTCTCCGACCTGGGCGATCAGTTCGCGCGCTGCAATTGCGAGGTGCTTGGCGTATCGCCGGACGACTGGATGAGCCACGCCGAGTTTCGTGACAAACACGGCATCACCGTGCGTTTGCTCGCTGACCCTGATTGCGAGGCGTGCAACAGCTATGACGTGGTCAAACATCCGGTGGGCGCCGACGCAGCGCCGGGCGCTGCCGGAACCCCGGGCGCTTCCGGCACGAACGGCGGCGCGTCAAACGGCTTGCACGCGGCCGGCCAAGCCATCATGGTCTGCAAGCGCCCGCACGTGTTGCGCTCGACCTTCATCATCGACCGCGCCGGCAAGGTGCGCCACGCGCTTTACGGCGTCACCACGCCCAAGGGCCACGCGAAAGAAGTGCTGAAGCTCGTAAAATCGACGCTTCACTGAACTTCACGCTGCGGGTCTGGCCGCAGCCATTCACATCATGAAAATCGGCCGCAATTCGGTGGTCACGCTGTCCTATACGCTGTTTGACGCGCAAGGCGAAGTGATCGAAGCATCCAAAGAGCCCACCACGTATTTGCACGGCGGCTTCTCGAACATCTTTCCGCGCGTCGAGCAGGCGCTGCAGGACAAAGGCATCGGGCAGGGGGTGCGGGTCAAACTCGAACCCGAAGACGCTTTCGGTGATTACGACGACC
>JANPAR010000040.1:0-6338 GCA_031430015.1 Burkholderiales bacterium
CCTTCGTTGTCGCAGATGATCTTGTTGTCGACTGGCACATTGGGCAAGTGACGCGCCTTGGAGCCAGTGGCGATGATGACGTGTTTGGCGATGATGCTCTCCGCCGCGTCACCACTTACATCGATCTTGTAGCCACCATCCATCTTGCCGCCCAGCTTGCCGTGGCCCTTGAGCCAGGTGACCTTGTTTTTGCGAAACAGAAACTCGATGCCCTTGGTGTTTTTGGTAACGATAGTCTCCTTGCGCGCGATCATCTTGGCGACATCGAACTCGACCTTGCCTACGGTGATGCCGTGATCGGCGAATTTCTCGGTCACCTTTTCGTAATTTTCGGATGACTCCAGAAGCGCCTTGGACGGAATGCAGCCGACGTTGAGGCAGGTGCCGCCCAGCGACGGCTCGCCCTTGGGCGTCTTCCATTGCTCGATGCAGGCCACCGAATAGCCCAATTGCCCCGTGCGAATGGCAGCCACATAGCCCGCCGGGCCGCCACCGATGACGGCGACATCAAATTGTTTGCCGCCGCTTGTTGCCACACCGGTTGCCATGTTGATTGCCATGATCGGCCTCCTACAGTTCGAGCAGGATGCGCGATGGATCTTCGAGCGCTTCCTTGATTGCCACCAGGGAGAGCACCGCTTCGCGCCCGTCGATGATGCGGTGGTCGTAGCTCATCGCCAGATAGTTGATCGGGCGGATCACGATCTGCCCATTCTCTACCACGGCGCGCTCTTTGGTCGCGTGTACGCCGAGAATGGCCGATTGCGGCGGGTTGATGATCGGCGTCGAGAGCATGGACCCGAAGGTGCCGCCGTTGGAGATCGAGAAGGTGCCGCCAGTGAGGTCTTCGAGGCCCAGCTTGCCTTCGCCGGCCTTCTTGCCGAATGCGGCAATCTCTTTTTCAATCGTGGCGAAGCTCTTTTGGTCGGCGTCACGCAGGATCGGCACCACCAGACCACGCGGGCTGCCCACTGCGATGCCGATGTCGAAATAGCCGTGATAGACGATGTCGTTGCCGTCAATCGAGGCATTGACCAGCGGGTATTTTTTGAGCGCGTAGACTGCCGCTCTCACGAAGAAGGACATGAAACCAAGCTTGATGCCATGTTCCTTCTCGAAGCGCTCCTGGTATTTCTTGCGCAAGTCCATCACCGGCTGCATGTTCACTTCATTGAAGGTGGTGAGGATGGCATTGGTGGCCTGCGATTGCAGCAGACGCTCGGCCACGCGCTGGCGCAGGCGCGACATCGGCACGCGCTGCTCGGGACGTTCGCCGAGCACGCGATTCATGTCGATCGGCGCCTTGACTTCGGGCAGGGCCGCCACAGCCGGTGCGGCGACGCGCGGTGCCGAAACAGCTGCCGGTGCAGACGGGGCTGGAGCGGCGGCCGCACCAATCACGTCACCCTTGGTGATGCGGCCATCCTTGCCGGTGCCGGCCACGCTCGAAGGATTGATGCCTTGCTCATTCATCATCTTGGCGGCGGATGGCATGGCCATGGTTGAAGAGGTGCTCCCACCAAGGCTTCCAGAGGATGATGCCGCAGGAATGGCTGCTGGAGCCGCTTTCGGGGCAGCAGCCGGTGCAGCGCTGGCCACTGCAGCGGTATCAATCTTGGCGATCACTTCGCCAGCCACCACGGTGCTGCCGTCGCCTTTGATGATTTCGGTAAGCACCCCTGCCGACGGTGCCGGCAGTTCGAGCACAACCTTGTCGGTTTCGACATCGATCAGATTTTCGTCGCGGATAATCGCTTCGCCCACTTTTTTGTGCCAGCTGAGCAGCGTCGCCTCGGCGACTGACTCGGACAATTGCGGGACGACAACTTCAATGATGGCCATGATTCAACTCCGTTTCGTTGTTGAGTGATCCGTGCGGCGGTTTCCACCACACGGACAAAGAGGTTTTGGTCAAGCGGCGCCGGGCTGGCAGCGGTGCAACGAGCGTTGCGTGCACCGCTCCGGCAAATGGTTGATGAGGGACTGACGCGGTGCGCCCTACTTGACCTGCACAAAGCCTTTGGTTTTGCCAAAAGCTTGCGCAAGCAACGCCTTCTGCCGCTCGACGTGCTTGGCCATGTAACCCACCGCAGGCGAAGCCGATGCGGGCCGCCCGGCATAAGCGAGAGACTGACCTTCGCTCATGTTTTCCAGAATATTGTGCTGAATCTGAAACCACGGGCCTTGGTTTTGCGGCTCGTCCTGACACCAGATGATCTCGGTCGCGTGCGGGTATTTTTTGAGTTCGGCACTGAAAGTCTTGTGCGGGAACGGATACATCTGCTCCAGACGCAGGATTACCACGTCCTGATCCTTCCGCTCACGCCGCGTGGCGATCAGGTCGTAATAGACACGGCCCGAGCAGGCGATGATGCGCTTGACCTTCTTGGCATCAATCTCCTTGTCAGTCTCGCCGATTACCGTCTCGAAATGGCCCTTGGCAAGCTCCGACAAATCGGATATTGCCTCCTTGTGGCGCAGCAGCGACTTGGGCGTGAAGATAATCAAGGGTTTGCGGAACGGACGCACCATCTGACGCCGCAGCAAATGGAAAATCTGCGCTGGCGTAGTCGGTTGCACCACTTGAATATTGTGATCAGCGCACAGCTGCAAAAAGCGCTCAATGCGCGCAGACGAGTGCTCCGGCCCCTGGCCTTCGTAGCCGTGCGGCAGCATCAGGGTGAGACCGGAAACGCGGCCCCACTTGACTTCGCCCGACGAGATGAACTGGTCGATCACCACCTGCGCGCCATTGACGAAATCGCCGAATTGCGCTTCCCAGATCACCAAAGTGTTCGGCTCGGCCGCCGAGTAACCGTATTCAAAACCAAGCACAGCCTCTTCAGATAACACCGAGTCGATCACGGTGAACGGCGCCTGGCTCGGCGACACATTTTGCAGGGGCACATAGCTGCCCGAGTCCCATTTCTCGCGGTTCTGGTCGTGCAACACAGCGTGTCGATGCACAAAGGTACCGCGCCCGCAATCTTGTCCGGTGATACGCACCGGAAAACCGCTCGATACCAGCGAAGCGAACGCAAGATGCTCGCCCATGCCCCAATCGAGCTTGGCCTCGCCACGCGCCATGCGGCCGCGGTCACCCAGCAATTTTTCGACCAGCGAGTGCGCCTTGAACTCTTTCGGGATCGTCGTGATGCGCTCACCCAGACGTTTGAGTTCCGCCATCGGCACAGCGGTATCGGCTGCGTCGGTCCACTTCTTGTTCAGGAACGGCGCCCAATCGACCGCGTACTTGCTCTTGAAATCAGACAGCACATACTCGACGGTGGCCTCGCCCTTGTCCATGGTGTCGCGGTATTCCTTAACCATGTCATCCGGCTCACCGGCCTTGAGTACGCCTTGCGCAACCAGCTTGTCGCCATACAGCTTGCGCGTGCCCGGGTGCTGGGCAATTTTTTTGTACATCAAAGGTTGCGTCAGCGCCGGCGTGTCCTGCTCGTTGTGACCGAGCTTGCGGAAGCAGATGATGTCGACCACCACGTCTTTCTTGAACTCGGTGCGAAAGTCGAGCGCGATCTGTGTCGCCAACACCACGGCTTCAGGGTCATCGCCGTTCACATGCAGCACCGGCGCCTCGATCATCTTGACCACGTCGGTGCAATAGAGCGTCGAGCGCGAGTCGCGCGGGTCAGAGGTGGTGAATCCAATCTGGTTGTTGATCACGATATGCACCGTGCCGTGGGTGCCGTAACCGCGCGTCTGCGCGAGGTTGAGCGTCTCCATGATGACGCCCTGCCCGGCAAACGCTGCATCGCCGTGCACCAGGATCGGCAGCACCTGGGTGCCATCCTTGTCGCCGCGCCGGTCCATACGCGCCTTGCACGAGCCTTCGACCACCGGATTCACAATTTCCAGGTGCGAGGGATTGAACGCGAGCGAAATATGCACTGGCCCGCCGGGGGTCGCGATGTCGCTCGAAAATCCCTTGTGATACTTGACGTCACCAGCCGGCAGATCGTCCGCGTGCTTGCCTTCGAATTCTTCAAACAAATCACTCGGCATTTTGCCCAGCGTATTAACCAGCACGTTAAGGCGGCCGCGATGCGCCATGCCGATCACAATCTCCTGCACGCCGCGTTCACCGGCACGCTGCACCAGTTCGTCCATCGACGCGATGAAGCTCTCGCCGCCTTCGAGTGAAAAGCGCTTTTGCCCGACGAATTTCGTGTGCAGGTAACGCTCCAGACCTTCGGAGGCACCGATGCGGTCAAGAATGTGCCGTTTCTTGTCGGCCGTAAAGCTGGGCGTCGAACGGATCGATTCGAGTCGCTGCTGCATCCAGCGCTTCTGGTGTGGATCGCTGTACATGAACTCGGCGCCAATCGTGCCGCAGTAGGTTTCGCGCAGCCCCTTCATGATCTCGCGCAGGGTCATCTCTTCTTTGCCGAAGTACAGTGACTGGGCATTGAAGGTGCTGTCCATGTCGGCTTCGGTCAGATCATAGAAGCCGGGCTCCAGTTCAGGCAGCGGCGGGCGCTCCTGGCGCTTCAGCGGGTCGAGATCGGCCCAGCGGTTGCCGAGGAAGCGGTAGGCGGCGATGATCTGCTGCACAAACACCTGTTTGCGCGCAATCGAGAGATCGACGGCAGAACCGCCCTGCGGACGCAGCGTGCCTTCCTTGGCGCGCTGCGCAAATGATTCAACGATGGGCGCATGGGCCACATCGCGCCCCCCGGTGGCGCCGTCGGCACCCGGCACATGCTGGAGGGCATCGAAATATTCGCGCCACTTATCAGAGACGGATGCCGGATTGTCGAGATAGTTCTCGTACAACTCTTCGACATAGGGCGCGTTGCCGCCGAAGAGATAGGAGTTGGTTTGGAATTGCTTCATCATGGCGCTCACCTTTTTCGAGTTTCTCGAGGACAGTGCGGGTTAAATCATCATGGATTTGACACCCCCTCGCTTGCCGGCTACGCCGGTTAGGCGAGTTGCAAATGCTTAAATTGTCGAGGGGAACCTTACATCTTGGTACGCTTGATCCAGAAAATGATGCCAGAAAAATCACTGGGCAATAGGTGAATTAGCGGTTCACTTGCGCGCATTCATGGGCGGCACATCGCGCGACTGGCTGCCGATGAAGAGCTGACGCGGACGGCCAATCTTCTGCTCGGGGTCGGAGATCATTTCGTTCCACTGCGCGATCCAGCCAACCGTGCGGGCAAGAGCAAAAATACCGGTGAACAGCGCGGTCGGGATGCCGATCGCGCGCTGCACGATGCCCGAGTAGAAATCGACGTTGGGGTAGAGCTTGCGGCTGACGAAGTATTCGTCTTCCAATGCGACTTTTTCCAATGCCATCGCAAGTTTGAATAGCGGGTCGTCGTGAAGGCCCAAAGCGTTGAGCACTTCGTGCGTGGTTTCGCGCATCAGCTTGGCACGCGGGTCGTAATTTTTGTAGACGCGGTGACCGAAGCCCATCAGTTTGACGCCGCTGTTTTTATCCTTGACCTGCTTGACGAATTCACCGATCTTGGCGACGCCGCCATTGCGATTGATGTCTTCGAGCATCGACAGCGCGGCTTCATTCGCGCCGCCGTGCGCCGGGCCCCATAGGCAAGCAATCCCGGCCGCGATACACGCGAACGGGTTGGCGCCGGACGAGCCCGACAGACGCACCGTCGAGGTTGATGCGTTTTGCTCATGGTCGGCATGCAGCAGAAAAATGCGATCCATCGCGCGCACCATCACGTCGTTGACCTTGTAGTCTTCAGCCGGCACGGCGAACATCATGCGCATGAAGTTGGCGGTGTACGAGAGATCGTTGCGCGGATAGATGAACGGCTGTCCGACCGAATATTTGTAGGCCATCGCGACCAGCGTCGGCAACTTGGCGATCAGGCGAATCGCCGATACTTCGCGGTGATGCGGGTCGTTGATGTCGAGCGAGTCGTGATAGAACGCGGAGAGCGCGCCGACGGATGCGACCAGCACCGCCATCGGATGCGCATCGCGGCGGAAGCCGCGGAAGAAATACTGCATCTGCTCGTTGACCATGGTGTGCATGGTCACGGTACGCACAAAGGTATCCTTTTGCGCGGCGTTAGGCAACTCGCCGTTAAGCAGCAGATAGCAGGTTTCGAGGAAGTCGCAGTTCACCGCGAGCTGCTCAATGGGATAACCGCGATACAGCAACTCTCCTTTATCACCGTCAATGTAGGTTATCGCGGAACGACATGCCGCAGTCGACATGAAGCCCGGGTCGTAGGTAAATTTACCGGTCTTGGCGTAGAGGGTTTTGATGTCGATGACATCGGGGCCGACGGTGCCTTTGAGAATGGGGAATTCAACGCTGGGCGAGCCATCGCTAAAAGAAA
>JANPAR010000041.1:0-34047 GCA_031430015.1 Burkholderiales bacterium
GCGAGCACGGCAACGCGGTCGTCAATATTGCCGACATGGACGAGCACCCCGAAAGACTTAGTCTCTTTGATTTCATGGGTCCCGAAGATCCGCGCCGCGATAAGTTCGCTTATTGAGGGGCGGTAGTGTCCTGGCTCATAGTATAAAACGTCCTGCCGCGAGACTTCCGTGTAACCAGAGAAATCCCAGAACTCGGTAACCGAAGCGATCTGGCGCAAGAAGGCCGCATACTCTTGAAAGACAAAGCGGTCCATGTCGACCTGGTGCTCCGGGTGCGTAAACACGATCAACCTGATACCTTTGGCATTGCAGAGCGCCTTCATTTCGCTCAGTGCCGCAGCATTCAGATTGCCGCGCAGATTCTTCAGGCTACGTTGCGATTTACGCCGGAAATCTGAGACGCTTGTGACATAAGCCTGAGGGTTGTCCTTAAGTTTTTCTTCAATCGCGACTGCCACTGCATGGCCGCCGTGTTCAAAATCGGTAATAGGCGCTGTGTGGTCGCTGTCCAGATTGATGCGAACTTTCCGTTCGAGCCTGTCCCATGCGAGCACGGTCAGATAATCCCAGAGAAAATTCAGGCGTGCTCCACCCGTCACTTCGGGATGCAATCTTCTCGCATAAGTGGTGTTGGTATGCCTGTACTCTGTCATCCCCAGCGTGAGATCGACCTGAAGATAAACCGTCTTGATTCCAGGAAAATTCTCGACCATGTAGCGTAGATGGGCCAGGTTTTCATACTGTGTGGCGGAGGAGGTCCAAAGATTGTAGAAGCGGCTACCGGGCAGATGGCGCTCGACGAGGGCTGGCGGCGTAAACCCGATGGCTGACGAGCCGAGCATGATGCCGGTGTACTCAGCTTTATTCCTTTTCAAGTATTCGATCTTCCGGTAGGACTGCACCGGTTCCACTTCGATCGGGAGTACTTGCGACTGGAAAACGCCAAAAGGATCAATTACCCAGTTGGCGCCGATCAGCACGCAGAGTGGCGTCAACACCATAAAAAGCAGGCGCAGGGTATAGCGGCGCGCGGCGGCGACGTCCATATCAGAACTGCCAGTAAAGAAATTCGCTGACCTGGGTGATCCGGCTCAGCGAATACAGAAGAATTGCCGCCGTGACCATGGTCCAGGGCAGATTGGGCGTCCAGTCCCACCAGCGAGGAGCGGCTTTCTCGCGCGGATAGATTTCGATGCCGCAACCGTGACGGGACATGACTTCCTGGGTATTGGGAGCGAGCAAGGCGATCATCAGCAACGCAGCGATCCACAGGATCTGGTTGCGTCCACCGAAGCTTTGCGACATGTCGGCCCCGCGCACTCCCATGGATTGCAGGAATTGCCCGGTTTGTCCAAGAGCATCGAGCCAGTAACCGGGCAGTGATACACCGTGCCACCCGCTCATCCCGCGCAGCATGGTAAATGCCGCATCCAGATTTGCCGAGCGAAAGAAAACCCAGCCGACAACTACCGCGATGAAGGTGAGCAGCCAGGCGCAGAGGTGTCCGGCTCGCCCGGTGCGGGTAGAACCGGCACGACTTGAGCGCCACCAATGGTTGACGATAAGCAGTGCGCCGTGGAAGGCACCCCAAATGACAAATGTCCAGGCAGCGCCGTGCCACAAACCGCCCAACAGCATGGTGACAAACAGATTGAAGTGTCGCCGCATCGGACCCTGACGGCTGCCACCGAGGGAGATGTAAAGATAGTCGCGCAAGAATCGCGACAGGGACATGTGCCAGCGGCGCCAGAACTCGATGATGTTTGCCGCTTTGTAAGGCGAATCAAAATTGATCGGTAAATGAATCCCGAACATTCTGGACAGGCCGATGGCCATGTCGGAATAGCCGGAAAAATCGAAATACAGTTGCAAGGTGTAGGCTAGGGCACCGCACCATGCATCGACCAGGCCGAGCGGCTGGCCTGTGGCGGCGGTCGAGAAGGCCAGATTGGCATAAGGCGCCACACTGTCGGCCAGCACTACTTTCTTGAACAGGCCGATGGCGAAAATAGTCAGGCCCGGAGCGAGGTTTTCAAACTTCAGCGAGTAGATCGCCCGATTCTGGAACTGCGGCATCATTTCCGCGTGATGCAGGATTGGGCCGGCCGCCAAGTGCGGGAAATACGTCACGAACAGACAGTAGTGAACCAGGTTGTAGCCGTGAGCAGTGCCGCGATGGGTGTCGACCAGATAAGCGATTTGGGTAAAAGTGAAGAATGAAATCCCCAGAGGCAGCACCACATCGAGCGCCGGCCAGGTGTGGGCCAGAACGGTGTTGGCATTGGCGATAAAGAAATTTACATACTTGAAATATCCGAGCGCAGCCAGATCGACAACTATGCCGCCAGCCAGCATCATGCTGCGCGCGTGGCCTTGCGCCATCCGATTCAGCGCGACTCCGACGGTGTAGTTGAAAACGATCGACAGGGCCATCAAAGGCAAAAACCTGATTTGCCAACAGGCATAAAAGACAAGGGAGGCAGCGGTGAGCCACACGGCCCCGCCCCAGCCCTGTAATCGGGCGCCGATGATTGCGTATCCACCCAGCACCAAGGGTAGAAACAGGAAAATGAATTCCAGTGAATTAAAGAGCATGGCTTTAGCCTACCGCGACCCAAAGGCGGCGGCTATTTCTCATGCGCGAACTTAGGCATCTGTAGTACGTGTTCCAGCACGAAGCGGCGCGTAACGCGCTCGCGCATGAGGAAGGATGCGCAATAGGTTTTTCCGGTTCTCGGGAACACCTTGATTGATCGGTAACGGGTAGCACCATCCGCAGGGAAGTGCTCCGGGAACAACTCTGCTACGGTAAGCAGAGTGGAACCAAAAGGCGGCAGCGTGACCTCTGTCTCGGCGAGGGTTTTGGCGCCGGCGCACAGCGTTATTAACAGGGTTTGGGTTTGATCGTAGTCCAGGCTGTAGGATAAATTGGCTAGTGAAAGCAGGGTTTCGAGATGCACCGATTCAACTACCAAGGCGTACCAAAGCTGGCGGTGCCGGATGCGAACGCCGCTCAATTGTTCGATTTCCGCAACCGGGACAGCTGGGCTGCTCCAGATGCTGGCGTCCGACTGCACGCCGTTCCAGTAGCCGTCACGAAAGCGGTAAATACCCTGAGCGTGCAACCTTGACGGAAGTTGATCGGCGGATGATCCGCGTCCATAGCCGATGACGTAGGTACCGCGAAAATCGCGAATGCCAAGAGCGTCAAGCGCCGCTGATATATCGAGAGTGGTCATGCCGTAAGGCCCGACCCGGGCCGCTCCCGGCGTATGCAAGGTTAACCGGCCCGCTTCGTCGAAGATACGCAGGTCATACTCATAAGCGTCGCTGGGGAAGAACTGGTTGCAGAGTGCGATTTCCGATCGCACCTCGTCGTTGTGCAGACACAACCAGGGGTTCGACGGGCCAATGACGGTTTCGCTCAGGATTGATTTCGGGAAAAAGCGGACTTCCCCTGCCTTGCCCCAAGTTGAACCGCGAGGCTGCTGGAAATAAGTGTGGTCGAGGCAAAAACTGCCGTCGGGGAATTTTTCTCCAGCCAGAAACCGCCCCTGACCCAAGGGCGGCCGGACGCACAGGACTTGCGTCCATTGCCTCAAGTCCTGGTGGTTGGCGCCATCGAGTTCGAGCTCCAGAGTGGCGCGGCGTCCGAGTGCGGGCAGTGCGCAGTGGCGCACCTGATCCGGATGTCGCCGGAATTCGAAAAGGGCGGAGACCCCTGGAAAAGGATTGTCATTGTGCATCACCAGCAGCGCCGCCGCACCTGGTTGGCTGCCGGCATGCACTACGCCGGCGCCGATGGCATCGGCTTTCCAGGCACCGTGTGAGTGGGTTTCAGAAAATGCGGATTGAAAGCGCAACAGGGATTCTCGCGCCAGCCTTTTTGCGTAGTACGCGAAGGTTCTGAGAACGCTGTAGCGCGTCACGGAATGGTACAGGTGCACGCCGGTGATGAAATTGCCACGCCGGAAATTGAAATAAATGCCGTTGAAATTCCGTGCAGTATGGTGCATAGAGACCGGTGGTCTCTCGAACACCACCGCTTCGATCTCGAGATAGACGCTGCCGGTAAGAGTCCTGGGACCATCGCTGCCGAGTAGCTGTTCGGAATCGAAGACCAGTTCTTCATCGCGTGCAGTGACAAAATTGCCGCGGCGAATCAATCTGCCGCTTGAGTCGTAGGCAATTGCAATCCATTCAAAATGAATGACTGGAGGCAACCCTTCGAGATCCAGCTGGCGCAGCATGGCCTGCATGCCGAGAACGGCGCCGGTGCGGATACCCGCACCATGGACCAGATAGAAGGCCTGAACTTCGAAATGCCTGTGGGCGGGGTCTTCCAAGCGGAAGGTTGGCGCGCTCATGTCGAGAACGGTTGCGTTTGACGCCATATTGGGAATATTCACTGTCTGAAGAATGGCTGCCAGAGCCATTCTCCGAAATATTCCGCCGGTCTGCGACGCATTTTCAGGCGGAAACAGATATCAGTCCGGCCCGATGCAGATTTTCGGCGATAGCCATGCAATTCTGTGCGGTCACGCCGATTTTATCGGCGATGGCCAGCAAGTCATGATTGCCGTCGGCATAGGCCAGAAAATTCTTGAGGGCTTTGGTATGGTGAAAGCTCTCCTTAGTGCTTAGGGTGGGGTACAGCCCATATTTTCCCAATTGCGGCTCGCATGGTGCGCAAGCACGGTAGGTAAGATTGGCTTCGAGCACTTCGAGGCAGGATTTGAGGACGTTGAACCCGCCTGCTAGGCCGGCTTGTGAAATCATCGAGAGATCGTCGAGCGAAGTGTGATATTCGGGATAGGCGCCGTACTTGGAGCGCATGATCGATACCATCGGAAGATCCACCCCGGGGCTGCAATACTGCCGTTCATCGCTGCCGCGATCGAGAAATGAATAGTGGATGAAATCGTCCGCTGCATGACTGAGTACGTGTTGGGCGACCCGGTCCGCCAGAGTGCCGCCAAGGCGCGACGGCAGGAACGAGTAAGCGCGCTCGTCGCCGATGCAGTTGACGACAAAGCCGGCAGCGGTATTGGCCTTGAGCCAGTCGAGATTGCGGTGGATATAGACGATTGAACCGATGGTTTCCGGGACAAAAACGATCCGGTAGGTGTAGCGCCGGTTCGGCTGGCGCGCCAGCCAGCGCGCCAGCGCCGCAGTCACCACCGGGCCGGACAACTCGTTGTTGGCCATCGATGGATGGCAGATATAAGTCGAGAGAAAAATTTCCTGGGAGCTTGCGCCGGGCAGGATGAGCTCGCCGTAGTTCATCACGCCGGGGCCAAGATCGGCGTCGATATGGGCCCGATACCGGCCCGGTTTGAGTTTGATGCGCTCCTCGTGGGAGAGGCAGAATCCCCAGCGCCGCTGATAGTAGGACGTGACGTATGGAATGGCAGTGGGTTGCTCCGGCAGGCTGTGCAGATGCTGGTTGAGTTCGTCCAGTGTCAACCACTGATCCACCGGCGTCGAGTAACCCACCACATGAAGATTGTGGCGCTTGAAGTCGATTACCCGGTTGCCGCTCTCGTCGGCAACGTAGGCATCGCGGATATTCCATTCGTCGGGGACCAGCCAGTCGAACACTTTGGTGCCGGACGGAACTGCATGCGTGACCAGGCCGGGGATCAATCCGGTCAGGTACGCCAGCGTCTGGCGCACTCCTTCGCCGGTCAGGCTGCGGCAAATCGGAAAAAGATCGCAAGCCCAGCGGTACATCGGATCCATGGTGTCGT
Organism: Burkholderiales bacterium; assembly: GCA_031430015.1. Lineage (GTDB taxonomy): Bacteria > Pseudomonadota > Gammaproteobacteria > Burkholderiales > JAEUOS01 > CANJDH01. The sequence goes on from JANPAR010000041.1 coordinate 5,751, forward strand.
CCGGCGCGGTCACGGCGGTCTGTTCAGCCATACGCTAGGCGGGGTTCGCGGCCAGCTTGCGCTGGCATAGGGTCAAGAGGGCTTCGTAGGATCGGGTCTGATCGATTTCCGCAGTGTCAAAGTGAATCTCCAGTGCGGATTCGATTTCCAGGATCAGCTCGATGTGCTTGAGTGAATCCCAACCTGCCGTCACGCCAAGACCGCCTCCGGCCAGATCCGTGCCCGGGGCAAGCCTGAGAACCTTTTCGATCAGATGAGGCAGCGTCTGCGCGCGCGAAGAGGGAATATTCGATCCGGCCGTTGTGGCGGCAGCCGGTGTCGGGAGGGCGGCGGCATCATCACTTGCGATCGCGGAACGCAATCCTGTCGAAAATCCGAAGCGGCCTTTGAGCACCCGACCGGGTTGGATCATGCGCATGTTGTCGGAGGCATGCCGGTCGGCCAGATAGTCGAGCGCATGCGCCGCCACCTCCTGCGGCAACAGGGCCGCCTCGCCGCTCGGGCGATGGGCGGCGGAGAATTCGCTGACGACAAATCCGGGGGACAGTACCAAGCCGCGCACGCCGTAGGGGGAATGCAGTTTGTCGAGCGCCGAGACATGGCTTGCTGCCATGGCTTTTGCCGCCGCATAGTTTTCCCAGCCGGGAAATGCTGTTTCAGTCGCCGCCGAGCCAATAAATAAAATGGCACCTTCCTGCCGGGCCAGCATCGACGGCATCATGGCCTCAGACAATTCTTTAAGTGCGGTGTAATTGACTGCGGCGAGCGGCTCAAATGGCGCTTCGATACGTGGCGAAGCTGCATGGACGAGCAACGACGCGTCATGGCAGGCGACTTTGGCCAAAGCAGCCCGACCCGCGACCGTCGCGAGGTCGGCGGTGATGAACTCGGCTTCGGCACCGCTTCCGTTCAACACCGTTTTCAATGCGTTGCGGCGATCTCCAGGGCCGCGGTCTTGCAGCAACAGCGGCCAACCCTGCTTCGCCAGTGCGATGGCAATCGCCGCACCGATTGACCCGCTCGCACCTGTGACCAATGCGCGGCCCTTGACGGCACCGCCCACCAATGGCAGAAGTGGCGGCACTTCCCATTCGGATTCGCGCGCCTGGGTACGCATGGTCGCCTCCACCACAACTTCTCTGCCTCGTATAACAAGGACGCGCAGGGTCAGCACTCTGAGCATCCGGTTGATTGCGATTACCTTGGCGGAATAGCGCAGCACGTCGCCATACAACACCGGTCGCAAGGCACGCACATCGTGACCAAGGTAAAGCGATGGTTCGCCGGGGAAATTCATTCCCGCAATCATCGACAAAGGGGCAAGCACCAAATGCAACGGCACGATTGGATCGGTGTAGCCCGCGCGGGCTGCGTATCCGCTATCGCGGTGCAGCGGATTCGCATCGCCGGACAGCCGCGAGAACGCGGCAAAATCCTCAAGGGAAAATGATTGATCGAAGCTGGCATGGTCGCCGACCGAAAAATCATCGAATTTGCGTTTGGCGCTCATCTTAGTGCTGTCTCCGGGCGTTAGTTTGACTTACAGACCTGGAGTCGAACCCATCCCTCAAATCCAGCCATGGCGGTACTCCCGAAAGGTCGTTCGAGGATTCCCTTTCCCACATTCCGTTGGTCGAGCCGTCGCGGAATCCGGAGTCGGCGTAAATGTTGCGAACCGGCGAATTGCGTTCCGTCTCGATAATTTCTCCAGCCAGCACACGCCAGCCGCGATCAAAAGCCCGTTTCAACGCCCAAGAAATAACTGCGGTCTCAATGCCCCGGCCCAGAACCCGGCAGGACATCAGAAAATTGTCCACCTGCCCATAACTGGTTTTTTTGGGATCGGCTTTGAGAATCAGCAGGCCGATGTTTTCGCGTGCGGAGTATTTGTCCTCGAGACCGATCACCACGACATCACAGCCGTTGTTTGTCATGTCGTTCAGGGCGGACTGATCATAGCGGCGCGTGGTGGCGTTGAACTGGTTAGTCTTCACGCTCAGTTGCGCTGCGCGCGCGATGTTGCCCAGGTCCAGAGGCTGGAGATGCAGCACCATGCCCAGCGATGCGTAAAAGTCGTCCAGGCTGGCGGCCGATTTGCGCTCCTCGGCGATCAGCCGCCGAGCCTGATAGGCGGCGGCGCGCTTGAGGTCTTCGACCGTGGTCGCCAGCGCCTCGATCCAGGGGCAGGCCATCAGGGTGGTCATGTAATGCGCCGGATCATTGGGAAGATCGAGTACCTTCACCGCCGGGAGATTGCGCCGAACCGCTTCCCGTTCAACCGGATTGTCATCGATGAAAAGCACATGCTCGGCACCCAGGCTAAGCTCCTCGCATATCTCGAAGATGTTCTGCCATTTCGGGCGCCAGTTGATGCGGTGCGCGGCCAGATCGCCGCTGCGAATCGCCATGTCCGGCAAACTGTCCAACGCCGAGAGCGCCAGGTCCTCGTCGTTTTTGCTGACCACAGCAAGGGCGATTCCGCGTGCCGACAGGCGTCGCAGGCAGGTCTGAAATGCCCGGTAGGCGTTGCCCGGCCAGTCGCCGCCGATTTTAAGGCCGGCGGCGCCGTCTTCCCCTAATACACCGCCCCAAAGGGTGTTGTCGAGATCGACAATGATCAGCCGGCTCGACATGCCAATAGCCGAGATGAGCATCGCGCTCCAGCGTTTGGCCAAGTGCCGGGAAAACGGCTGGGAAAACGGCAGCCTGCCGAAATACCAGAGGCGCGGGTCGTGAACCTGCATGCCGGCCTGTACGGCTTCAGAGCCGATATCCACGAAAACGATTTGGTTGAGACCCTGCAAGGCCGTATCGAGTACGCGGTTCATGTCGGCTACGAACAGCGTCGTTTCACGATCGATGTCATTGCTGCGTGAAGCGGCATGCACGGCAAAACGATGCACCACTGTCCAGCCGGGGCGCCGTTCGTGGAAATCCCGGATCATGGCAGCATGGTCGCGCACCCGCGCAGCCAGCGCTTCGCGGTCGGCGTCGGCAAGTGCCGGTACGCCGGCCAGGTCTTCGAGCCGATCGCAAAAAATCGCCAGCGCCGGTCTTTCTCCGGCAAGCCAGCCGGCCGGATCCAGAAGTTGCTGCGCCACTGTTCCAAAAGGCACCGCCCACACTTCGCATCGGCGCCCGGGGAGCAGTTCAGACAAGGTTTGCGACAAGTCATCCCGGAGCATGTCGACGTTGCCGTATCCCAGCAGTGCGATGCGCAGCGGCGGCGAGGCGGTGGCGTGTTTGTGCGCTTCAGCTTGATGCTTCGCGTCCGCTGAAGTTTCTGTGAAAGCCCAGGGACTCTGCGCCAGGGCGGTCCTGCAGACGTGGGCAAACGCGGAAACGCGGACCGACTCGATGCGCCCGCGCCAGAGCGGGGCGGTATGGGCGGCGCTTTCCGCCCTAAGGGACGCGATCGCCGGGTCGAAATTCTTTTTGAAACTGATCCCAAGATCGCGCGCATACATGTTCGCCGATGCGCGGACTTCACCTTGGCCATCAGCGAAATCGGCCATGCCGCTGAAAGTCTTGAAATAACGATAGGGCACCAGCGCCTCTTCCTCGTAGCGATGGAATTGCGTGCAGTTGAACCAGTTTGCGCCGAGCATAACAATCGACGCATCGGCAGTTTCAAAAAGTGCGAACGCTGAATCCGAACCAAAGGTCGTTGTCATCGGACAGGAGTTGATGCGCTCCTTTTCCGGTCCGATGCAGATGAAGGAATATATCGGATGCCTGGTACGGATCGCCTCGGGGAACTCCTGCAGAACCCAATCGGCCAGAACACCCGTTTCCGAAGCAGAGCGATGCGCGTGGAACGATTTCCCCTGGCAAAAACTCAACGTGAAAGCCGGCAAGGCGATGGTCCAACCCTCGCGGGATAGCATGTCCAGGCAATACAGAACGTCCCATTTGGAAAATCCGGACGGCGGCGCAAGGTCGGCCAACGAGGAATGCAGAACGGCAATCCCGGGACAAGGCGGCAGACAGCTGCGCAACGCCTGCAACAATTCCATGCGCAGATTTTGGTTCATGATTTGGTATCGGGCGTTCTATCGGGGTCGCTTTGTTGCAGGCCCGGCAACATGCTGGTGCGCCATTCCCGCCATGCGGAGAATTCCTGAGGGTCGTGGGTCACCGCGATCACCACCAGTTCGGATGCAAGCGTTTCGACGAGAGCTATGATTTCATCCTTCCGTTCGCGGTCTAGACCGCTGGTCAATTCATCGAGAATCAGGATGTCCGGTCTTGATGCGAGTGCGCGCGCAATCCCCAGACGTCGCTTTTCACCACCGGACAGCGAGCGCCCCGCTTCGGCTATCGCGCCGTCCAAGCCACCCATCCTTTCAACAAACGCGAGCGCTCCGGCACGGCGCAATGCTTCGATCAGAGCCTTATCGTCGATATCCCCATCAAGCGGAGCCAGATTGTCGCGGACGCTGCCGTGAAACAGGAAAGTATCCTGGGTGACATACGCAGTGCGCGCCCGGAATTGCCTAGGATCATATTCGGTACCGTTGCGACTCCGATAGGTGATGTTTCCCTCGTAGCTCGAATAGACGCCCGCGATCAGGTTGGCGATGGTGGTTTTTCCGCTGCCAGAGGGGCCACGCAAAACCAGAGGACTTCCAATACTAACCACAAGCTCAATGTTCGCGGCAATCGGCTTTCCGTCGATTTGGTAGCTGACGGTATGCAGTTGAATGCTGGAAACGGGCTCCGGGGTGGCCTGCCGGCGTGCGCTGGCGGGGATGGCCAGCACAGATCGGACTGGTTCGATGCTGCCGCTAAATCTCGAAAGATTACCTATTGAGGCGATGGCATTGTTGATCTGAGCGGCCGCGCGGGATCCAACCACGCTTACACTCGCCAACAGGTGAAGCGCTTCGTTCAATGATTGTCCACTGATCGCGTGCCACGCTAGGAAGGCGCCCAGGGCCACTGCAATGAGAACAGCATTGAAATTGACAATAATGGACTGGCAATACCCGATCAGAATTTCCAAGTGGGCGATATCGTGCTGATGGCGCATGCCGGATGTCCAATGGCGACTCTCACTACCCTCGGTTTTGATCAGAAAGAGGTTTTGCAATCGTTCGCTCACATCCGCGATGAACTGCTGCCTTGCTATGGCTTGCGCCGCTGACAAGGTGCCTTGTTTCGCGAACAACCAACGCAACACAAACAACAACGGCAGACCGATTAATCCAAGCATCAATGTGACCCCTGGGCTGACAATCAACGCGATAGCGCCAAAGATCAGTGCATTCAGAAAAAAATATACGGTTCTGAGAGCTGTCAGGATATATCGCGTAACGTGCTGGGTTTCTTCGGTGATGGAACCCAATGTTTTTCCGATTCGCAAGCTGCGAGTGCTTTCCCAATTTCCATTGAGAACCGCGGCAAACATCTCCTGCTGAATGCTGCGCCGGATCCAGGCGGTGAAGCGCGCCTCGATAGCGACGATAGCCATCTGGATCACGGCTTTTATGGACAGCAGTGCGGTGACCCACAGGAGCACGGCGCCAAGGTTCGAGGACAAGCCCAGGGCATCAAGTAAATGCAGGAACGCACTGGTGACGGAATCGGCCTGCTCGCGCGCCAGCCTGCCCATCACGGCGCTGAGAAGAAGCACCAGGCCGATTCCATCCAGCAACGCTCCGGCTACCGTAGCCGAGTAGTAGACCGCCAGGCCGGCGATCGCGCGTCTGCGGAAAAGACCGGCAAGGCGCGCGATCCAGACAGCTTCGCGCCAGCGCAGCGCGACGGTATCCATCAGGTACGCTCCTTGATGAAGATTTTCCAGTATGACGCCCAGTCATCCTCCACCCAGCCGTATTCCCGCACAAAACGTTCGGTAACCGAGGCTCGCGCCGGATCGGCGCACCACACGGTGGGTGCACTGGCGAAATCCCGGTATGCCGCGACCAGTGAGTCGACTGTCCGGTGCACGATGCCCGCGTTCTCGAGTTCGCCGAAAATAGCGGCCGCACGAGGCGCTTCGCGGTTGTAAAGTCTGGTCCACAGCACCATGGTGGGGATGCCGGCGGAGAGGCATTCGAGAAAACCGGTGCCAGGCTGATCCCAGAGCAGCATCCGGCAACGGCGCACCATGTCCGGCGTGATTCCCTTGTCCAGATTGTCGCTGAGTGTGAAATGGATGCCGCCTGCCGCCTGGATCTGTCGCATGGTGTCATCGAGCAGATAGGTGGTTTCCAGGCCATGGGGCTTGAGCAGCAGGCGCCAGCCGGCGGCGGAGAGGGCGGCCACAAGCTCCATCATTTGGCGGGAAATCGCAGGAAGGTGGTTCGAAGTGGCGTGCGCGCCGGAGGGGCCGGGCGGGAAGTAATACACCTTGTTGGGCAGAAACGCGAAATCGAAAGGTTTGCCCGCTTCGAATCGATCTGCATCGGTTAATTCTTTGCGCCAGTACTTTGCACGGTCACTGAACCACGGCGCGGGAAGTGAGACCCCGTGCACGTTCCGCAAAGCGGGATGGTTCGGCATGGTTTTCCAGCCCCACGTCACGAATTCATCGCAGTCAGCGTATTCCATTTCAATCGCCGTGGTGTGCTGATCCAGATAGCCATGATGGCCGCCGTGCTGGCTACCGATGACTTTCATGCCCAGCGTGCGGGCGGCGCCGGTCAGGATCGCGGCCTGGGTCGTGACCGACATACCGCAAGAATAAACGGCTTTGCAAGACGGGTACCGGCCAAGCTCGCGCAATCCGATCTTCAAATTGTCTGACGCCGCTTCGAGCAGGGTGGTCGGATACATGTGCGACATGAGCCGTGCCAGGCCGGTGACGGCGCTGCCCGTGATTGCGGGCTCGGCAACTCCGCATCCTTCCAGGAACGCGGAAACCGAATCAGCCGCGCGCCGCACGGCCGCATCGACAATCGTCTTGCGCATCTCATCGGAGACGGTGCCCGCTAGGAATTGCCACTGGTCAGCCATATGGGCGAACCGCCCCCAACGATACAGGCCGCCGTCCAGGCTGGGTACCCGGGTGTCGGAGAGCCAGGTTGCGATCATGCGGCCAGAATGTATCGACAGAACCAGTTCCGCCTTGCGTCGTAAGCGAGTCAGCCAAGTCGTGCTCGGAAACAGATTCAAATGATTGACGAACCCCTTCGGGACCTTTGGCTTCGCATCAAGCGGATCGCAAATATCGACCGACACCAGCGGCAACCCGAAGGCTTCGGCAAGAACGTTGATGACGTATTGGTTGTAAACGAACGATCCGGCGGCGAGTGCATAAAGCTGATCGCAATGGGTCGCCGTTGCCGGAGCGGACGTCCGCGCGACCTGGATTTCGCTCCAGTGGGGGCGAAGCCTCAACAGACGCAGCATGCGGTCGAAATAGGTGTGTGTAAGCGGAACGACGGCGCGCCGCACCAGTGGGCGGCAAACGCTGGCCGGCAATTCGAGCGCCGGGGCCAGTTCCGAGGTCACCGCATCGATCAACCGGACATACAGCTCGGCCAGCAATTCCGAATGCCGGCATATCTCGTCGTTCGTGAAGGCAACCCCGCCCCCATGCTCGTTCGGGAGGAGCGTCAGATTCTCGGTGTGGTTACGCACCTGATAAGCAAGCAAGAGCATTGACTCTGGACGCGCCGGAATGCCGGGCGCGCTATTGTCTGGTTGTCGAAACCGAGCGCAAGCGTGTCAACGCCCTGCGGGCTACAGGGGCGATCCATCCAAGGGGGCGCGTCAGTTGAATTGGATGCGGCGACCAAGCGCTCGTACCGTAGACGTCATCGATCAGCCGCCGGGGCTGCGTTTCTCCATTCAGGATTTGACGGCGTCCGTCAGGCAGCAGCCGCGTAGCACTGAGAGGATCGAGCTGGCGGTGTGTCGCAGGAGGCAGGAATTTCAGAATATCCTCGGGGACCTCAAAGGCTCGATAGTGGTAGCCCGCTGCCACGAAGCTCATTAGCATGGCATCTCGTGGTTCCTGAAGGTGGGAGGGAACGCGTCCATGCCAGACGTTCTTGAAAAACAGGCAGACGTCCCCTTTTTTGCCACGGGCCGGGTCGAGCCAGCGACGCAAATATCCCGGATTGAGCTGATCCAGGCCGGAAAGCTTGCTGGGCACCGGGAAACGATGCGAACCCGGAAGAAATACCGTGGTGCCCTCGAGGCCGTCAATGTCCTGCAGCAAAACGGAAACGCCGAATTCACCGGGTGAATCCTGATGCAGAGCGAGGCCATCGTCGGTGGCTTCCGAGCGCCGAATGCTGGTCTCCCATATCTTGTATCCGCTGCCGAGGATTGTCCTGAGCAACGGTTCCATATCCGGAGAGGTAATCAATTGCTCCAGTTCATTGTCGAATACATCCGACAAGCCAGATAAATTACTCAACACTGCCCAGTCGCGATTGGCAAACACGGGCAGGCGGAATTGATCGCCGTACAGATGCCGGTCGGACCAGGCCTTCCTAGGCTGGTGTTCAATCAGGTCCGAGCACGCCGTGCAATAAGCATTGACGTTTTCAGGCGCCATCAACCCTTCAATCAGCACAAACCCATCACGCCAAAGCCGCGCTAGGATGTCGCGCTGCTTTGGCGGCAGATCGGGTTCGAAGGGCAGGCTGCCAGAGGCTTTCATCGAGTCAGCAACTCTGAATCAAACGCCGAGCGCAACCTTGCGATGAATATCCCGCCCCATATTGACCATCAGCCTGAATTCTTCAGGCGTCGCGCTGAGGGCGTGGTCGCGAATCACCCGTTCCGACTTGTCGAGCGTGAAATGTTTCTCGACTATCTGCGCACCGCGCGTGATGGCCATCAGCGCGGTCTCGATGCCGATGCTGTGGTCGCTGTAACCGTCATACGGCGTATTTCGGAAATCCTTCGGCAGATCGAGCAGGTCCCACGGTTCGCAAGGATACTTGGACTTGCACCACAGGTAGCGCACGTTGGCGGTTTTGGGGAATGGTAATTCGCGGCCTTCCCACATGCCGAGCGAAATGATGGTGGGTTTACCCTGGGCGATGATCTCGCGCACCATGTCCGGTTTGTCCTTGACCGTGCGCGAGGCGATCTTGAAAGTCTTGAATCCGCCGAAGGCCTTGGCCATTGTCCACGCATCCTCGGTAATGATTGAGGACATGAATTCGATCTCGAAATAGTCGCACCACTTTTTCAATTGCGCGAGGATCTCCGGCGTAATGTGGTTGATTTCATCCGGTTTGTCGCGCCAGCCGAGTTGGAATTTGGCGATGTCCGCGCCAGCATATTTAGCCTGGCGAATCAATTCGTAGGCCAGGCTGAAATTGCCATTGTGGTTCATTCCGATTTCGGCGATAAAAAGCATGGGGAAGTACCTCTCCTAGGAATTTCGGGTTTCCAACTGCCGGTCGTATTTGGCCACTTCGTCGGTGTCGAGCGTCCGGTTGGTACCATGATGGCGGTATTTGTAGAGCGGGAACTCGAGCCGGGCGACACGGAATTTCTGCTCGAATCGGCGCCGCAGATTATGCCCTTCGCGCATTTTGAACTCTTCGTCGTACAGACCGATGTCAAACAGGCATTCCTTGCGGAACATGACGCCACAGGCGATTTCCTGCTCCAGGCAATTGACTTTTTCGATCACGCTCTCAAATTCATCGATCTTGATGTAGTCGACTGCGACTGCCTGGTACTCGCGATTCATGTTGAGAAACAGGCGCATCAGACTCAGGAAACGCCGCGCCACGTAATCATCGGAATCAACGCGCACCACATAGCGTCCGAGTGCAAGGCGGATGGCTTTGTTCAGCGAAGCCGGCAGTCCGATATTGGCATCATTGCGGATCACGCGAAGGCGCGGCAGGAACTCCAGATTCGAGAGCACTGATTCGGTGTTGTCAGTGCTGGCATCATTGACCACAATCACTTCGTAGGATGACGGATCGATGTCTTCCTGGTGCGCGAGACTGCGGACACAGCGTTCCAGCCACTTGTCGTGGTTGTAGCTGCAGACGATGACCGAAATCTCGGGAAGCGTTTGCGCTGCGGTCATGTCAGAGCGCGGGCAAACCAAGTTCCGCGCGGATCACAGCATAGGCCTGGCGGGCGGTTTTGGTTTCAGAGTCAACGGTGAGGCCAGCGATGTGCGGCGTGACGATGAGCTTGTCGTGAGTCTTCGCGTAACGGATCAGCTTGTGATTGCGCAGGTCCGGTGCCTGTTCGCCAGAGATCACGTCGACGCCAGCGGCGGTGACCTTGCCGGACTCGAGCGCCTCAATCAGCGCATCTTCGTCGACGATCTCGCCGCGCGAGGTGTTGATGAAATACACGCCCGTCTTCATGCCGGCAAACCAGTCCCTCGTCACCATGTTGCGGGTCGAATCGTCAAGGTGAACGCAGATCGCAACAACGTCGGCGACGGCGAGGACCTCTGCGGCTGCCGCTGCCTGTTGGGCGATGCCGTCACTGATTTTCTTGCCTGGGTCGTAGGCGACGACATGCATTCGCAGGGCCTGGGCGTACCGCCCAAGATTGGACCCGATACGGCCGTAGCCGATCACGCCCAGCGTGCGGCCCTCAAACTCGATGCCGCGAAAACGCGCTTCAACCTCGCGCCACTGACCAATCCTGGCGGCTTCGGCAGATTGCGGCAGGCGTCGCACCACCGCCATCATCAGAGCCAGTGAAAATTCCGACGAGGCGTAGACTTGGTCGATCACCGGCGTGCCCTTGAGGGCGACCACTTTGATCCCGCGCTTCGCGCAGTAATCGAGATCGATATGGGTGTTGCCGGTCGAGGGAGTGGCGATGATCTTGAGTTTTGAGGCGCCGGCCAGCACCCTCTCACCGATCCGGTAAATAGGCGATGGGCTGCACAGCCAGCCATCAGCGTTTTTGAGCAGTTCCGCCACGGTTTCGACGGTGGCACCATGCGCCAGTGTGCAATGCGACGTATCAGCAATCTGTTGCCGCATGGCCGGCATGAAATAGAGCGGTGCGGTGACCAGAATGTGCGGGTCAGTCACATTGCCGAAGGTTTCGATCGAGACCGAGGCGGCCTTGGCCGGGCGGTTGTCGCACTGGCCGTCGCGGACCATCAGGTCTACGATGCGCAGGTCCATCCAGCCGTCGATGTTGACCGAGCGTTCTTCCGGCATTTCGTAAGGGCGGCTGTCCGGACCATGCCGGGTAAACAAGTCGATCAGCGAATGGCGGGTCATCGAATAAATCGCGCCGTTACGGATGTAGCAAGGTTCCAGATCCTGACGGCGGGAGCCTTTGGCTGGCTCCGGAAACTCCTTGCAAAAATCGGCGATCTGATCGTTGATGATGCGCTTAAGCCGTACCGGATGCTTCTCGCCGGTGTTGGCCATGCTGATTACCGAATTGGCCCCCGTGGCGTCGAGCTTTTCGAGTGCGCCATCAATGTCGGCAGCATTGCGCAGCGGGGCGACGCAAGGTAGTTCGACGATGATGTCGAATCGGATACCGAAATGCTTTTCGCTCTCAAGCGCCGCGTGATGCAGGGAATCGACCGAGGCGATCGTGTCGCCGGCCAGTTCGGCAGGGCGCAAAAAAGGGGCCGAGGCACCATATTCACGGGCAACGTCGGCGATTTCCTCGGAATCGGTGGAAACCACCAATTCGTCAATGTATTTGGACGCAAGCGCTGCCGCGATGGTGTACGAAATCAGCGGATACCCGGCGATCGGATATATATTCTTCTTTGGAATGCCTTTGGAGCCGCCGCGTGCCTGAATTACGGCAAGCACCTTTTTTTCTTTAATCATGAATGACTTAGCATAAGGTGAATCACGTAAAATATTAACAGAAACGACGCATTCCGGCCCTGCCGTGTGGTCAGCAACGGGGCCAGCGGTGGGCGGCAAGGAATGGTCTAAACCGCCTGTCTGGCCACATACCTGATGAACTCCTTTCCAGACCAATACCTGGCCGAGATTGACCGTGCAGCGGAAGCGAAAGACTACTTCCGGCCCGTGCTCGAAGCGGCGATTGGGCAGATCCCCAAACCCGTGCATATGCTGGATGTCGGTTGCGGTACCGGCGTTTTTGGGATCCGCGCCAAGGGTTTGACGGCTTGCCAGCTGTCCGGCGTAGATGGCAGCGAATATGCCTTGTCCGCCGCGCGCAAGGCGGGCTACGACCAAGCCGTGCTAGTGGCGGATCTCGACCGTCAGGCGTTGCCTTTTAACGCTGGCACATTCGATTTTTGCCTGTGCAAAGACGTGTTCGAGCATCTGCTTGCACCGGACTTCGTGTTGCGTGAAATGACCCGCGTGCTCCGTCCGCAAGGCCATGCGCTAATCCACGTGCCCAACCATTTCACCCTGTATGGCCGCCTGAAGCTGTTGTGTACCAACACTCTTGACGCCTACGGCTATTTCCCCGGTGCGCAGCGCTGGAACTTTCCGCATATCCGTTTTTTCACTCGCGCCAGTCTCGAGGAGATGGCGCGCGAGTGCGGACTGGAGGTGGCCGGTGATTTTTGCGGCTTTTTCCCGGCGGTGCCGCTTGGCCGGCTCTGGTTACCGGCGCTGGCTTGGCGTCAGGCGCTGGCGCGCAGCCGTCCCGATCTGTTTGCCGAGGGCTACAGCCTGCTGTTGCGCAAGCCCGGCTGACGGTGTTGCAATGAACATTCTGCTGTTCATGGAAAACACCCATCAGGGCGGTCTCGACACTTTCGTGGTCAACCTGGTACGTGCCTGGCCTGACGCTGGCGATACTTTCTGTGTCCTGGCGAACGCGCGGCACCCTGGTCTGGATGATTTGCGCTCCCGTTTGCACGGGCGTGCCGAGGTCGCCGCGCATGGAGCCCCTGCCTATGTGGACATGGTTTTGGGTGCGGTTGCGGGTTCGGCGGCCGCGAGGCTGCGCCGTCTCCTGTCACCGCTGCTGCGCGTCTGCTATCTCGTGCGCGGTGCTGCGCGCCTGCGGCAGATTTTTGTGGAACGGCGCGTTGAGCGCCTGGTGATCGTCAGCGGTGGTTACCCGGGCGGTGACACCTGCCTGGCGGCTACGCTGGCTTGGTCGTGCGATGGCGGCGGTCGTCATCCCCTGGTGTTCAATATTCACAATCTCGCGCGCAGCGCACCCGCCTGGAACCTGCCTGCGCGCCTGTGGGAGTACTGGATGGATCGCCGCATCGCCAGCACTGCCCGTGCTGTGGTGGCGGTATCGCATGCCTGCGCGGCATCGCTGCAACGGCGCGTGCAACTCTGGCGCCGGGCGCCCGTGACCTACATTCATAACGGAACTGAAGATCTGACCAGTGCGGACCAGCCGCCATCGGCCGGGGAGCGTGAGGCCGTACGGATCGAATGTGGCTTCGATGCGCAAGCGCCGCTGTGCATTGTGCTGGCGACTTATGAGCCGCGCAAAGGACATCTCTTCCTGTTCGATGCGTTTACGCGGGTGCTGGAGCGCGTGCCGCAGGCCCGCCTGCTGGTGTGTGGCTCCGGAACTGATGCCGAGCGCACCCGGATAACCGCAGAATGCGAAGCACGCGGATTGATGGGGGTGGTGCGCCTGCAGGGCTTCCGGTCAGATGCGCTGCGCCTGCTGGCGGCCGCCGATCTGCTTGTAGTGCCGTCGCAGTGTTTCGAATCTTTTGGCTTGACCTGTGTCGAAGCAATGGTGCGGCAGGTGCCGGTGGTGGCGACCAGGATCGGCGGCCTGCCAGAGGTGGTGGTTGACCAAGATGGCGGCTATGTTGTCGCGCACGACGACGCTGCCGCTTTGGCTGCGCGCGTGACAGACTTGCTCGCTGACCCTGAATTGCGGCGCGTGCAGGGCGAGCGTGGGCGGCGACGTTATGAACGTTTATTCCGCGCGCAACGGATGGCGGGGCAATACGCGGATCTGCTGAATCAGGGAAAATTGCCGGCGCATGGTTTGGTCAATACAGTCGGACCACCCGGTGCGGCCCCCTAGGCGTGACCGGGCAGGCATGACCGAACCGGCGCGCTCCCGCAATGTGGTCAAACGGGCACGATCCAGCGGACGTTCAATCAAGTGATGAGTGGGACAATCTGGCAATGAAAGTAGTAATCCTCTGCGGCGGCTACGGCACCCGCATTCGCGACGTCGCGGACAATATCCCCAAGCCGATGATTCCGGTCGGGCGCTATCCCATGCTGTGGCACATCATGAAGTATTACGCTTCGTTCGGCCACCGCGAGTTCGTGCTCTGCCTGGGCTACAAGGGGCAGGCCATCAAGGACTTTTTCCTCAACTACGAAGCCCACACCAAGGACTTCACCATCACGCTCGGCCGCCGTGGCGCGGTGCAGTTTCATACCGAGCATGATGAATCCGACTGGCAGGTGACCTTGGCCGAAACCGGGTTGGATGCGATGACCGGCGCGCGCATCGCGCGCATCCGCAACTATGTGGGCGACGACGATTTTTTGCTCACGTACGGCGACGGTCTCGGCGACATCGATCTGGCGCAACTGGTGGCATTCCATCAATCGCATGGCAAGACGCTGACCGTTACCGGTGTGCGCCCGCCGGGCCGCTTCGGCGAACTGATGACCGCGAATGGCCTTGTCACCGAATTCAACGAAAAACCGCAAGCCACCGGTGGCCGTATTTCCGGAGGGTTTTTCGTGGCGAGCGCGAAATTGTTTGACTACCTCGAAGATCGTGATGACTTGGTGTTCGAACAGGGGCCGATGCGCAAGCTGGTGGCCGACGGCCAATTGATGGTGCACGAACACGATGGCTTCTGGCAGCCGATGGATACCAGCCGCGAATACCAGTTGCTCAATGGCCTGTACGAGCAGGGCCGGGCGCCCTGGGTGCGCTGGTGAATGGCACCGTAGACGGAATCCCGGTGCGAGCCGTGGTGCGCGCAATAGTTGCTGTGGCCTTTGTTTGACTCACGATTGATGACTTACGATACGACTCCCAACATGACGCGCGACGCTACGCTCGCTGCCTATCGCGGCAAGCGCGTAATGGTCACCGGCCATACGGGTTTCAAAGGCTCCTGGCTGGCGTTCCTGCTCAAGGAGGTGGGCGCCGAGGTGGCGGGCTATGCCCTACCCCCGGAACACCCCGGCAGCCACTTTGAGCAGCTCGGTCTTGACAGCCTGATTCACCATGTCGAGGGCGATGTGCGCGATGGCGCCAATCTCGCCCGCACCATGCGTGATTTCGCACCCGAATTTGTGTTCCATCTCGCCGCACAGGCCTTGGTGCGGCGCTCGTATGCCGATCCGCAGGGCACCTTCGAGACCAACGTCATTGGCTCGGTCAACCTGCTCGAAGCCGTGCGTGCCTGTGAGGCGGTCAGGTCCTTGGTCTACATTACCTCAGACAAGGCGTATGAAAACGTCGAATGGCTGTGGGGTTATCGCGAAAACGACCGTCTCGGCGGCCATGACCCCTACAGTGCTTCCAAGGCGGCGGCCGAACTCGTGTTCTCGTCCTACGCCCGCTCGTTCTTCGCGCAGCGTCCGGATTTCGGAGCCGCCAGTACCCGCGCCGGCAACGTCATCGGCGGCGGGGATTGGGCCGAAGATCGCATTGTTCCCGACTGCATTCGTGCGATTCGAGGCGGCGCGCCGATCACACTGCGCAATCCTGCCGCCACGCGGCCCTGGCAGCATGTTCTCGAACCACTCTCCGGCTATCTGCTTCTCGGCGCTCGCTTGCGCGAACGCCCCGGCGAGTATGCGGGAGCCTGGAACTTCGGGCCGGCGGCCGGCGCAACCCGCACCGTGCGCGATGTTGCCGAGCGCATCGTGGCGCACTTGGGCCGTGGTCGGATCGAATTGGGTAGTGCGGGGGCGGCGCATCACGAGGCGCGGCTGCTGCAACTCAATTGCGACAAGGCGCATCAACTGCTTGGCTGGCAGCCACGTTGGGAGTTCGAAGCAACCTTGCGTGCGACGGCGCTCTGGTACAAGCGCGTCCTCGAAGGCGCAGATGCGCGCGAGGTCACGCGTGGCCAGTTGCAGGAATATTTCGCGGAAGTCGCCTGATGCGCCGCGTCCCCACGGGTGCGGTAGCGCGACGGCACGCGCCCATCAGGCAGACTGACCGGCAGACTGACAGGCAGACGGGAAGTTCACGTAAACCCGCTTCCACCAACGGTTTCCATCGTATTGAAACAAGACCAAAAGAGGTGCCCCGTGATTGAAGGCGTTGTCGTATGCCCGCTGAAACAAATTGTGGATGAACGTGGCAAGGTGATGCACATGCTGCGCAGCGACGCACCGGGCTTTCGCGGGTTTGGCGAGATTTATTTCTCGACTGTGCATCCCGGCGCCATCAAGGGCTGGCATATTCACAAGAAAATGATACTCAACTATGCCGTGCCGCACGGACTCATCAAGTTCGTGCTCTACGATGACCGCGCCGGCAGCGCGACACAGGGTGAACTGCAGGAATTGTTCCTCGGGCCGGACAACTATTGCCTGGTCACCGTGCCGCCGCTGGTGTGGAACGGATTCAAAGGGGTGGGAGCGGAGCCGGCCATCGTCGCCAATTGCGCTTCAATTCCGCATGACCCGGAAGAGATCGACCGTAAAGACCCGTTCGATCCCAGCATTCCTTACGATTGGGCGCTGAAGCACCGGTGAGAGACGCATGAATCACAGTCAGACCCACAGTGCATCGCAGCAGGCGGTGCCCACGGCACCCGGCGAAGGTCTGCAGCGTGCAGCACGCAGTGCCGCCCCGAAAGTGTTGGTGACGGGTGCCTACGGTTACACCGGCGGACGGATCGCGCAGGCGCTGGCACGCGGTGGTGGCGCTGAGGTGTGGCTGGGCAGCCGCAATGCCTTGCAAGGAGCGCCCGCCTGGCTGCCACAGGCCCGACCGGTCATGCTTGACTGGCAATCGCCAGAGTCCCTGCAGCGCGCCTGCGCGGGTGCTGATGCAATTGTTCACCTGGCAGCGATGAATGAAATTGACTCGGCGCGCGATCCGGCCGCAGCACTCGACGTCAATGCCCGGCAAACCCTGCATTTGCTCAATGCCGCCATCGCGGCAAAAGTGCCGCGCATCCTCTATATGTCAACCGCGCATGTGTATGGTGCCCCGCTGCGCGGACAGATCGACGAGCGCACTTTGCCGCGCCCGCTCCACCCGTATGCGATTACCCATAGGGTGGCTGAAGATTTCATGTTGGCGGCATTGGATGCCGGCAAGATCGAGGCGTTGGTGTTGCGGTTGTCGAATGGGTTCGGCGCGCCCGCCCATGCAGACGTGAATCGCTGGACCCTGCTGGCGAATGACTTGTGCCGTCAGGCCGTGATCGAAGGCAGCCTCACCCTGTCGAGTAGCGGTCTGGCGCGCCGTGACTTTGTCACGCTCGAAGATGTCAGCCGCGCCGTAGTGCATGCGCTGAGCCTGCCCGCGCACCAACTTGCCGACGGCCTGTTCAATCTCGGCGGTGATGCGGCGATGCGCGTCATCGACATGGCCGAATTGATCGCAGCCCGCTGCGAGCCAGTGCTGGGAGTGCGCGTGCCGGTCAGGCGCGCCACGCCGCGACAGGATGAACGCAGCGATGAATTGCTGTTCTCCTGTGCCAAGTTGCAGGGGACCGGCTTCACGCTGATGCGCAACCACGCCGCCGAAATTGACGCCACACTGCGTCTGTGTGCGGCGGCGTTTGGCGCGGCGGACTTGCGGGCACGCGCATGACATCGGCATTCGACAAGGCGTCCTCGGCGCAGCACAACTGGCACCTCAGTGATGACGCGCAAAACCTCGCATCGCATACCTTGATGGATGCAGCAGCAGACCGGGTGACTGCCGGGTATCTCGCGCTGCTGCAGGGGGTTCTCGGTTGGCGCAATGGCGCGGGCGCAGCGCTTGATCTGGGTGCCGGGGCCGGTCACATGACGCGCGCGTTCCGGCGCGCGGGCATCGACATGACGGCGGCCGAACACAGCGAGCAAGGCATTGACTTGCTGCGCAGACACAATCCCGACATGCCGGTGCGGCAGGTTGACATGGCGCAGTTTTCAGAGGTGGCTGGCTACCGCCTGATCCTGGCGCGCGAGGTGTATCCGGTCACCCGGGTTAATGCATTTACCGAGCAACACGCCATGATGGGCCGGCTGATCGATTCACTGGTCAGTGGGGGGGTATTGCTGGTGACTGGCTCCGATACCTGCAAACCGCATTGCATGGATTACGCGGGCATGGTGCGTGCGTTCGGCGCGGATGCGCGAGTCGGTCGCGCGGTTGGACCTTTGATCGAACCGCTGATTTCAAAAGCGCCCGCGCTAATGCTTTCGCCGCTGACTTGTGCCATGGCTCACATCGCCATTGCACCTTTGGTCGCCTGGAAACGCCACAAGGGATGGCCGGCCACACAGGTGATTGCCTTCGTCAGGGCTTGAGCATGAGTACCCCGCGCGTGTCGGTGGTGATTCCGACCTACAACCACGCGGCGTTTATCGGCACTGCTCTGGCCGGCGTGCTGGCCCAATCGTTCGCCGATTGGGAGGCGTTGGTCATCAATAACCATTCGACCGACGATACGGTGAGGATCATTGACGAGTTCCGTGATTCACGCATCCGTCGCATTGACTTCGCCAACCAGGGTGTGATCGGTGCTGCGCGCAACATCGGCATTCGCGAAGCGCGCGGCGAGTTTGTGGCGTTCCTCGATTCCGACGACCAGTGGCTGCCGGACAAGCTCACACGGTCGATTGCGCGCTTGGAGCAGGGTGCTGGTCTGGTGTGCCATGCAGAGCTCTGGACGGGATCCGGGATTGAACGAGTGGTGCGTTATGGCCCGGTTACGCGCGCCGCGTATGACCCGCTGCTGTTTGCGGGCAACTGCCTGTCGACCTCGGCCATTACTGTGCGTACCGCGGCGTTGCGCGCCTGTGGCGGCTTTCGCGAAAACGCCGCGTTTGTCACCGCCGAAGACTATGACCTGTGGCTGCGCCTGGCGCGTGCGGACGTGCGCTTCGAATTCATTGACGATGTGCTCGGCAAGTACGTGCTGCACGCGGACAATCAGATGCGCGCGATTCGCCGCAACACCGATGCTGTGATGGCGGTCGTCGAAGACCATTTCGCCACGCTTGACCCGGCGCCGCGCGATTCGTGGCGCCTGGCGCGGCGCATGGAGCGCCGCCGCGCTGGCGTGCTGTATGGCGGCGCTCGAGGTCTGCAGGACAGTCATCAGCGCGCTGCGGCTTTTGCCCTCTACTGCGAGTCATGGAAGCGATGGCCGTGGAGTTGGAAACTGTATGCCGGCATGCTCACGAACGCACTCGGCGTGTCCCTGCACTGACATGACGGCACCTGCCAGCGCCACCGGGCCATTTGCCGCCGCGCCGGCATTGCGCACCTATAGTTTTGGCCGCAGCGCCCTGCTTGCGGGGCTCCGGCTGTGTGACCTGCGTGCGGGAGACGCCGTGCTCGTTCCGGGCTACGTTTGTCAGGAGGTGCTCGCCCCGGTGGCCGCCAGCGGAGCGCGCGCGGTGTTTTACGGCGTCAACGAAGCGCTCGAACCGGCGCAAGCGTGGTGCGAATGGCCGGCTGCACGCGCGGTGGTGGCAGTGAACTACTTTGGTTTTCCGCAAAATCTCGCGCCGTTTCGCGCCTGGTGCGATCATCATGGCGCGGTGTTGATTGAAGACAATGCCCATGGCTGGCTCAGCCGCGACGCCGAAGGTGCATGGCTGGGATTGCGCGGCGACCTGGGCATTTTCAGCATGCGCAAGACCTTGCGCTTGATCGATGGTGCCGCGCTGGCGGTGGTGCGAGCCGATCTGGCAGCCCATGCACCGTTGCAATTGGCGCCGCGCCACGCGGTGATGCCCGTGAGCCAGCGGATGGAACGCTGGCTGGCGTCATTGCCCAGCAGCATGCCGTTGTTGTGGGCGCGCGCCCTGCGCCGCGCGTGGCGCCAATGGCGCACCGGCAGTGCCTTGCCTCTTGCCGATGCGCGGGCCGAGACGCAGATGCCGTCTGACGCGGCACCACATACCGGCCTGCGAGTTGCGCTCGATGGTTTCGACAACGACGCAGAGGCTGCGCGCCGCCGCGCCCTGTATGAACAGGTGCATGCCTGTCTGATTCCGTTCGGTGTGACACCGCTGTGGCGCGTGGTGCCGGCTGGCACGGTGCCATATGGTTATGCCTTTCGAACGACTGAGCCATCCGGGTGCGATATGGCGGCCGTCATCGGCGCGGTGCGGCGCATGGGGCTCGACGTGTTTCTCTGGCCGGCGTTGCCTTCAGCCATTGCGCCGGTTGCGCCCCGGCACTATTCCAATACCTGGCTGGTGAACTTCCTGTGACCATCTGGCACATTTCTTCCGCCACCGACGCGCAATGGGACGCATGGCTGCGCACCTTTCCCGGCGCCTACGTTTATCAGTCGAGCGCATGGGCAAGGTACAAGCAACAGGCGGGTTGGCAGAAAGTGCGTCTGTTCTTGCCTGGTGATCCAGGTGAGGGCAACGCGCCACGCGCGCTGGTGCAGGGGCTGGTCAAGCGTGTACCACTCATCGGCGGCATGATGTGGGTGCCGGGCGGTCCGCAGTGGCGCGGTGCGGCGCTGACGCAGGAGAACGCTGTTCTGGGTGCGGCACTCGGCCGGGCGGGCGGTGCGCGCTACGTGCGGCTGTTTGATATGTCCGAAGCGCGGGCTGCGCCGCCAGGTGCCGGCCCGTCCGCTACGGCCAGCCAGCCGGATGCCGCGCCGGCCTACGCCATCCCCTGGCGCCGGCCCTGGGTGCGCAATGGCAGCGGCGTCAGCGTGCTGATCGACGTGACGCAGGAGCGTGAAGTCTGGCTCGCGGCCTTGACCAGCAAGCATCGCTACTACGTGCGCCGCGCCTTGCGTGAGCCGATGCAATGGCGTACCGGCAATGATGCGCTGCAGCTTGCCGCGCTTGCCACACTTACCGACGAGATGAGCCGGTTCAAGGGGGCCGCCCATCAGCGTGCCGAAGAAGATTTGCATGCGCAGAGCGCCGCACTGGGATCGTCGGTGCTGACGCTGGTGGGTTATCGTGGTGATCGCGCCGTTACGGCATGCCAGGTGCTTTGCTGGGGGACAATGGCAATCTATGCCACTGCCGCCACCAACGAAGCCGGGCGCGAGATCAGCGCAGCCTACGCCATGATTGCCCAATTGCGCGAGGTGCTGTGTGCAGCGGGCGTGGGGACGCTCGACTTCGGCGGCATCGATCCGGACAATCCGGCAGCGCGCGGCGTGGATCATTTCAAAATGGGCTTTGGCGGGCGCACCCTGTCCTATGCAGGTGAATGGGAATGGGCGGCATCGCCACTGGCACGGGCGCTGGGCAACCTCGCGGTGCGGGTGCGCCGTGGTGGTGGTGCATGAACCGGCGCGTGCATGGCACGATGCAGCGTCATTCCACAGCGGCGGAGATCTGATGAGTGCACGCATGACTCTCGCTGCGTCGGTGCTGGTGCCGCTGTGGAAATGGCGTGGTGCCATTGCGCCGCCGGTGGGACAGCGCGTACTCATGTATCACGCCATCGGTTCAACCGTGCCCGGCGATGTGCAGGGACGCTACTGCATCGCGCCGGTCCAGTTTGCTGCACAAATGGAACACCTTGCGGCGTCCCGCCGCCGGGTGGGGGTGCTTGGGCATACTGATGCCGATGTGGTGATTACGTTCGACGACGGCTACCGCGATAACCTGACGCAGGCATACCCGGTGCTGAAACGTTTAGGTCTGCCGTTTACCATCTTTGCCGCTACCGGATTCGTGCGCTCCGGTGCGCCGCTCTATTTGAGCGGAGCGGAGTTGCACGCTCTCGCAGCCGATCCGCTGGTGACCATCGGCGCGCATGGCGACACCCACACGCGCCTGACCACCTTGACCGGGAACGCACTGCGTCAAGAGTTGGGCAATTCAAAAAAATGGCTTGAGGATGCTACTGGCAAAGCGGTCACCGTGATGTCGTACCCGCATGGTGCGGTGGACGCGCGCGTGCGCGCTGCCGCGGGTGCGGCGGGCTACGGCGCCGCCTGCTGTAGCGAATTTGGTCTCAACCGCGCGGGCTGCGATCCACTGGTGATGGCGCGCACCGATATCTGGAGCGCCGACAGTCTGGAAGATTTCAATGCCAAGCTGGCCGGAGAGTGGGACTGGATGCGCTTCTTCACGCGGTGCGGCCTATGACCGGCTCTGCAAGCCAGTCTGCGGGCATTGCCGTCTTTCGGAGGGTGTATTGGGAGCCGTTGAAACCGGACGCGCAGCCGGTAGCAAATTTGTTTGTCCTGCTTTTGCGAGGGCCGTGACGCATGTGTGGCATCGCCGGCATCGTTGACCCCTCCGCGGCCGACATTGAATCCCTGCAAGCGCTGGTGCGGCGGATGAATGACACCCTCGCGCATCGCGGGCCGGACGGTTCGGGCGTGTGGGCTGATCCCGGTGCGGGGGTCGTGCTGGCGCAGCGGCGCCTGGCGATCGTGGATCTGTCACCGGCTGGTGCGCAGCCGATGGCCGACCGCGCGGGCCGTTACTGCATCACCCTCAACGGCGAAATCTACAACTACGAGGAACTGCGGCGTGACCTGCCACAGTGCAACTGGCGTGGTCACTCGGATACTGAAGTCCTGCTTGAGGCGATTGCCGCTTGGGGTCTGGAGGCCGCGCTTGCGCGTGCCGTGGGCATGTTCGCGCTCGCGCTGTGGGACAAACGCGAGCGCGTACTGACCTTGGCGCGCGACCGCTTCGGCGAAAAGCCCCTCTACTACTGCGTCACACGCGGGGCCTTGCTGTTTGCCTCGGAACTGAAGGCGTTGCGCGCGCATCCTGCGTTTGACGCACGCATTGATCGTGAGGCCCTCGACCAGTTCTTGCGCGTAGGCTGCGTACCCGCACCACGCACCATCTACGAGGGGGTGTTCAAGCTGCCGCCGGCCTCCACGCTGGCATTGCGGGTGACGCCGGGCCGGCCGCTTGAGCTTCCGGCGCAAGCGTCGCGATCCTATTGGTCGCTGTCAGAAATTTCTGCTTCCGGTGCGCTTGCCATTGGCGATGAAGAAGCGCTGGAGCAACTTGAGAAGCTGCTGCGGCAGTCGATCGCCGGTCAGATGGTGGCTGACGTGCCGGTTGGTGCGTTTCTGTCCGGCGGCATCGACTCTTCGCTCGCGGTAGCGCTGATGCAGACACAGGCCTCAGGACGGGTGAAGACGTTTTCGATCGGCTTTGCCGAGGCGGGCTACGACGAAGCAACCCACGCGCGCGCGGTGGCGGCCCACTTGGGGACCGATCACACCGAGTTGTACGTCTCTGCGGGCGCGGCCATGGATGTCATCCCGCTGTTGCCGGCGATGTATGACGAGCCATTCGGTGATTCATCGCAAATTCCAACCCATCTGGTAGCGCGGCTCGCACGCGAGCAGGTCACCGTGAGTTTGTCAGGAGACGGTGCCGACGAATTGTTTGGTGGCTACAACCGGCACATACTCGCGCGCCAGCTGGAGCGCATGAAATACATACCCGCTCCACTGCGTTCGCTCGCCGCCCGGGCGATTGGTGCCGTGGCGCCATCCGATTGGGACCGCGTGCTGGGTCGCATTCTGGGGGATCGCGCGCCGGTGCGACCCGGCGAGAAGATGCACAAGATTGCGGGGGCACTGGCCGAACCAGACATGGTGAGTGTCTACCGGCACCTGATTTCGGCCTATGACGGGCCTTCGCTGTCTTGTGGTGTGCACGATGCCGTTTCGTTGTGGACTCTTCACGGTCAAGGAGGGGTAGCCGAACGGATGATGTTGAGCGATGCCCAAGGCTACTTGCCCGACGACATTCTGGTCAAGGTTGACCGCGCGGCGATGGCAGTGGCGCTTGAAACACGGGCACCCTACCTGGATCATCGCGTCGCCGAATTTGCCGTTCGTCTGCCTGTCGGCCTCAAACTGCGCGCGGGGCAGGGGAAATGGCCGCTGCGCGCGCTGCTCGACCGTCACGTACCCCGACACCTGATCGAGCGGCCAAAGCAGGGTTTCGGCGTGCCGGTCGGCAGTTGGTTGCGTGGCCCGCTGAAAGACTGGGCGGGCGGCCTCCTCGATGCTGCGCGGCTCAAGCGCGAGGGCTATCTGGATGCGTCGCGGGTACAGGCGCTGTGGGATGCGCATCAGTCGAAGCGGCAGGATGCGCAGCACGCCCTCTGGAACGTACTGATGTTCCAGGCCTGGCTGAGCCGTCAGTAGTCATGGCTGGTTCGCTCCCCGAACCAAACAGTTGATTGACGAAGTGATATTTTGGGCGGAGTTGAATCGACGCCGAATACGGGTGTGCCGGTGCGAAACGGGAACCCATTGCGCTTGCCGCAAGGGCAGATTGAATCATCGCAAAAATTGATCGACTAAAATATTGAGGGACATTGGTGAAGAGGCCTCGAAATTCGATGAAACGGCGCGTTGCGGTGCTCATTTTGTGTGGCGGCAAAGGCGAACGCCTGCGCCCGCTCACCGAATCGCTGCCAAAGCCGCTCGTTGAAATAAAAGGGCGTCCGATCCTCAGCTATTTGATTGACCACATTCTCAAATTCGGAATCGTGGACATCGTCATTGCGGCGGGCTTCAAAGCCGAAAAAATCAGGGAGTTTTTTAGCGTTCACTACAAACAGACTTCGGTGCAAATCGTCGAGTCCGGGAATGTAGACATCATTGAAAGGATACGCAGTTGTGAGCCGTATCTGCAATCCGATTTCATTGTTCTCTATGGAGACACGCTGGCTGACGTGAATTTGCAGAATTTGCAGGATTTTCATCTCCAAAGCAATGCCCAGGCGACGGTCGCGCTGTTCCCGTTGAAGAGCCAATTCGGGCTCGCTACACTAGATGACGACAGCAACGTGACGCGGTTCGAAGAAAAGCCTACCCTCGACAAATGGATCAACATTGGCCATTTTTATTACACGCCAGAGGTTTTTTCATGGATGAAGGGATTTGACAGCTATGCCGCATTTTTGGAGCATCTTGGGCGGGAGAAGAAATTGAAGGGCTACAGACATCATGGTGTTCACATTACCGTCAACACCTTCCGGGAGCTTGAGGATGCGGAGCGAAATATTCATGAATTCGCACCGATTGCGCAGAGCGGCGAGAGTTAAATGAAGGCGGATCAATCCGGTTTTTGGTTCGGCAAAAATGTCTTTATTACGGGCATTAACGGATTTATTGGCGGCAATCTGGCCAAAGATTTGGTCGGCCGCGGAGCCAGTGTTTTTGGCCTGATGCGCAATGCCTCCCGGAATTCGTTCCTTTTCGTTGAAGGCCTTGGTGCCCGCGTCACGCTGATAGAGGGAAATATTACCGACAAGGATTTGCTCTCACGGGTAATTTCAGAGGAGCGTATCAATGTGGTTTTCCACCTGGCTGCCCAGGTCGAGATCGGCGTGGGCTTGACCAACCCCTATTTGACCTTTGAGTCCAATACTCGCGGTACATATAGCCTGATGGAGGCGATTCGTCTCTGTCCACAATCGATTCAAGCCGTCGTGGTGGCATCAACCGATAAATCCTATGGCTCGTATCCGGCAGAGCAGATGCCCTACAAGGAAGACTATCCGCTGATTCCACGCTACCCCTACGATGTTTCGAAGGCCTGCGCTGACATGATTGCTCGCGCCTACTCGTCCGAGGTGTTTAGGCTCCCCGTGGTGGTTACGCGCTTCTCCAATATTTTTGGCCCAGGACAACTCAATTTCTCGGCTCTCATTCCGGATTCGGTGCGGGCATGTCTTGGCTATGGCACATTCGTGCCGCGCGGTTCCGGGCAACAGATCCGTGATTTCATTTATGTGGGAGATGTTGTCGATCTGTATCTGCGCATTGGCGAGCGGCTCGCCAATGCGCCGGAAACGTATCGTGGAAAGATTTATAACGCTGGGACCAATCAGCCGCGTTCGGTCCGCGACGTGCTGGAGGTGGTTTACCAGCAAACCGGCAGGATCGCGGAGTATGAAAACGTTCTCCAGCTGATGAAGGGGCGCGAGACTGTCGGCGAGATCGAATGCCAATACATGGATTACGAATTGGTGAATCGTGATTTTGGCTGGGCACCGGGTTGTTCATTTGAGCGCGGGGTCGCTGACACGATCGCATGGTTCGAGGGATACTTCAAGAATCACTATGGCGCCTGAAATTTCGGTTGTCGTCCCGTATTTCAACGAGCAGGAAACCATACGATTCACACTGCAGCGGATTGCGGAGCAGACATTGCCTGCGAAAGCCGCAATCTTCGTCAACTCTTCCTCGACCGACCAATCCTCTGAAATCGTTGATTCCTGGATTGCTGAAAATCAGACTCGCTACGGGACGGAGTTTCAGAATGTGTTCATGCACTCGTCCACCCCAAGTTCATCCAAGAACGTGGGTGTGCGCTTGGCAACTACTGAATGGCTGGCGTTCATGGATTGCGGTCAGCAGTTCCAATCGGATTGGCTGCAAAAGCAATACGAGTTCTCTCAATTAAACGCGCTCGACGTGGTCTCTGGCGTGGTGTACGCGACAGGAACCAACTGGGTCGACCGTTGCGCGGTCGCTCAGACCTATGGCTACCGCCGGAAGCGACCGTGCCTTCCCTCAACCCTGGTTCGCAGGCGCGTTTTTGACCGAGCCGGCATGTTTGCCGAAGGGCGTCGCGCCGGATACGATGCGGCCTGGTTGCTGCAGCTAAAAAAATGCGGGATTGAACGGGGCATCAACCCCGATGCGGCAATTGAATACATGGGTACCAACTTTTCTTCAAGTCTTCGCCACTTGTTTTTGAAGTCGGTACTTTATGCAAAGCCATCGGTAGGTCTCCAAGGCTATTACACCCCATACGCCTACGCAGCTTTGCCTCTCGCCTTGTCCGGGCTGGTTTGGATAGCGCCTGGAGCGGCGTTGTTTCTCGCAGCCGGCTATGTCGCAGCCAGAGGCTTTGCAATTCCGGCTCTGAAATCGCGCGGACTCGCGTTATGGCGGGAACGCCCGCTTGCCGCATTGTTTGGGCTGGGATTGGTTGGTTTGGTACTTGATTGCGGTCGGCTGGCAGGCACCTGGCAGGGCATTTTGAGCCGGCGAGGGTAGCGGTAGCGCAAATCGTGCGTTCGCGCCTCACAGGACTGGCTATCATCCACGAGTCAAGCAACCGATCCAGGAAGAGGCGTCAGCCGTTTCGCATCGCACGACCAGTGTTTTTCAACTCTCGACAATCTCGAAGTCGTGGGTAATCTGCGCAGTTGACTGGAGCATCGCGGTGGCCGAGCAAAATTTTTCGTGGCTGCGCTTGATCGCATGTTCGACCAGTTGTGCGCGCAGTTGCTTGCCGCGCACGATGAAGTGCATGTGGATGCGCGTGAACACTTTCGGGTCTTTCTCGGCGCGCTCAGACTGCATGCGCACCTCACAGCCACTGATTTGCTGGCCGCTGTTTTTCAGGATTAACACCACATCGTAAGCGGTGCAGCCACCGGTGCCCAGGAGAACCATTTCCATCGGGCGCGGCCCGAGGTTTCGTCCGCCGCCTTCTGGGGCACCGTCCATCACGACCGCGTGTCCGCTTCCGGTTTCGGCCAAAAACGACATGCCTTCCGGCCCTACCCATTTGACAGTGCTTTCCATCCATCCGCTCCTCGACCAAATTAATTAAGGCGTCATTCTAGCCGCGCCCAGAGGGGTGGGTTATTTCGCGGCAATCAAGAGAATTGCTGCATCGCAGAAGTTTTTTATTTTATTTCGTACGTAACTACTTACTGTTTTTTGTTTATGATCCAGGTTTAATGCCGTTGTATCTAATAACTATATGATTATTAAATATAAAAATTATTATTACACACTATGATAATTCGATAGAAATACAGTCAAAGTATATTGCGTTGCACAAAAATTATTGCTATATTAGGGGCATCGTGGTTTAAGCGCAGTCGTTTTCGGTTTCAGCCACACGCACAGCTGTCTCCTCCACCTTCCTCCTTTGGTGGATTCAAGCCCAAGCCCTCACCGGCTTGGGCTTTTTTTGTCTATTTTTCTGGCTTCTTGCCACTGGCCACAGGAGAAGTCGTCGTTTGGACGAGAAGATTCCCTGATCCCGCCAGTCATTTCGTTGACGTGATGGTAGGAAACGACATATAATCACAGGCTTTCCTGAAAAACGGCCCTCGGTTCATTGCTTCCGCTTTGCGTGTAAGCGCCGAGAAGGCTCGTTTGACTCAGTTGAAAATGCCGCTGTCGTCGACACCCAAGCAATAGCAAGACTGTCCCGGATCATTGCCATGAAAACCTTTTCCGCCAAACCGCAAGACGTCAAGCACGGCTGGTTCGTGATTGATGCCGACAACCTCGTTCTCGGCCATGTCGCCA
>JANPAR010000042.1:0-17720 GCA_031430015.1 Burkholderiales bacterium
TCGGGCTGCTGGCGCTGCTGGGGTATCTCGCCCTGATCGAGCGCCCGCCGCTGCAAGAGGTGATGCTGTTCACTGCGGGCATCGTCATTGCCACGCTAGGTGCGGTGTTGATGCGCTTCACCGCCAACATCACCTTGAGCCTGCTGGTCACCAACGTTGCGGGGATCTCGCTGATCGCGGCCTGGGCCTACCTGTCGGGCGGCATCACCTCGCCTGCGGCGATCTGGATGCTGGCGCTGATGGCAGGCTGGGTCTCGTTCGGTAGCCGCGCGCAAATGGTCTGGGCCGGCGCATTCGTGAGCTTGTGCGCATTGACGCTCTACGTGGCGACGGCGCGCGGCTGGGTGCCGCCGTCGATCATGAATCCGGTCAACCTGCCGCTGTACAGCTTGATCGCTTACGTATCGGCGGCCTTGCTCCTGATGTCGGCCGCGCTCGCCACCCACGCCGGGCGCGAGCGCGTCAAGCGCCGGCTGCGCGAGGCGCAGATCAGGGCCGAGGACGAAAAAGCGCGTGCCGAGGACGCGCGGGTGCGGGCCGAGCAGGCGAACCGTGCCAAGACTGTGTTTCTGTCGTCCATGAGTCACGAACTGCGCACGCCGCTCAATGCCGTGATCGGCTTTGCCGAAGTGCTCGACTTTCCCGAAAACAACACGCTCACCGCAGAGCAGCGCGAATACGTGCGGCACATCCTCACCTCGGGCGAACATCTGCTCGCGCTGATCACCCAGGTGCTCGACATGAGCCAGATGGAGTCGGGCAACCTGCGCATCGTGGCGGGCAAGGTGTCGCCCGCACCAGTGATCGAGGCTGCGGTGGAAATGCTGGCAGCCGCGGCCCGGCGCGATGAAGTCACGGTGACGCTCGACATTGAAGATGCGCACGAGTGCATTCTGTGGGCCGACGGCCAGCGCTTGCGCCAGGTGTTGTGGAATCTGGTCTCGAACGCGATCAAGTTCAATCACGCCGGTGGCAGCGTGCGGGTGTGGACGCAGCGCAGCGGCCAAACCCTGCGCATTGGTGTTACGGACAACGGGCCGGGCATCGCCGCGGCGCGGCATGCTGAAGTGTTCGAACCGTTTGCGCGGCTCGGTGCCGAAGGCACCACAGTCAGCGGCGCTGGTCTTGGCCTTGCGGTAAGCCGCCGCATCGTCCAGATGATGGGCGGGCAAATGGGCTTCACTTCGGAGCGCGGCGCGGGGGCCGAGTTTTGGGTCGATGTGCCGCTGGTGAATGTCGAAAAACTTGCCGAGGCATCCTCCCGAAACCTTTGATTACCAAGGGTTTTGGAGGCATGGCGTACTGTAAGCGTTGGTGGCCAAGGGTTTTGCCGGTCCGCTTTTGAGCGGGCAGGAAAATACCTCTAAAAAACAATGGCTTTTGGGTTTTCCGCAGCGTAAAATAATGCGTTTTGCAGCGCAACAAAACGCTGCGACAACCCGTAAATGGCGCAGGCTCTGGCAACGCTCCAAACAGCGTGCCTCAGCAAACACCCAAGCAGCGCCGCCAACCTGCCGCAGCCACCCTGCAGCACTCAACAGGCTCAGACCATGTCCCGCAATATTCGCAACATCGCCATCATCGCCCACGTTGACCACGGCAAGACCACGCTGGTCGACAAGCTCCTGCAACAGGCCGGCACGTTCGCCGCCCACCAGCACATCGCCGAGCGCGTCATGGACTCGAACGATCTGGAAAAAGAGCGTGGCATCACGATTCTGGCGAAGAACTGCGCGGTGATGTTCGAAGGTACCCACATCAACATCGTCGATACCCCCGGCCACGCCGACTTCGGCGGTGAAGTCGAGCGCGTGCTGTCGATGGTGGACAGTGTGCTGCTGCTGGTGGATGCGGTCGAAGGCCCGATGCCGCAAACCCGCTTTGTGACGCGCAAGGCTCTGGCGCTTGGGTTGAAACCCATCGTCGTGGTCAACAAGATCGACCGCCCCGGTGCGCGCCCTGATTGGGTGGTTAGTCACACCTTCGATTTGTTCGACAAGCTCGGCGCAACTGAAGAGCAACTTGATTTTCCGGTGGTGTACGCCTCGGCGCTGAACGGCTGGGCCACGCTCGATCACACCAAAAAAGAAGACAGCATGCGTCCGCTGTTTCAGGCGATTTTGCAGCACGTGCCGGTGCGCGAAGCCGACCCGGACGCGCCGCTGCAACTGCAAATTTGCTCGCTTGATTACTCCAGCTTCGTCGGCCGCATCGGCGTGGGCCGGGTGCGCGCGGGGCGCGTCAAATCAGGCCAGCAGGTCGCCGTGATGAATGGCCCGGATGCCACACCGGTGATGGCCAAGATCAATCAGGTGTTGAGCTTCCGCGGGTTGGAGCGCGTGGTGGTGCCCGAAGCCGAGGCCGGCGACATCGTGCTCATCAACGGCATTGATGAAGTGGGCATTGGCGTCACCATCTGTGATCCGCTTAACCCGGTGGGCATGCCGCTGTTGCGTGTCGATGAGCCGACCCTGACCATGAACTTCATGGTCAATAGCTCGCCCCTGGCCGGCAAGGAAGGCAAGTTTGTCACCTCGCGCCAACTGCGCGAGCGCCTTGAGCGTGAGTTGCAGGCCAATGTCGCGCTCAAGGTTGAATTCCCGGTCGATAACGACACTTTCATCGTGTCCGGCCGCGGCGAACTGCATTTGACGATTCTGTTGGAGACCATGCGCCGCGAGGGCTACGAGATGGCAGTCGGCCGCCCGCGTGTGGTGATGAAGGAAATCAACGGCGAGCGGCAGGAGCCGTATGAGTTGTTGACCGTCGATATCGAAGACACGCAGCAGGGCGCCGTGATGGAAGAGCTGGGCCGTCGCAAGGGCGACCTGCAGGACATGCAGTCCGACGGCAAGGGGCGTACCCGCCTTGAATATCGTATCCCCGCGCGCGGACTGATCGGCTTTCAGGGGGAGTTCCTTACGCTCACGCGCGGCACCGGGCTGGCCAGCCACATTTTTGACGACTACGGCCCGCTCAAGGGCGACATGGGCGAGCGCCGCAATGGCGTGCTGATCAGCCAGGACAACGGCGCTGCCGTTGCTTATGCTCTCTGGAAGCTGCAAGACCGCGGCCGCATGTTTGTCAGCCCCGGCGATGCGCTGTATGAAGGCATGGTGATCGGCATTCACAGCCGCGACAACGATCTGATCGTCAACCCGATCAAGGGCAAGCAGCTCACCAACGTGCGCTCCTCCGGCACCGACGAAGCAGTGCGCCTCGTGCCGCCGATTGAGCTCACGCTCGAAAAAGCGGTCGAGTTCATCGCCGATGACGAACTGGTCGAAATCACGCCCAAGTCGATCCGCCTGCGCAAACGCTACCTCATCGAGCACGAGCGTAAGAAGGCGCAGCGGTTGGCGGCTTGATTCAGGCGGCTTGATTCAGGTTAGCGGTACGCGACCGAGCGCACCAGTGCATTGAGCGCGCTGCGCTCGGCCTCGGCATCGGTGAGATGCCGCCGCTTCCCCAGCGCACGCTCCAGGGTCAATACAAAGCGTTTGTCGTTCTCCACGCGCAACATCAATTTTGCGAGCGCGGTGTCGTCTTCGAGCGCGTAGTAGCCGGGGTAATCAGCGCCGAGCAGGCCCACGTTGCCGGGAATGTGCGATGCCAACACCGGCACGCCGCAGGCAATCGCCTCGCTCACCACGTGTGCACCGCCTTCCATGCGGCTCGAAATCACCATCGCGTGCGAGCGCGCCAGCCAGCGCATCGCGTCGCCGTGAGCAAGTTCGCCGGGCCAGCGGTAGCGTGTGCCGGGTGTCGCTGGCTGTGCCGCGCTGCGTGGATTGCGTGCAGGCGCCATCTCGACCGGCGAGATCGCGGACACCGTAGAGGCCGCACGCGCCGCCTCGCGCGCGGCAATCGCCCGTGCCTCTGCGGCGAGCTTGCCATCCATCGCGCCGCCCAATTGCACGACGCGAATGCGTGATGCAGGAGGCAGATGCTGCAATGCATAGGCTGCGCGCAGCGGGTCTTTCTCGTCACGCAAATGGCCGATCACGGTGATGAGGCAATAGCTCGACGGCGGATCCATCCGTTGTACTGCGCGCACCGACTGGTGAATCACGCTGGTCTTGGCGCGCAGCGCGGGCGCCAGTTCGTTCAAGCCCTCGGCCTGCAACACGATCATCGCGTCGGCCAGTTGCATCGACGCTTGCGCGGTGGCATCAGTGCGGATATCGCGATACAGATCAGTGCCCGTGAGCGCAAGGATCAGAGGGCGATCAGGCTTGGATTTCCACAGCGCAATCGATTCCGCGCTGCGCCGCGCGTGCAAGGCAATCATCAGATCGTGCGCGCGCGTGGCTTCGTTCGCGTCAACCACGATGTCCACTTCATGGCCTGATGCGCGCAAGTGCCGCGCCCAGCGCGTCGCGGTGTTGCGGTTGCCGTGGCGCGAGCCCGGTTTGGCGGGAGTGACGATTAGAATGTTCATGACCAAACCATTGTAGACCGCGCCTTCGGCGCCATCCACCCGGTAATCATGTCCGCGCGCGACACCTGGCCCGATTTTTCGCTGTACCGCCCGCATCTTCCAGCGGCCACACTGCTTGAGTGGATCGACGACACGCGTGCGCAAACCTGGGCTTGGCTGGGCGACTTGACTGAGACCAATGCCCTCGGCCCGCGTCACGCACTTCTCAATCCACCGCAATGGGAAGTCGGGCATCTCGCCTGGTTCTGGGAGAAATGGCTGCTGCGCGACGGCGACACCGCGCGCGTGCCCAGCCTGCTGGTGCCGCAGACCGATACGCTCTACGACTCGGCTGCCGTCGCACACGACACCCGCTGGGACATCATGCTCTTGCCCTGGCAGGCTGCCTGGGAATACCTTGATGCGGTGCTCGCCCGCGTGCGCGCGCGAGTGGCGACGGAGACTGGCGATGAGATCGCCTACTTCACCGAGTTGTGCATTTTTCATCAAGACATGCACAACGAAGCCTTGGCGATACGCCGCCAATATCTTGGTGATTTACCGCAGGCCACCGGCCTGAAAGCCTTGGCTGGAGCACTTCCGCAAGGCTTGGCCTTGGAAAAGCGCATGGATATTGCTTTTCCGGCGGGTATGCATATGCAGGGTGCAGCGCCGGGCAGCGGTTTTGTGTTTGACAACGAGAAGTGGGTGCATGCGGTAGAGCATGCCGCGTTCGCCATCGCCGCGCATCCGGTCACGCAGGCGGAGTACGCCCAATTTCTTGATGCGGCCGCGGCGCACGCAGCGCACGTTCCCTTCACGTGGCGCAGACGCGAAAGCTGGGAGCAGCGCGTGTTTGATGCCTGGCAACCCATCGTGCCGCACGCGCCAGTAGTGCATGTCAGCGCCCAGCAGGCCGAGGCCTATTGCGCGTGGGCGGAACGCCGGCTGCCAACCGAGACGGAGTGGGAAGCCGCGCAACCGCAACTGCAAGGCTGTGGCACTGTATGGGAGTGGACCTCGACGCGCTTTGCGCCGTATTCTGGCTTCAGCGCCGACCCTTACGTTGAATATTCCGCGCCGTGGTTCGACGGCGCATTCCGCGTCTTGCGTGGCGGCAGTGTTGCCACGGTGCCACGCAACCTACGCCGCACCTGGCGCAATTTCTACACGGCGTCGCGCGGCGACATGTTTTGCGGGTTTCGCACCTGCGCTGTGTAAGGCGCTATTTCACAGGTTCAAACCCATTCGGCCACAGCAACCAAAGCTCCCCGCTCTGCCGCATGCGCCCGGCCTCGCGCCCGGCATCATCACCAAAGCCCCAGAAAAAATCCGCACGCTGGGGGCCGCGAATCGCGCCGCCGGTGTCTTGCGCGAGCATCAGGCGTTCGAGCGGGCGCGTGGTGTTGGGCCAGGTGGTGACGAGCCATACCGGCGCACCGAGCGGCACGAACGCGGGGTCTACCGCAATCGAGCGGCCCGCGAACAGCGGCACGCCGAGTGCGCCCGGCGGCCCGGCTTCGCCTTCGAGTTTGATCTCGCGAAAAAACACATAGCTCGGATTGTTGTTGAGCAACTCGGTGAGCTTTGCCGGGTTGGCCAGCGCCCAACCCTTGATGCCTTGCATCGAGGCTTGCTCCAATTTCAATTCACCGCGCTCCACCAAGAGCCGCCCGATGCCGCGATAGGGGTGGCCGTTCTGGTCGGCGTAATTGAGGCGCACCATCTCGCCATTGTCGAGGCGTACGCGGCCCGAGCCTTGGATCTGCAAGAAGAACAATTCAACCGCGTCATCGACATACAAAATCTCGCGCCCCGCGACCGGCGCGCGCCCGCTCTCGATGTCCGCACGGTCGTAATAGGGCACGACGCGTCTTCCCTCAATGCGACCCCGCAGGCGCTGGCCCTTGAGGTCGGGCCGCAGATCGCCCAGATCAATGGTGAGCAGGTCGGGCGGCGCGGCATAGACTGCATGTTGATAAACGCCGCGCCGCGTGCGGCTGCCGTTGAGCAAGGGCTCGTAGTAGCCGGTGACCATCGACGTTGTGCTGTTGGTCATGCGCCAGGGGGTGAACTGACGTTCGAAAAATGTTTTTGCGATGACAGCGCCACCGCTGCCCGCACGCTCCGCCTCCGCACACACGTCGCGCCACGCCGCCTGGCGTTTGAGCGGGCCGCAACTGGCGAGAAAGGCGCGCCACGCGTCTTCGTGGCGGTCGTTGCCCCAGTTGGGCATGTCGCTCCACGCGGCGCGCACCCAGGCCGGTTTGGGCGGCGCTTCAGGTTTGGCGGCACCGTCGCAAACACAGGCCGCGCACGTGGCGGCGGCCAATGCTGAAGGCGAAGACGGGGAAGGCGCAGTTGCGGCACCAGTGGAGGCAGCGGGAGCAGGGCAGGCAAGCGCAGCATTGCTGCCCGCTTGCGGCACAGATGGTTGCGGGCCCGCGCACGCTGCCAGCGCCAGCTCGGCGGCTAGAATGGTGACTCTCAAAAAGACGCCGTTTGTGGCGCGAAGTGGTGAAGGCATGTTTGCTGACGGTATGTGGATTTTTTATTTGGAAGCGCTGCTGGTGCTAGCGCTTGGCTTGTTCATTGTGTGGTGGACGATGCCGAAAAAGCGGCCTCCGGTGCAAGCACCGCAAGGCGCTGCGCAGCCAGTCGATTCAGCATCGGCACGCAAGACGCCTGGGAACGAAGCATCGGCCAACAAGGCAGCGGCCCAACCCGCATCCGGTAACACCACACGCCAGGGCTAGCGAAATGCTGCGCGCCGCTGGCGCCGCTGGATCGCGCGAAAGCGGCGGCCAATGCGCCCCGGCTTCCAGTGGCGGCTGGTCTCGGCCCACCACGCGCGCACGGTGGCGCGCAAGGCCTGCAGGCGCTGCCACACCGCGCTCGAGTGCACCCACACATAAAGCATGTTGCGCCACTTGGTGATAAAGCCATACAGCGCAGCGAACCAGCCCAGTGTCATCAACTGCGGTTTGGTCAGCACAAAAATGCGCGCCACCAGCACCGTGCCGATCAGCTTGGCGGCGCAAATCACCTCAATGCCCAGCAACGCATGCCCATGCGCCATCAGCCACACCGCGGTAATTTTCACCGGCAGCAGGCACAGCCCCGGCAGCAGAAACAGCACCGCGGCAGCGTAGGGCGGCAAGCGCGCAATCCATGCCTCGATGCTGCGAAGGACAGGCAGTTTGCCCAGCACCGCCATGAGGCGCTTGGCACCTTCCCAGATTACCTCCTCGACAAACATCAACAACGCCGCCAGCGCCATCAGCGGCGGCGTCAGCAGTGATTTGAGGAAAGCACGCATGGGGAACAGGGGGATTGCTTGTCAGAACATGGTCAGCGGGTCGCTCTGACCCGTTTCGACCCGGTATTTGCGCCGCCGTTCAATGCAAAGTGCGCGGCATCGACAAAATGAATTCCGGCACCGGCGCATCAAACGCCATGCCATCCTCGGCCACCATCTGATACGTGCCGCGCATCGTGCCAACCGGCGTTGGCAGCGGCGTGCCGCTCTGATATTCGAATTGCTCGCCAGGTTTTAGCAGCGGCTGGTTGCCCACCACGCCCAGACCTTTTACTTCATGGGTACGGCCTTCAGCGTCAGTGATGATCCAATGGCGGCTGATCAGTTGCGCCGCGATTTCACCGGTGTTTTTGATGGTGATGAAATACGCGAACACAAACGGGCCGGATTCGCGATCCGACTGCTGCGGCAGGAACTCGGTGCGCACCGAAACCGTGATGTGATATTTGGACATGCCGCATTGTGAGCCAAATTGGCGATGCGCGGCAAGCGGCCACGAGTTTGCTCCGTCGCTTGTCTCGCGGCTTTTTATCTGCCCAATACTTTGCGTTGCCGTCTGTGTCCCTCGCGGTATGATCCGCCCATGCGGCACACAAGACCGCAGCCAGGGCCAGGCCGCAACGTTGCGGCGGCATCAGGAGACACGCACTTGATCATCGATTCGTTGGCACGCGGCGCGGCGGCGCTTGCGCGCGCGCTGTTGGTTGCTGGGTTTGCGTCTGCGTTTCTGGCGGGCTGTGCGGGCGTTTCGCCGCCTGCGGCTGAGCGGGTTTCGCTGGGCAGCATCACCAGTTTTTCTGCATCGCAGGCGGGCGCGGCGTTGCCGGGTGGCTGGCAGGTGTGGACGTTGGCGCGCTTCAAGAAGCCTACCGACTATGGCCTGATCACGAAAGATGGGGCGACAGTGGTTGAGGCGCGGGCGGATGGGTCGGCGTCGGGCTTGCTGCATCCACTGGCCCGGCTCGATGCGCGCGAGTTCAGCCATTTGTGCTGGCGCTGGAAGGTGGAAGAGCTGATCAAGAATCAGGACAACACGCGCAGCGCGACCGAAGATGCGCCGGTGCGATTGGTGATCCGTTTTGACGGAGACAAATCCAAGCTCGATTTCAGCGAGCGCATATTCGCTTCGCAAGTGAAGGCGGTGACCGGGCAGGAGTTGCCCTATGCGACGCTGATGTACATCTGGGGCCGTGCGACACCGCGCGAGACTGTCATCACCAGCCGCTTCACCGAGCGCATTCGCATGATCGTGGCCGAATCCGGTGCCCAGAAGGTTGGTGCGTGGCAGGACATGACGCGCAATTTGTATGAAGACTTCAAGCGTGCCTATGGCGAGGAGCCGGGGCCGATTACCGGCGTTGGCATCATGACTGACACCGATAACACCGGCGAGAAGACGCGTGCTTGGTATGGAGACATTAGTTTGACGCGGCCGGTGCCCTGACGCGGCGTTGCGGCGGGTGCGGCGGTGCAGGCATCGATGTCCGAAAATGGCGAACCCTGTTGCGCCATGCGCGGTAAAGTGCGTGCATGGACTCCGCAGATATCTCAACCAAAAGCGCGTCGAAGGAGGTGGCGATCAGCGCTGGCGGCTATCTTGGCGAGGTGATCGCTGCGGGCCGGCCGGATGAATTGTTCCGCGCTTACGAGACGCGCGATGCACGTTTCGATGGGCGCTTTTTTGTCGGTGTGAAGACTACCGGCATCTTTTGCCGGCCGGTGTGTCCGGCGCGTACGCCGCTGCGCCGCAATGTGCGTTTTTTCTCCAGCGCCGCTTCGGCGTTTGCGGCGGGCTTGCGGCCCTGCCTGCGCTGCCGGCCCGAGCGGGCGCCGGTGTTGAGTGCACTGACCGGGGGCGAAGCACTGGTGGCGCGTGCGCTCGGCGCAATTGATGCCGGTGATCTCAATGAAGGCTCGATGGAAGACCTGAGCGCGCGCATTGGTGTGACTTCGCGTCACTTGCGGCGCTTGTTCGAGACCCATCTGGGCGCGACGCCGGTGCAGGTAGCGCAGACGCGGCGGCTGCTGTTCGCCAAGCAGTTGATCGAGGAGAGCGCGCTGCCGCTGGGTGACATTGCATTCGCGGCGGGGTTCAACAGCGTGCGGCGGTTCAATACGGCGTTTCGCGATTCGTATGCGCGTTCGCCGTCGGCATTGCGGCGCTCGGTGTTGGTTGCGGCCGAGCCTTCGCCCAAAGGCGCTGCGGGCCATGGCACCTTGATCCGCCTCGGCGCCATGCCGGTGGAATCCTTCACGCAACTGCTGTCGTTCTATCGCACCCGTGCATTTCGCGGCGTCGAAGCGGTGGACGACACGCGCTATGCGCGCTCGATCAATGCCGGCACCTCCGCTGGTTGTATCGAAGTGCGACAGGACGCGCGTAGCGGCATGTTGAATCTGGTGTGCGCAACGCCCGATCTCGCGCAACTGCCGCGCGTGGTGGCGCGCGTCAAGCGTATGTTTGATCTCGACGCACCCGTGGCTGCCGTGCAGGGACATCTTGCGCAAGACCGGCTGCTCCGGCCTGCGCTCAAGCAGGCTGTGCGCGTGCCGTGCGCGTGGGATGCGTTTGAGCTTGCGGTGCGCGCGGTGTTGGGGCAGCAGATCAGCGTGAAGGCGGCGACCACGCTGTCGGGGCGGATGGTTGAGCGTTTCGGTGCGCCACTGCCGGAGTATGTGCGGCGCGATGACGCTGGGCCAACGCGCTTGTTCCCCCCGGCAGAGGTGCTGGCGCGCGCGCGCGCGGCTGATGTTTGCGCCCTCGGCATCATCCGTGCGCGAGCTGAAACATTGATCGCGCTGGCGCGCCACGTCACGGCGGATGCCGGATGGCGCACGCGCTACACCGGCCTCGAAGCCTTTGCGGCGGCGCTCACTGCGCTGCCTGGTATCGGCCCTTGGACGGCGCACTACATCGCGATGCGCGGCTTTGCCGACCCAGATGCGTTTCCCGCGAGTGACCTCGGCCTGTTGCGCAGCGCGCATGCGCTCGGTATCGGTACGACGCCGCGTGCACTTGAGCGCCATGCTGAACGCTGGCGGCCCTGGCGCGCTTATGCGGCGCAGGCGTTGTGGAATTTCAAGCGCGAGTGACGTGCGCTACGCCGAAGCATCAAGAGCACGTGGTGCGCCAAGCGCGGGTGAAATGAATCGAATCGAAGTGGAAAGGGCCTCTCAATGACCAAGCTGTGGTTTGACCGTATCGCCGCGCCCAAGGGTGCGCCCTTCAGGGAAGTGCTGATCGCCGTCGATGGCGAGCAACTCGCCGCACTCGATTTCAACGGCTATGAAGCGCGCATGGAGCGCCTGCTGACGCGGCATTACGGCAGCTATGAATCCGCGCAGAAGTCCAATCCATGCGGGTTTTCAGCCCGCTTGCGCTCTTATTTGCAAGGCGAAATCGACGCGGTAAACGCGATTGCGGTCACCACCGGTGGTACTGAATTTCAACGCGCCGCGTGGCAGGCGCTGCGCTCCATTCCGGCCGGCAAGACCGCGACGTACGCCGAGCAGGCGCAGCGCATTGGCCGGCCCAAGGCTTCACGCGCAGTCGGTGCGGCGAACGGGCAAAACCCGGTGGCGATTGTGTTGCCGTGCCATCGCGTGGTCGGGGCCAACGGCAGCCTTACCGGCTACGCCGGCGGTATGCAGACCAAGCAGTGGCTGCTGCGGCATGAGGGCGCGTTGACGGATTTGCTTTGAGGGGCGTGCGCCAAAAAAACCGCGGCCCCGTCCGATGGAGGGGGCCGCAATCGTTCCAGTACCTTACACAAACTGCGGCATAAACCGCATCGTCCCTCTCTCCGAATCAGGCACCCCAAGGACGGATCGCCGCCTTCAACGCTTTGTAACCATCGATATAGCGCGGACGCTTGGCGTCGTAAATCTTGTCGAACGTTGCCAGTTGCGCATCGAGCCACGATGCCAATTGCGTGTTGCCCGGGTTCGCTGCTTTGTAGGCTTCGTTGATCAGCACAAAGTGGATGCGCGGGTCATACGGGGCCTTGGTGCCGCCGACGGTTTCGTCGCCGTCGAGCAGGCGCAGCAGCATCGCATCGGCCGAGCCGAGCGTCTGTTCATAAATCGGCTCGCCGACCATGCGGTACATCACGCTGGTCATGTCCTTGCCGTTTTTCATGGTGAAACCCATCTCGGCCCACAGTTTATTCATGTCGGTGCCGGGCTTCACTTTGTCGAGAATCATCTGGCCCCAGGCGCGCAGGAAATCAGGCGCGTCAGCCATCAGGTCGGTGAGGCGGTCGCCGTCAAGGTCGGTGGCGTACACGATCACGCCCTTCTGTTGCACCATGTCGTGCAGCAACAGACCGAAGTTGGTGTCGGCGATGTGCTCGGACAGTTCGCCGCCCCAGTTTTCCATGCCGGCCTTGAAGTCTTTCGGCAGCAGCGCGACGATGGCGTCGATTTTCTCTTTGTGCTCTTCGTAGGCATCGACCGAGTATTTGCGCTTGAGCTCGAACTTGGTGCCCTTCAACATCCAGCGCACGATGCCTGCGTTGACGGCATCTTCCTGGGCTTGCGTTGGTTTGGTGGCTACGCGGCCGACCTGCCCGGTTTCATGGACCATTTTGAGGAACAGGCGCACCGCGTAGCACATGCGGATGCCGGGGGTGTTCATTTCCGAATGGATGTTGCCATTGTCGATATCAACGCGGAATTTTTTCTTGTCCTGCGAGTAGGGCAGGCCGGGCATGAAGCGGATGCTGGTGATGGTGCCGTAGGGGCGCACGTTGCAATACACGCCGGCCGCGGTGCGCAGCGGCGCGTTGGCCGACTTGCCGTTGACCACAACCTTCTTGCCGTGCTCGTTGACCATGAAGTCGCCGGCGGTGGACCACTTGAGCGAGGTGTAGTCGAGCTTGCCGAACCAGTCGAGCGACACCAGCTTGGTGTCATGGCGGAATTGCGCCATCATGGGTACGCCGATGAACGGCAGGCCGAGCACATCGAGCGCCATCAGGGTGCCATTGAGGGCGAACATGTCGGTGAAGGCGTGCGCCACGGGCTTCACGCCGCCATGCGCGTTGCCGCCTTCCCAAATGATCGCGTCGGAGATGCCGCGCGGCTGGACGCTGGAACGCTTGTAGATGCTGTCAAGCAGTTTGAAGAGGTCGCCGTTCTGTTCTTCCTGGGCGATCTTGAGGAGGTCGAGAGCTTGGGTCATGAACGTATTGCCTTGGCAAGGATGTTGAGGAGATTGAGAGGAGTTGGAGCACACGCCAATCTGAAACGAGCGGTCTTGTGAACGCGAGGAGAATTATCGCATTGTCGCGCAGCGCTACGTGCCGAATTGCAATGCCGCGAGGCGCGCGTACAGCCCGCCTCGCTCAAGCAGTGCTTCGTGGCTGCCGATGGCTTCGATGCGTCCGTCTTCCATCACCACGATGCGGTCAGCATTGCGCACGGTGGCGAGGCGATGCGCGATGACGAGGGTGGTGCGGCCCTGCATCAGATTTTGCAGCGCGGCTTGCACCAGATGCTCACTTTCGGCGTCGAGCGCGCTGGTGGCTTCGTCGAGCAACAGCACCGGCGGATTTTTCAGAATGGCGCGCGCGATGGCGATGCGTTGCCGCTGCCCGCCGGAGAGGCGCACGCCGCGCTCGCCAACGAAGGTGCGGTAGCCCTCGGGCAGACGGGCGATGAATTCGTCGGCCATCGCGGCGCGCGCGGCGGCGATGACTTCAGCGTCGCTTGCTCCGGCACGGCCATAGCGAATGTTTTCCATCGCATCAGCCGAGAACACTACGGTGTCCTGCGGCACGATGCCGATGCGCACACGCACAGCCACCGGATCGGCCTGGGCAATGTCAACGCCATCGAGCACGATGCGGCCCGCTTCGGGGTCATAGAAGCGCAGCAGCAATTGAAACAACGTGGTCTTGCCAGCACC
This sequence comes from Burkholderiales bacterium, assembly GCA_031430015.1. Taxonomy (GTDB): domain Bacteria; phylum Pseudomonadota; class Gammaproteobacteria; order Burkholderiales; family JAEUOS01; genus CANJDH01. The sequence goes on from JANPAR010000042.1 coordinate 13,648, forward strand.
CGACGGCCCGACGATGGCCACCGTTTCACCAGCGCGCACGTGCAGTGAAAAATCGCTCAACGCGGCGTGAGCAGGCCGTGATGGATAGTGAAAGCGTACCGCCTCGATGCGGATGTCGCCTGTGGTGTGATCTACACGGGTAGCTTGACCATCGGCGGTGGTCTGACCGGGGGTGGGGCTGCGGCTGCCATGGCGAGCATTCTCCTGTTGCGTCAGGGCAGGCAGCACCAGCGGTTGGGCCGCCACGCGAATCGCAGATTCGCCAGCCAATAACTCCATCAAGCGTTCCGTGGCGCCAGCAGCGCGCTGCACATCGCCCCACACCTCGGAGAGCGCGCCAATGCTGGTCGCCACCAGCACGGCGTAGAGCACGAACTGGCTCAGCACGCCGGCCGTCATGTTGCCTTCGAGCACCGAGCGCGCACCTTGCCACAGCACCATCACAATCGCGCCAAACACCATGACGATGATGATGGCCGTCAGACTGGCGCGCGCGCGGATGCGGCGGCGTGCAGTGTCAAACGCCGCTTCGACCGATTCAGAAAAGCGCGCCGTCTCCTGCCGCTCTTGCGTAAAGGCCTGCACGGTCGGTACCGCGTTGAGCTTTTCACCCGCCAGCGCAGATGAGTCGGCGACGCGATCCTGACTCGCGCGCGACAGCTTGCGCACCTGCCGGCCAAACAGGATGATCGGCAGGATCACGCCGAGCAGCAGCGCCAGCGTAAATCCGGTCAGGCGCGGGCTAGTGACCGCCATCATCACGATACCGCCAGCGAGCATCACAATGTTGCGCAAGGCCATCGACATGCTGGTGCCGACCACGGTTTGAATCAGCGTGGTGTCGGTGGTGAGGCGCGACAACACTTCGCCGGTGCGCGTGGTCTCGAAAAACACCGGACTCATGTGAATCACATGCCGGTACACCGCGCTGCGGATATCGGCCACGACGCGTTCGCCCAGCCACGACACCAGATAAAAGCGCGCCGCCGTAAACAGCCCCAGCACCGTGGCGACACCGAAGAGCAGCAGAAAGTAGCGGTCGATATGTGCCGCGTTGGAGCGTGAAAAACCTTGGTCGATCATCTCGCGCACCGCCAGCGGCAGCACCAGCGAAGCGGCAGCGGCGATCAGCAGCGCCAGAAGGGCCAGCAGCAGCGTGCCGCGATAGGGCGCCAGAAACGGCAGGAGTTGCGCGAGCGGGCCGAGCTTGCGGGGCGGTGCGTCACTCATGCGATGCGCGACAATAAGGCCGTGGTGGTAGCGGGTTTTGGATATTGAATGCAATGCGGCATGAGGGTGGCGAAGTGTGACGGTAGCCCACCATTACACACGACAACTCGAACTCACGGGACATGGGAGACTGGATATGCGCATTTGGAAGATGATGTTTTCAATGGCCGCATTAGTGTGCATGCCGGCTTTTGCCCAGACGGCAGATGCCGGCCTTTATGTGCCTACGCCACAAAGCATCGTCGATGCGATGCTCGACATGGGCGGCGTGAAGGGGAGCGATCATGTGCTTGACCTTGGCTCCGGCGACGGTCGCATCGTTCGCACTGCAGCGCTGCGCATGGGGGCGAGGGGTACGGGTGTGGATATCGATGCACGCCTCGTCGCAATGGCAAACGAAGCGGCCCAGAAGGAGGGCGTGTCGGCACGAGCCAAGTTCGTCAGTCAGGATTTGTGGACGTTTGACACCTCGGGCGCAACCGTCGTTACGGTGTATCTGTTGCCGCGCGCACTGCCGCGCCTGAAGGAAAAATTGCTTGCCGAGTTGAAGCCCGGCACGCGCGTTGTGGCACATGACTATCCGTTCCCTGACTGGGCGCCGCGCGAAGTGCGCGAGATTCACGAACCGATGAAGCAGGCAGTCAACGGCAGTGACAAGGGGATTCTCTACCTCTATATCGTGCCGGCGAAACGCTAGTCAACTGGCTGCACTGCGCTATGCAGCGAGCGGCAGACGCAGCGTAAACGTGACGCCGCTGCCGTCGTGGCGGTTCGACGCCGTCGCAGTCCCATGATGAAACTGCGCTACCAGCCGCACCACGTAGAGGCCCAAACCAAGATGCGATTCGGCGTTTGAGACTTCATCTACGCGCATGGACACCATCGAGTCAAACAGCCGCTCGACCGGGCCGGGCGGCAGCAGCGGACCGGTGTTGCCGATGTCGAGCATCGTCTCTCCTCCGGCGCTGCGCAAGCGAATCACCAGCGGTGAGTCAGGGGCCGCAAAACTCAAGGCATTGGCGATCAGCTTGTCGAAAGCCTGCGCCAGCAAATCGGGTGAACCGCTCACCATCACGGCCCCGTCGTCGATGTGGGTCTCGAACACTTGCTGTGCTGATGCCATGCGGTAGCCTTCCACACAACTCTTGATCACCGCTCCCGCGTCATAAATGCTGCGCTCGCTGTCGCGCAGGGCCTCCTCCAGCCGCCGCGCTTCGCCCATGCGCGAAATAAGGTTGTCGAGACGTTTCAAGCCATCGTTGGCGCGCTGCATGTAGTCGCGTGCTTCGGCGGGCAGGGGCTGCATCGCCAGGTTGTCGAGTGAGGAGCGCACGATGGTGACCGGCGTACGGAATTCATGCGTGATGCGCGCACCGAGGTTTTCGAGATAGTCGTGATACTGCGCGAGGCGCTCCAGCAATTGCGAAAAGCTGCGCGACAAGTCGCCCACTTCATCACCCGCGTCTGACGCTGCGGTGAGGGCACGCACGCGGCCCTGCGCATCGATGGCCGATTCGGCTTCGTCACGCAAGCGGCGCACACGGCTGGCGAGGCGGGTGGCGAACAACAGCACGACGCCGGCCACCAGCACGAACACCGCCAGAGTGGCGGTAATGAGCTTCTCGGTCGCGCGTGAGGTGAACGACGCGATCATGTTGCCGGTCTCTTCGACCACGACAGCAGCCACCACCTCGTTGCCCGCCCACACCGGGTGCGCGGCCGACAGGATGCGTGCGCGGCTGTCGGGTGTGGCGCGCCAGCGCGTGGCACCGTTGCCGGCCAGCGCTCGAGCTACCTCGGAGCCGCTGACGATGGCGTCTTCGGGCAGAGCGTCGTCGAAGTCTTCGGTGGGGCGTGTCAGCAGGCGCTGGTAAAGCGGGCGCAGCAGCAGGATTTCCAGCTTTTCCCACCATGTCACCGAGCCAGAAGCGTTGTCCTCCATGGGTTTTCGGACGTCGATGCTGCCTGACCCGCCTGTACCAACGGTTTCCGGGGGGCGGCCTGTGGTGTTTTTGAGCGTGCCGGTGAGTGCCAATAACGCAAAACGCTTGTCGATCATCCACACACGCGTGCCTTTGCGGTTGAGCGAGGCGACGATGTTCTCGACTTCGTCGCTGACCGCTCGCGGTGCGGCACTCGCTTCGGTGGCGATGATCTGGGCGGCTGTTTGCAGCGGAGCGTCGTTGGACACTTGCGCTTCTGCGCTGGCGACCGCACTGCCTTGCAGCATCGCGTTGATGGCTTCTTCTTTCTCGCGCCGCAGCGCCGGGTCTTGCGGCTTGAGGCGCAGCAACGCGGGACGCTCGTTGAGCGCTGTTGCGATGGCGCGTGCGGCGGCAAGCAGGTTGGCTTCCTGCTGTTCGATCAGCAGTGCCTCCATCTCGCGCACGTAGCCGATGCCGACCAGCGGGATTGCCGCGAGGCTCAGCGTGACGAGCAGTAGTTTGGCCTTGAGGCCGATACGCAGCATGCGCGAAGCGTAGCCGATCTTCGTCTCAGGAGGGTGCCGGAGCGGGACGGTGGCGTCGTGGTTTGCCTGCTTTGCGTCCGGCGCCGGTCAGGGTACAGCGCGCCAGCGATACCCCATGCCATACACCGTATCGATGCAGTCGAACTTGTCATCGACAGCGACAAACTTTTTGCGAATGCGCTTGATATGCGAGGTGATAGTGCCATCGTCAACGACAATCTTGGCTTCGCCCATCAATTGGTCGCGGTTCTTCACGTGGCCAGGAAACTTGGCCATCGAGTGCACCATCCAGAATTCGGTGAGGGTGAGATCGATTTCGCTGTTGTTCCAGGTGGCGAGAAAACGCTTGAGGTCGAGGCGCAGCGGGCCGCGA
>JANPAR010000043.1:0-10965 GCA_031430015.1 Burkholderiales bacterium
CAAAACCGTTGGTGGGAGCGACTCTCAGGCCGCATACCCTCCGACGGTGACAAGCCTATGCGACAACCGGATGCAAGCGGACGCGAAGAATCTTTGCGTACCGCGCAAAATCCCGATCGGCTGAAAACACCGGCAGGTCAAGGCGCAGCGCAAGCGCGCAAATCAGGTAGTCGGTGTTCGATCCCTGGATGCCGTGCGCACGGCATTGGTTGAAGCACAGCGCGGCACGTTCGTAGTCTGTGGTTTCAATCGGAAGGTCAAGAAAGGCCTCCAGCCGTTCGCGCACCTGCTTGAATTGTGCGGGGCTGGCGATGCCGGAAAGCAGTTCCTGCCGGATCGGGCCGGCGATCAGGGCATCACCCGCATCGATTAGTCGTGAGAGTTCGACAGCGACCGCATCCGCGACAGGCTGTTTTCTGCGAAGCGCCAGCGACCAGACCGAGGTGTCGACGATGACCATGTCGGCCGCTTATGTGCGGCTGGCGCGGCGCTTGGTCCCTTGCGCTGCGCCACGCTGACGCTTCATCGCTATCTCGGGCAACAGATCGATCTTGCCAAACAGATCAAGAATCGCCCGCTGTTTGCGCCGCTGGATGTATTCCTCAAGCGCGTGGGTGACAGCAGCCTTCTTTGTCCGATGGCCGCTGACGCGTACGGCTTCGTGAATCAGGTTGTCGTCAAGAGCGAGATTGGTTGCCATGGTCGGCACCTCTTTTACACATGTGAATGTGTGGATTTTAGCGCCAAGCTGGCGTGGGCGTGAGCGCGCGTTCGGACGCAATCGCCAAACCTCACGCTGATAAGATATCCGGAAGTTCCACAAAAACAGATGGAGACACCATGAAAGCCCCGTCATTCGCCTACGAGCGCGCCGAGAGCTTGGCGCGCGCCTGTGCCCTGCTGCGCGAGCATGCCGGCAATGCCCGCATCCTCGCTGGCGGCCAGAGCCTGATCCCGAGCCTGAACCTGCGCCTGTCGCAGCCGGATCTGCTGATCGATATTTCGCAGTTGCACGAGTTGCGCCACATCACGCTCACCTCGACAGAAATGGTGATTGGCGCGCTGACCCGCCATGCCGACATCGAGCGCTCTGCTGACATCAAGCGCCTGTTCCCGGTGCTCACGCAGGCGGCTGCGCAGATTGCCCACCCGGCCATCCGCAATCGCGGCACCATGGGCGGCAGCATTGCGCTGGCCGACCCTGCCGCCGAGTGGCCGGCCGCTGCGCTCGCCTTCGACATGTCGCTGACGCTGGCCTCGGAGCGCGGCGAGCGACACGTGGCGGCGGATGGTTTTTTCAAGGGCATTTACGAAACCGGCCTGGCGCCCGACGAGGTGCTCAAGAGCATTCACATTCCCCTGCCCGCCCCCGGCAGCCGCAGCGCCTTCGGCGAGCTGACGCGGCGCAGTGGCGACTATGCGATCACCGGCGCATTCGTTGCGGCGCGCAAGAGCGGCGCCACGCTCTCTGCCACGCGCATTGCGTTTTTCGGTGTGGCCGGCCAGCCGCTGCTGGCGCGCGGTGCGATGGCGGCGCTCGACGGCACGACTGGTGACGCTGCTGCCGTGGCGCGCGCGCAAGCCTGCCTGCAAGCCGACCTCGACCCGATTGCCGACCTCTACAACACGCCCGCGACCAAGCTGCATCTGTCGCGCGTTTTGCTCGCGCGCCTCGTCGCGCAGCTTGCCTGAAGGAGACCACATGGACAATGCATTTCAGCTCGCGGTGAAGGTCAATGGCGCAGATGTCGCCAAGACCATCGAGCCGCGCACCCACCTGATCGAGTTCTTGCGCAACGAGCTTGGCCTGACCGGCACGCACATCGGCTGCGAGCACGGCGTCTGCGGCGCCTGCACCGTGCTCGTTGACGGTGAAATCGTGCGCGGCTGCCTGACCCTGGCCTGCCAGACGCATGGCACCGAGGTTCAGACCGTCGAAGGCCTGACCGAGTCGGGCGTGATTGCCGATCTGCAGGCTGCGTTTCACCAGCGCAATGCCTTGCAGTGCGGCTACTGCACGCCCGGCATGCTCGCCTGCGCCACTGCGTTGCTCAAGGAAAAACCGCACGCCTCGCGTGCCGAGATTCGCGAGTACCTGTCGGGCAACTATTGCCGCTGCACCGGCTACGAAGCGATCGTGGATGCGATTGAAACCACGGCCAAACATCGCGCCGCCGGCAAGGGGTTGGGCAACACCGCTGCCGCCATCGCCCAGGAGGCCGCATGAACGCCCCCGTGCCGGGCTTGCAGCCCACCACCTATATCGGCCAGGATGTCCCGCGCCCCAACGCCAAGCGTCTGCTCGCGGGGCGCGGCCAGTACGTGGATGACGTGCGCCTGCCGCGCGAACTGCATGCCGCCTTCGTGCGCAGCCCGCACGCGCACGCGAAAATCGTGCACCTCAACCTCGATGCGGCGCGCAAGGCCAAGGGCGTGTTCTGGTGCGGCTCCGGCGCTGACATCGCCAAGGCGGTGTCGCCGTGGGTCGCCACGCTGACCCACTTCAAGGGCCTGAAATCAGCACCGCAATACGCCGTGGCGCTCGACCGCGCCACCTGGCAAGGTGAAGCGGTGGCCATCATCGTCGCGCAGACCCGCGCCCAGGCCGAAGACGCGATCGCGCTGGTCGAGGTCGATTACGAGCCGCTACCTGCCGTCACCAACATGGAAACCGCGCTTGATGCAGCCACGCCGGTGATCCACCCCGATCTTGGCGACAACCTTGCGTTCACGCGCGCGCTGGATGCCGGCGACGTCAACGCTGCCATGGCCGGCGCCCACGTGGTGGTCGAAGACACGTTCCGGTTCGGCCGCCACACCGGCGTGTGCCTGGAGACCCGCGCCATCACTGCCGACTACAACGCGTCCGAAAATCAGCTCACCGTGTACTTGGCCAACCAGGCGCCGCACATGATGCGCGACATTTTTGCCAAGCATCTGGAGATCCCCGAAGCCAATGTGCGCGTGATCGCGCGCGACGTCGGCGGCAGCTTCGGCATCAAGGTGCACGTGTATCCGGACGAGATGGCAATCGTTGGCGCAGCGCGGTTGCTGGGCCGCCCGATCCGCTACGTAGCCGACCGCCTCGAATCGATGGCCACCGACATCCACGCGCGCGAGCACCGCGTCAAGGCGAAGATGGGCGTGGACAAGGAAGGCCACATCATCGCCATCGAAATCGATGACCTTACCGGCATCGGCCCCTACTCTGTCTACCCGCGCACCAGCGCAGTCGAAGGCAACCAGGTGGTCAACCTCACGGGCGGCCCCTACGATTTCAAGCACTATCGCGCCGAACTCAAGGTAGTGTTCCAGAACAAGACGCCCACTTGCCAGTACCGGGCCGTCGGCCATCCGGTCGCCGTGGCGGTCACCGAGGGCCTGGTCGATCACGCAGCGCAGAAGCTGGGCATGGACCCCGCCGAGTTTCGCCGCCGCAACCTGATCGGCGACGACAAGTATCCGTTTACCTCGATCTCGGGCATGAAGTTCGAGGCGCTGTCACACCACGCATGCCTCGACAAGCTGCTCAAGCTGATGGACTACGACGCGCTTCGCGCTGAGCAAAAGGCCCTGCGTGCCAAGGGTGTTCACCGCGGCATTGGCCTGGCGGCGCTGATTGAAGTCACTAATCCCTCGGCCGCGTTTTATGGCGTCGGCGGTGCGCGCATTTCCTCGCAGGATGGCTGCACCCTGCGTCTCGAACCTACCGGCTGGGTCACCGCCATCACCGGCGTCACAGAGCAGGGCCAGGGCACCGAGGGCGTCATCGCGCAGGTGGTTGCCTCCGCCGTCGGCATTCCGGTCGAGCATGTACGCGTGATCACCGGCGATACCGATGTCACACCCTATGGCGGCGGCACCTGGGCCTCGCGCGCCGCAGGTATTGGCGGCGAGGCTGCATTGCAGGCGGGCAAGGGTCTCAAGTCCAACATCCTGGCGCTGGCTGCGGTGATTCTCAAGCGCGATGCCGCGACGCTGGATCTGCGCCAGAGTCAGGTGGTGGATGCCAACTCGGGCGAAGCCCTGTTGCCGCTCGCGGAAGCCGCGCGCATTGGCCAATATCGCCCGGATACGCTGCCGCGCGAATTCGAACCGCAGCTCACAGTTTCGCGCCAGTATGGCCAGCGCGACTGGCCCTTCGTCTTCACCAACGGCATCCAGGCCAGCTACGTCGAAGTCGATCCCGACACCGGATTCGTCAAGCTGCTCAAGCACTGGATGGTCGAAGACTGCGGCACGATCATCAACCCACAGTTGGTCGATGAGCAGTTGCGCGGCGGCATTGCCCAGGGCATCGGCGGTGCGCTCTATGAAGAGTGCCTGTACGACGATACCGGCCAGATGCTCAACGCGACCCTCGCCGACTATCTCGTGCCGATGGCCGCCGAGATGCCTGACATGATTTTGGGCCATGTTGAGACGCCTACCAAATCGTCCGAACTCGGCGCCAAGGGGGCTGGCGAGGCCGGCACGGCGGGCGCGCCGGCCGCGATCATGAATGCGATCAACGATGCGCTGGCACCCTTCAAGGCACGCGTCACCGAGCAGCCGTTTACACCGGAGCGCATTCTGCACGCGCTGGGAAAGGTATAGCGCCGACCAGATATCCACCTCCGTTATAATTTATAGATCGATAAATAACGGATGAGCCCGGTCATGAAACTCGGTTACTTCACCATGCCCCTGCACCCGCCTGGGCGCAATTACCTCGAAACGCTCAAGGAAGACCGCGAAGCGATTCTGCTGGCCGACCGGTTGGGCTACAGCGAAGCCTATGTCGGCGAGCACACCACTGATCTTGCCGAGACGATTCCTTCGTGCCTGATGTTCCTGTCAAGCCTGGTGCACGAGACCAAAAATATCATCCTGGGCACCGGCACGCTCAACTTGCCCAACGGCCACCCCGCCGCATTCGCCGCCAACGTGGCGATGCTCGACAACATGCTCGAGGGCCGCCTGATCGTCGGCATCAGCCCGGGCGGCCTGCCGTCGGACATGGAGATGTTCGAGAATCTCGGACGCGACCGCAAGGCAATGTTCGTCGAGTGCATCAATCACATGATCGCGATATGGACCGGTGAGGCGCCCTACAACCTTAAAGGCCAGTTCTGGAATTTGTCGACCGAGAAAACCCTGATTACCGAAATTGGCCAGGGCACCGTGCTCAAGCCGTATCAGCGCCCGCATCTGCCCATCGTCGTCACCGCCGTCGAGCCCTTCTCAGCCGGCGTCACCGCCGCCGCCGCGCGCGGCTGGGAGCCGATATCGGCCAACTTCCTGTTGCCGCAGTGGGTCAAGTCGCACTGGGGCAAGTATGTCGATGGCTGCGCGCAGGGCGGCCGCCCGTCTGACCCGGCCAACTGGCGCGTCGCCAAAACCGTGTTTGTGACCGACGACGCTGATGTGGCGCGACGCTATGGCAAAGGTGAAGACAGCCCCTACCGCTTCTATTACAAGCAGCTCCTGTACAAGTTGCGCAAGGCCGGGCGCACCAACTTGTTCAAGCATTCCAAAGATGCATCAGATGAATCCGTCACGCTCGATGGCGTGGTCAATGATCTCGTCATCGCGGGCACGCCGGAGCAAGTGACCGAGCAACTGCTCGCATTCCGCGAACAAACCGGCGACTTCGGCACCCTGCTCTATTGCGGTATTGACTGGGCGGATTCGAAGCTCGGTAAACGCTCGATGGAGTTGATGGCGGAGAAGGTGATGCCGGCGGTGAATTCCGCAATCGGCTGTTGATCCCAACGATGGGGCGCGCATCAACTCTCTGAAAGCCGCTCCCACCAAGGCTTTCAGGGCTTAAGTTATCAGCCACGCGCCTTTTCGAACGGAAACCTGAGCGCACCGGTCTTGTACTTCTCCGGCGCCAAAATCACCTGCTTGCCGGGCAGGCGAAACTGCTCAATGTCCTTGTCCTTGATGCCGGTGAACTGGACCAGCAGCGCGCGCCCTTCGGCCCATTCGCCGTTGCGCTGATATCTGACCGGTCCGACAATGGTCTTGTGTTCGTTTTCCCGAATGTATTTGGCGAGCGCTTTCTGGTCCAGGCCTTTGGTCGCGGTGATCGCGGCTTCCAGTATCTGGCCCATCGCGTAGCAAAACGGTGGCAGGTAAAAGCCCAGCGGATCAATTTTTTCGGCCTTGGCCTTGATGGTGTAGCGCGCGAGGAAGTCCTTCATCCCGGAAAATTCGAGTGACTTCTCGGGCACGTAGGGGTTGTAGTTGACCACGCCGTTCAGCTGCGACCCCAGCCCCTCCATGATGGGCGCGAATTGCAACCCCACCATGCCGCCGCCGAACATCTTGACCGATGCACCCACGCCGATCTCGTTGGAAGACCTGACGATGCCCACCGACTCGCCCGGGTAGGAGCACACGTAGACCAGGTCCGGCTTGGCGGCCTTGATCGCCCGCATCATGGACGAAAAGTCGGTGGTGTTGGGCGGGTATTTCTGGTCGTAGACCACATTCAGGCCGGAATGTGTTGCGAGGTTGCGTGCGCCGGTGGCGAGGTTTTGCGCAAACTCGGCATCAGCGGCGAGGAAGGCAACCGTCTTGGCGCCGAGCTTGCGGCCAATCTCGAAATAGCCGGTCGCGATGGCGACCGAATCGGTCAAGGGCGAGTTGTTGAACCACATGTCGTGCTGCGCACGCTCGTTGACTTCAAATGAGTAATTGCCCATCAGCAACAGGCCGCGCTGCTTGACCATCGGCATGATCGGCGCGGTCAGGTTGGTGCCGTAAGGTGCGATCAGCAAATCGACCTTGTCGAGGTCGAGCAGCTTGGCGTAGATGCTCGGGATCAGCGCGGCATTGGACTGGTCGTCATAGACCACCATCTCGACTTTGCGCCCGAGGATGCCGCCTTTGGCATTGATATCGTCGCGCCACATCTGCAGTGCGAGCAGTCCGGGCTTGCCTCCTGCCCCCAGCGGCCCGGTTTGTGAAATCGAGAAACCGATCTTGATCGGCGCGCCCTGCGCCTTCGCACCGTTTGCCACACCCGCTGAAAGCGCCAACGCTGCCTTGACGAATTGTCGCCGCGTGACTTGTATACAAGCTGCTTTTTTCATGTCTCTGTCTCCTTGGTTTTTTTACTGGGCCGCAGCCCGTTCGGGCTTGACGATGCCGGCGTCGATCAGACGTTGCAAGCCGCCAGCCTGGATCAGCGCCTCGATGCCGCCGGGGGAAATTTCGACCGCAGGTGCGTCGCCACCGATGACGCCGAGCAGCAAGCCTTCTTCCCGGCCCGCACCGGCGTCAACGCATTCGAAGCGGCGCTGCGCCCCGATCGGGCAGGCAATGAAATCGAGTGGCTCAAGCGTCACGCCTTCGGTGCCGCTGTCGAGTTCAAACTCGACCTTCCACTGGCCATGCATCACCATGAAGGTCTCGACCGTGTCGTGGGTATGCATCAACACGCCGCAGCCCGCTTTGGCGCCGATGAAGGCCATGCCGAAGCCAGCGCGCAGATGGGTGACGGCAGCCGGCGCAAGATCGCCAAAGGGTGAGAATTGCCCCTCGCCCTTGGGTTGGGAAAAGCCCAGCACATTGAGAAAGGTGCGCTCGCTCTCGGGCAGCAGGCCCATGTCCACGACGCCGGTGTTGCAGGGGACAAGGTCACTGAAGCGCGCCACGCATTTGGCCATCTCGGCACGGGTGGGTTGAATTACGGTGATTGCCATGTGTGTTCTCCACAGGATTGTCGACGGGGAGATTGGAGCAGCGCCATGGATAAACCACAATCAACAGAGGCCAATCCGCACATTCACGTCAGCTATGTTGCGACGCACGCGGATCTGCGTTCCCGTTGGCAAGCACCCGTCCCGGACCCTGCGGTTGAGAGGAACCTCACCGTAGGGGGAGGCTCGCCAGCACAATCTCTGCGCTGTATGATCGCCGCATGAAAGCGCGCCGCAATCTCGATCTGCAACTGCTCGCCTGTCTTGATGCACTCATCACGGAATGCTCCGTAACGCGCGCGGCCGAGCGCATGGGCATGAGCCAGCCGGGCATGAGCAGTGCGTTGGCGCGCTTGCGGCGCCTCACCAACGATGAACTGCTGGTGCGCACTGCGCGCGGCATGGTGCCGACACCACGCGCGCGTGAACTGGCCGAGTCGGTGCAGACCGGCATGCGCGCCTTCGAGGAAGTACTAGGGGACCGAGGACCCTTCGACCCCTCCAGTGCGCGCGGCACCATCACGGTCGCCACCGCCGATTTTCCGGGTGTGCTGATCTTTCCGCATGTGATGGAGCGGCTGTGCGCGCAAGCGCCGGGGCTGGTCGTCGACATGCGCCTGCCCGATCCGGCGCACGTCCGCGAATGGCTCACCGAAGGCGGCTGCGATCTCGCCATCGGCCATTTCGCGCAATTGCCCGACGGCATGCGCAGCAGCCTGCTGTTCGAGGAGTCGCTCGTGTGCGTCGCGACCGCCCATCACCCGGGCATCGGTGACAGCGTCACCTCCGCGCAATTCGCCGAGGCCGCGCACGTTATTTTCGGGTCGCCTTTCACACCGGTGTCGATCCTTGAATCGATGCTTGACGAACACTTCGCGCACATCGGCATCGAGCGCCGCCTGGGAATGCGCGTGTCATCGGTATTGCTCACGCCCTACGTGGTCGCACAAACCGGGCTGCTGGCGATCCTGCCGCGCACATTCGCCCAGCACTTCGCCTCGCTTCTGCCACTGAAAGTAGTGAAGACCCATTTCGATCTGCCGCCTCTGCGTATCAGCATGGTGTGGCACGAACGCTCACATCGTCTGGGCATGCACGCCTGGGTGCGCGGCGTAGTGCGTGAGGTGGCCGGTAACCACACTGCGGGCAAGCTGGCCTCTTGGACGCCGTCCAGCTGAACCGGGATTGGTTGGCGCCGGCTATATCGCAGCCAGTTCCGCACAACTTACCGTGCTGAAACCGTTGGCACACAAGCCTCTTGGCCGACACCGCGCCAAGAGGCGCATGGACCGGACTTCTCCGTGCCTAGTGGATTCCGGTTTCGGCCGCTTTGATCTGCAGCGCGAGAATCTTGGAGTAAATGCGGCACTGTGAAAACGCGCCGGCGGTGAACCACAATCCCGGCTGCGCGGTGCGCATCCACATGTTGCGCATTTCCTGCGTCTGCGCGTCGAACCCCCACACCGGTCCCACGCGCTGCGCCACATCCTGCCCGAACAAGGCTTCAACCAGATGCGCCTGCCCTTTGTAGCCGGTGGCGAGCACGATCAGGTCAGCGGGCAGTTCCTGGCCATCGTGCAGGCGCACGCCCTGCGCGGTGATGTCCGCGATGGTCTGATACTGAATCAATCCAATCGCGCCGCTGATGATCAACTCGGAACAGCCGACATTGAAGTAGTAGCCACCGCCGCGCGTGCGGTATTTGAGCGGCCATCCGGTGCCGCCTTCGCCGAAGTCGAGGCGGAAGCCGGCGCGCGCCAGCCCATCGAGCAGGGGCTTGTCGATCTCCTTTACTTTGTCGGTGAGCAGCTTGTGCGACACGCGCGTCAATGGCAACACCATCGAGGCATTGATGAGGTCGCGGTCATCAAGCGAAGGGCCATCGCCGAGATAGACACCGTCATACAACTGTGCGCTTGGCTCGACGTTGACCACCAGCGTCGGACTGCGCTGCACCATCGTGACCTCCACGCCATTGCCGTGCAGGTCTTGCGCGATGTCGTGCGCGCTGGTGCCGGTGCCGAACACCAGCACCTTGCGGTCTCGCCACCGCTGGCCGTTGCCAAACTGACTCGAATGAAGCACGGTGCCGCCGAACTTATCGAGTCCGGCAATCTGAGGCAACTGCGGTGTGCCGCTGACACTGGTCGCCATCACGATGTGGCGTGGCTTCATGATGCGCACGCTGCCATCGGCGCAGCGCAGCCGTGCCGTCCAGGTGCGTGATGCGGCATCGTAGGTTGCACCATCGAGTGCGGTGCGCGTCCAGAAATTGATCTCCATGCTCTCGACGTAAGCTTCAAGCCAATGGGCGAATTTGTCTTTGGACAAATAGAGCGGCCAGCTTGCCGGAAACGGGATGTACGGCAGATGATTGCTATGCACCTGGTTGTGCAATTTGAGGCCGTGATAGCGCAGCCGCCAGTTGTCGCCAATGCGCTGCTCCTTGTCGATCACCAAAGCATCGACGCCGAGCTGCCCGAGGCGCGCCGCGGCGGTGACGCCGGCGTGACCACCACCCACAATCAGCACCGCCGGATCGCGACTGGCATAGGCCGCGGCGGCACGCCGCTGATCCTGCCAATTGGGGCCGTGAAAGTCGCGCGCAAACGGCGGCTCTTCGCGCGCGCCGCGCAACTGCACTTCCTCATGCCCCTTGAGGTCTTCGAGCCGGGTGAGCAAGGTCCACGCTCTGGGCGGGGTGAACGCGCCGCTTGCGGGTACATCATCCCATTTGAATCGCACCAGGCCAGAACCGATGCCGGTCGCGGTCTCAAAACGCAGCAGCGCCTCGACCACCTGCACGCCGGCACGCTCAACCACTCGCGGCGCGCAACGTTGCGGATCAATCGAAAAATGGCGCGCCTGACATGCGATGCCGGATTGCGCCAAATGGCGCGCCAGAGTTGGGCCACCGCTGAAGGTTTCGATGTTCCAGGTCAGCGCGAGCAGGTCGCGCCAGTGGCCATCTGCTTCGAACAGCGCGGCGATGCCCTCAGCATCACCTGCTGTCAACATTGCGTTGAACTGTGCCAGCCAGGGGGCGATGACACGATCCAATGCACTTTCAATCCCGGACTCTGAAAGCTCACGCATCACGTCTTGCGGCCCACTCACGGGTGCTGAAATCGATTCCCGGCCCGGCCTTACGCACCGAGATAAAGATTTTTCACCATTTCATTGTTTTCGAGTTCGGCGACGTTGCTGCTCTCGAACGCGATCTCGCCATGCACCAGCACATAGCCGCGGTGTGCGATCTTGATGGTCTGATGGA
>JANPAR010000044.1:0-1577 GCA_031430015.1 Burkholderiales bacterium
TCGGCGATATCGTTGACGTGGAATTCGTCAAAGCAGATCAGGCGGTAGTTGCCGGCGATATCCAGTGCCACTTGCTGCAACGGGTCTTCGGTGCCCTTGAGTTCGTCGAGCGCCTGATGAACGTCGCGCATGAAGTGGTGAAAATGCACGCGGCGCTTTTTCACCAGCGGCACACACAGGTAAAAGCTGTCCATCAAAAAACTCTTGCCGCGCCCCACCCCGCCCCACAGATAGACGCCGCGCGGCAGCTCGGGCTTGATGAACACTTTCTTGAGCGCATTGTTGCGGCGCGCCTTGTAGCCGACCCACTCGTCGTACAGCTCCTGCATGCGCTGCACCGCCGCCATCTGCGCGTCGTCGGCGATGTAGCCGCGCCGCGCCACCACATGGCGGTAATAGTCGAGTACCGTCAACTCGCCGGCTTCGGCCTGCGAGTTGAGGTCTTCTATCGAGTTGTCTTCGGTGTCGAACGCCGAGTCGCGCATGACTCAGATATGAATCGAGCGCTTGTCCGCGCCCAGCATCGCTTCCTTCATGACTTCGGAAAGCGAAGGATGTGCGTGACAGGTGCGCGCCACATCCTCGCTGGACGCCATAAATTCCATCGCCAGAACGGCTTCAGCGATTTGCTCGGACGCATGCGCGTGCAGCACATGCACGCCGAGGATGCGGTCGGTGCGTGCGTCGGCCAGCACTTTGACAAAGCCCTGCGGCTCGCCCTGCGAGAGCGCACGGCCATTGGCCGAGAACGGAAAGCTGCCGACCTTGTATTGCGCGCCCTCGGCTTTCAACTGCTGCTCGGTCTTGCCAACCCAGGCAATCTCGGGCGATGTGTAGATCACCCAGGGGATGGCGTCGTAGTTGACGTGGCCGGCCTGACCCGCAATGATTTCAGCGGCCATCACGCCCTCTTCCTCGCCCTTGTGCGCGAGCATCGGGCCGCGCACCACATCGCCTACCGCGAAGATATTGGGCGCGCTGGTGCGGCAATGGCCATCCACTGGAATGAAGCCGCGTTCGTCCGCCTTGAGACCCACACTGTCGAGGCCGAGGTTGTCGGTATTGGCGATGCGGCCAATCGAAACGATCAGCTTGTCGCATTCGAGGCGCTGCGCCTTGCCCTCAGCGTCGGTATAAAACACGGTGACCCCATTTTTGGCCTGCACGATATCGCCGATCTTGACCGAGAGGTTGATCTTGAGGTGCTGCTCTTTGGTGAAAATCTTCCAGGCTTCTTTGGCGACCGCTTCATCGCAAGCACCAAGAAAAGCGGGCAACGCTTCGAGCACAGTGACATCGGCACCAAGGCGACGCCATACGGAGCCCAGCTCCAGGCCGATCACGCCAGCGCCGATGACGCCGAGCTTTTTCGGCACGGCAGAGAGAGATAGCGCGCCTTCGTTGTCGCAGATGATCTTGTTGTCGACTGGCACATTGGGCAAGTGACGCGCCTTGGAGCCAGTGGCGATGATGACGTGTTTGGCGATGATGCATTGGCCGTAACCGGAATCGATCAAAGTCGCACAATCGCCATCACAAAACATGACGTGATTTGCCGACAGCCAGTCGCGCTCGAT
>JANPAR010000045.1:0-5095 GCA_031430015.1 Burkholderiales bacterium
ATTTCCTCGGCGCCGATTTTGTCGGCATCTGCAAGCTCGAACCCTGGATGGTGTATTCGCACGACGAGATCGAGGGCAAGCCGATTCCGGTGTATCACGAGTACGCGGTGGTGATGCTGATCGACCAGGGCTTCGAGACCATGGAGGGGGCGAGTGGTGACGACTGGATTTCGGCCTCGCAATCAATGCGCGCCTATTTGCGCGGTGCCGAGATCGCCGGCATCATGGCGGCGCACTGCCGGCGCATGGGCTATTCAGCGCGCGCGCATTCGAACGCGCATTCCGAGGTGATCCACAACCCCTGCATCCTGATGGCGGGCCTGGGGGAAGTCAGCCGCATCGGCGACACCATGCTCAATCCCTTCATCGGGCCGCGCTCCAAGAGCGTGGTGTTCACCGCTGATTTGCCGATGGCGGTCGATGCGCCGATTGACTTCAACCTGCAATCGTTTTGCGAGGGTTGCAAAAAATGCGCGCGCGAATGCCCGTGCAATGCGATTCCCTTCGGCCCGAAGGTGATGTTCAACGGCTACGAAATCTGGAAAGCCGATGTCGAGAAATGCACCAAGTACCGCGTCACCAACATGAAAGGCTCCGCCTGCGGGCGCTGCATGAAGATGTGTCCGTGGAACCGTGAAGACACGGTTGAGGCCGAGGCATGGATGGGGCAGGCGATTGCGCACCCCGAGAACGCCAAGGCACTCTCAGATCAGGACGACCACGACGGCATCGGCGCGCGCAATCCGGTCAAGCGCTGGTGGTTTGATCTCGAAGTGGTCAACGGCGTAGCGGTGCACCCAGTGGCGGGCATCAACGAGCGCGACCTCGATCTCGGGCGTATGCGACTCGGCGACAAACAAAAGCTCGCGATGTTTCCGCCTGCGCTGCAACCCAAGGGTGGCACGACGGTCAATCAGGTGGTGCCGGTTGATCGTGAGGCCGGCCTCATTGCTTATGCCGCTGCCGAGTCAATCCCTGCTGCGCGTGCGCGCAGCCAATGATTTTTTCGTGAGGTCAACATGAAGACTGCTCTTGGATTCATCCCCGTCATTCTGTGCTCTGCGCTGGCATGCGCGGCTAATGTCACGCTGGCGCAAGGCTTCCCCAACAAACCGGTGCGCATCGTCGTGCCGTTCCCGCCCGGCGCGGCGACCGACAACCTGGCGCGCCTGCTCGGGCAAAAGCTCGGTGAAGCCTGGGGCCAATCGGTGGTGATCGACAACAAGCCCGGCGCCGGCAGCATCGTCGGCGCGCAGAATGTCGCAAGCTCACCGGCCGATGGCTACTCGGTGTTCATGGGCCATATCGGCACGCATGGCGCCAACCCGGCGCTCTACGCCAAGCTGCCCTATGACCCGGTGAAGGACTTTGCGCCGGTGACCAGCCTGGTGAGCATCCCCAACGTGCTGGTGGTGCACCCGTCGGTGGCGGTGAACAGCGTCACCGAACTGATCGCACTGGCCAAGGCGCAACCGGGAAAGCTCAACGTTGGCTCCCCCGGCATCTCCACTTCGGCGCACCTGATCATTTCACTGTTCCGTTCGGTCACCGGCGCCGAGATGACGCATATTCCCTTCAAGGGCGCGGCAGCGGCCACCCAGGCGATTGTGACCGGCGAAGTGCAGGTGGCGTTCGACACCGTCACCACGCTGATGCCGCAGGCGCGATCCGGCAAGGTCAAGGTGCTGGCGATCACCTCCAAAGACCGCTCCGCGGCCGCACCCGAGGTGGTGCCGCTGGCCGAGGCCGGCGTGCCCGGCTTTGACGTCTCGACCTGGTTTGCCTTCTTCGTGCCGGCCGGCACCCCGCGCACGGTGATCGACAAACTCAACGCCGACATCGTGCGCACCATGCAATCAAAAGACGTGGCGGACCGCCTTGCCACCATGGGCATGACCAATACCGCCGGGACGCCCGAGCAATTGGCAGCTCATGTCAACAGCGAAATCGCGCGCTGGGGCAAAGTGGTCAAGGAAGCCAACATCAAGATCGAATAAGTCGCACGCCGGCGCAACGCGGACCAAAACGCGGAGCGCAACCCGGACCAACCGAGAGGACACCTGCGTCATGCCAGCCGCCGCCCCAGCGCCGTTTATCCCGCTCACCACCTACCGTGAATACCCGCAGGGGGAAATGCTCGAACGCGCGCACGCCTTCAACGCGGATATACAACGCCGCCGCACCGTGCGTGAATTCTCTGACCGCGCCGTGCCGCGCGAGATCATCGAACAATGCCTGCTCGCGGCCGGCAGCGCACCGTCAGGCGCAGCGCTGCAACCATGGCAGTTTGTGGTCATCACTGACCCCGCGCTCAAGCACACGATCCGTGTCGAGGCGGAGAAAGAAGAAGAGACCTTCTACAACGGCCGCGCGCCGCAGGAGTGGCTTGATGCGCTTGCACCGCTCGGCACCGATGCAAGCAAACCCTTCCTCGACATTGCGCCCTATCTGATCGCGATATTCGAGAAGACCCATTCACACCTTGAAGATGGCCGCCGCGTGAAAAATTATTACGTCAGTCAATCGACCGGCATCGCCTGCGGCATGCTGATCACGGCGCTGCATCACGCAGGCCTCGCGACCCTCACGCACACACCGAGCCCGATGGCCTTCCTCAACAAGATATTGAAGCGGCCCAAGGAAGAGCGCCCGTTTTTGCTGTTGGTAGCGGGCTACCCGGCTGACGGTGTGCAGGTGCCGGACATCCGCCGCAAACCGCTGGCGCAGATTGCGGCGTTTCTTTGATCAGGGCTTGACCGCGCGCGCGAGACGATCGAGCGCGAGCAGATGCACGCCGACGCGCTTCTCGATATCGAGTTCACGCGGCGATTGAATGTTGTAGACCTGCGGTACGCCATTGCGCCGCGCGTAGAGGCTGAGGCCGGGGCGCGCAGTGTTGATCGCATCCTTGTCGAGACGGTGGAATACCGCCTCGGGCGCGCCCTTGCGCAACGGCAAGCCGCGCGCGGCAACGTCGCGGGTGATTGATTTGGCCACCGACAAATCGGCGTTGTCAAAGGTGATGACATGGAACGGCTGCTTGGTGCTGTCCCCGTGCAGGTCAGCGAGCACCGTGCAGCGCTCAGTGCGCAACAGCGCCTTGACCATTTCGCCCTCAGCGCTGGGGGTGCCAACAAAGGTGCGGCTGATGTCGTGATTGCTGCTGTTGCGGCGCAGGTCACGCGCCCAGCCCCAGGGGTTGACCAGTGGCACGATAGTGATGTTGAGGCCGGGGTAAAGCTTGCGGTCTTTGACCAGCGACTCGGCAAAGCGCAACGCCGCCTCCACAGCAGCCGGCTCGTTGCCATGCACACCGCTAAAGACGCACAGACGCGGCCCGCCATTGATTGTGCGCCGCAGTGCCAGCACCGGCAGCCACGCGCCGTCCACTTCCACGCGGCCGATCTGGCTCACCGGCAGGCCAGCCGCATTGATGCGCACTTGCAGCGAGGCCAGATCGCGCACCACGGTATAGCGCTTCCAGTGAATGATCCACGAGTCGGACCGGCGCGCCGCGTAGTAGGCGGCGATCAACAGAAGCGTGATGAGGATCACGCCGCAGTAGGCCCAGGCGCGTTTCCGGGCCGAGCCCGGCAGCGTGTGCGCAGTTACGTCGCCAGACGCATGGCGCTGCGGGGCGCCTTGCCCATGGGCGCCGGACGGCTCATGAGAGTTCTGTTGCCCGGAAGGTATCTGGTCAGTCATCAAATCGGGACTTTCGCTGGTACGGAACAGAGCGGAGGATTGTAGTCAATCGGCAAGTTGCGGCACCGGAGCCATTGCCTTCACAACAAGCGGCGCCGCTTCCCGTCGATGCGCACCGAATGTGGCAGACTATGGGTTCATGCTCAAGCACTCCTGCGCCCTCACCAGCTCGCTAGGCACAGCGCTGCTGCTCGCCGGCTGCACGGTGATCTCCAACGTGCCCGTCACGGGCGGGCAGCTCACCGTGTTCCGCGCCGGCGCTGACGCACAACCGGCGCCGCAAACACCGGTCGCGCTCGGCGCGGTGCAGCGACAGTTCATCGAAGAATGGCTGGCCGAGCGCCGCTCGGGTTGGTCGGCGCGCTACGCGCCCACGCTGATCCCCGAGTGGTGCCTGCGGCTTGACGCGCCGCAGGACAAGACGGTCTCGCTGTGCCGCTATGGCGCCACGGTGGTGCTGCGCGGCTTCGGCCCCGAATTGGAGCGCAAACTGACCAGCGATGACGAAGCGCAGTTTGCGCGCGCGCTGGAGGGGATCCGTGGCTAGTGCCGGCACGCCACCGGTAGCAGCGCGCGTGGCCGCTGCGGCAGAGGCGGCGTTTGCCGCTGAGGATGTCGACGCAGCGCTCGCTGCGCTGGCGCGCTACGAGACAGAACTATGGGGGCCGGAGATCACGCGCGTGCAACTTGCCATAGTCGAGTTGAGCGCAGGGAATCTGGACAGTCTGGCGCGCTGGCTGCGTGATGCCGAGGCGGATTACCGCGACGTTCTTGCAGCGCACGCGCAAGGAGCCGTGCCGCAGGCCGAAGGTGGGGCTATGCAGGAGGCGGCGCGCGCACTGATTGCAAGGTGGGGCAAGGCCTAGTTGGTGCCAGCGGCGTGGCCGGCGCTTTGCGTATAGTGCGCGTTGCGGTCACCTTCCACGCAATGCTTGGATCACTCATTCACCCTCAACAGTCTGATTTCCCCTACGAGGTTTGCACCATGTCACCGCTTCAACTGCGCTTGTCCCGCTTGCATCGTTCACCTAACCTGGCCCGCCTCTGGCGCGTCGTTACACTGGGTGCGCTCGCGTTCGCCGCATCTGCCGCTCATGCTGATCAGATCAAGGTGCTCACCACCGGTGCGTTCAAACAAGTGGTGCTAGCCTTCGTGCCGCAGTTTGAAGCGCAGACCGGGCATAAAGTGACAGTGGAAAACGACACTGCCGGCGCGCTGGTGAAACGCCTTGATGGCGGGGAGACGTTTGATGTGCTGGTGCTCACGCCCGGGCCCTTGAAGCAGTACGCCGACAAGGGGCGCGTGATACCGGCCAGCCAGACCACACTGGCGCGCGTCGGCATTGGCATTGCAGTCAAGAACGGCGCGCCACTGCCCGAGGTGAAAACG
>JANPAR010000046.1:0-1518 GCA_031430015.1 Burkholderiales bacterium
CTCGTCGATGACGTATAAACCATCGACCGGGTCGCCTTTGTTGAAGAGCGTCTCGCCGCTCGACAAGTGGCGTTCCTCAAAAAAACTGCGGACCACTGCCATGTCATCCTTGTCGAATCCCTGAAACAGCCCGGCCTTGGCGAGCGGCACACCGACGTGGCGGGTGGAGTCGTCGGCTTCATTCAGGAGTATTAGTTCGGCTCGCTCGAGGGCATGGTCAATCGTGTCGATCACTTGATTGGAAGCGATCACGTTGAACAGTCCGGATGCGTCCAGTATGCTGCGATGGCCGTCGATGGTGCGCCGGCCAGCCAGCCACAGGGTGGCGCGCGCTTCGCGGCAGGCGCGTGCCAGATCGCATAGCGCCGCCGCGCCCGACGAATCAATGTCGTTTACTTCCTCCAGATTGATGATCAGCGTACCGCGCGCGGGGATACGCGCAGCAGCCTCTTCCGAAAAAGCAAAGGAAGAGCCGAAAAAAAGCGCACCACGCAGTTCGATCACGGCGATTTGCGCGCCACCTGCCATAAGCAAGTTGTTGGCCGCAGCGTTGCGCTGCAGGGTGGAGCGTCTGGTTTTGAGGGTGCCGGAGGCATGCACCACGCTTGAGCCGGATTTGACAATAAACAGGATCATCGCCGCCAGTACACCCACCGCCACCCCGGCGCTCGGGCCGAACAGCAATCCCACTGCGAGGACACCACCGAGTGTCGCCAGATCGCCGAACAGCACACGGCGCTTGCCGCCCTTCAGCAGGCTGCGTGCGATGCGCATCACCGGGTCAATGCCCCAGCTTTTAAGTGACCCGACCACAGCCGCTATCAGGATGCCCACGATCACCGCGGTGGGAATCTGGGCCAGCACGCTGACGCCCAGCAATACCACCGTCAAGACGATGACGCCATCGAATATCGAGGCGGCTTCGGTTGTCGAGCCGACCCGGATAGATTCCTCGGCGCGCAGTTGCGAGCCCGATATCGGTAGCCCACCCGCGAAGCCGATCAGAATATTGCACAAGCCTTGCCCCAGCAGTTCGCGGTTAGCATTGAGGGCGCGCCCGGTCAGTTTGTGGATGGCGGCAGCGCTCATGAGCGAATCGAGCGATGCCAGGATGGCCAAGGCCAATGCCTGGGGCAGCAACTGGCGGGTCAGCGGCAACTCATACAGGCCATGGAGCATGATTGCGCCGCCGGACAGGGAAAATTGTTCCATGGCTTTATTGACATAGAAAAACGACGGCGTCAGCAGATGGCCGATCAGATAAAACGCCGCGATGCCGATCGCCAGGCCAGCGATCGAAGACGGTATGCGTGGCGCCAGTCTACCCGCGGACAGGGCGGCAACGACAGTGACTGCGATGGCAAGCACCGATACTGGCTGCGGCAGGTCGTCGCGCGCGACGAAGCCTGGCACCAGGCCCGACAACACCAGCGGCAATTGCGACCAGAGCGCAGCGATGCTGACGGCCATCAGAAACCCGGCCAACACCGGATACGGCAGGTAGCGCACCACGGAACC
>JANPAR010000047.1:0-4260 GCA_031430015.1 Burkholderiales bacterium
GGTGGCGATGCTGGCGCAAGGCCATCTGCTGGTCGAGGGCGTGCCGGGCCTCGCCAAAACGCTGACGGTGAAAACCCTGGCGCAGACCCTGCGCGGTAAATTCAAGCGCATCCAGTTCACGCCCGACCTGCTGCCGGCCGACCTGGTCGGCACGCGCATGTACAACCAGAAGACCGGCGAGTTCTCCACCAATCTCGGACCGGTGTTCACCAACCTGCTGCTGGCCGACGAAATCAACCGCGCCCCTGCCAAGGTGCAAAGTGCGCTGCTCGAAGTGATGCAGGAGCGCCAGGTCACCATCGCCGGTGAAACGCACAAGGTGCCCGAGCCTTTCCTCGTGATGGCGACGCAGAACCCGATTGAAACGGAAGGGACTTACCCGTTGCCCGAAGCCCAGGTAGACCGCTTCATGATGAAAATTTTGATCGGCTACCCGACTGAGGAAGAAGAGTTCGTCATCGTCGAGCGCGTCACCGGCCCGGCGGTTGCGGTCGCGGCGGTGGCGTCTCCCGAGCAGCTCGGCGCGTTGCAACGCGAATGCCGTAAGGTGTACGTTGACCCCAACCTGATCCAGTACGCGGTCAGAATGGTCGCCGCGACGCGCGAGCCGGAGCGCTATGGCCTCAAAGACTTTGGCCGCTTCATCACCTTCGGTGCCAGCCCGCGCGCCACCATCAATTTGATTGAAGGTGCGCGCGCCCTCGCCTTTTTGCGGGGCCGCAACTACGCGCTGCCCGATGACGTGACCGATCTCGCGCCCGATGTGCTGCGCCATCGTCTGGTGCTGTCCTACGAGGCACTCACCGAAGCGCAGACGGCCGACAAGATCGTCCAACGCATCATGCAGGTGGTGCCCGCACCGGAAAAACCGCTGGCGAGCCATGTTCAAGTTTCTCCGGCGTAAATTCCGGCGGGGCAGCGCGGCTGACCCTGCCGCTGCCGAAGCCGGCGGTGCGGCGTCTGGCGTCGCAGGCGGCACCGCACCCGGCGCCAGCACGTCCGCGAAAGCCTCCACTGCCAACGCGGAGGGTAAACCCGCGGTCGATGCCGACACCTTGCTGCAGCGCCTCGAATGGACCGTGATCCGCCGTCTCGACGGACTGTTGCAGGGCGACTATCGCACCTTGCTGCGCGGCTTCGGCCTCGACCTCGCCGACCTGCGCGAGTATCAACCGCAGGACGATGTGCGCTATATCGACTGGAACGTCACCGCACGCCTCAACGTGCCGCACGTGCGCGAGTTTCAGGAAGACCGCGAAGTGACCGCCTGGTTTTTGATCGATCTTTCCGGCTCGGTCGATTTCGGTTCGCGCGAATTCAAAAAGCGCGACGTCGCCGCCGCCCTCACCGGCGTGCTGTCACGTCTGCTCACACGTCATGGCAATCGCGTCGGTGCCGTGCTCAAGGGTTCGTCCGCAGACCAGCGCGCCACCGTCATTCCGGTACGTGGCGGGCGGCGCCAGGTGCTGCACTTGATCGACAGCATTCGCCGTTTCACCTCACACGGCACCGTGGCTCAAGCCAAAGTGGCACCGGCTGCACCGGGCAAGACCACTGACCTCTCGGCCTTGCTCAGTGAAGCCTACACCGCAATCAAGCGCCGCTCGGTGGTGTTTGTGCTCTCCGACTTCATCAGCACGCCGGGATGGGAAGTCGCGCTCGCACAACTCGCGCGCCGCCATGAAGTCATCGCCGTGCGCCTCTATGACCCGGTCGAACAGAACCTGCCCGAACTCGGCTTCGTCATGTTGCAGGATGCCGAAACCGGCGAGCAACTGTTTCTCGATACGCAAGACAAGAGTTTTCGCGAGCGCTTCGCCAAGCTCGCCGCCGAACGCGAGGAGAGCCTGCGCGCTGCCTTTTCGCAAGCCGGGGTGGACTGCATGGAGCTCGCCACCACCGATAACCTGCATCAAGAGTTGCTGCGCTTCATCGACCTGCGCAAGCGGCGCAGCCGCCTCGCTACGGGCGGTTTGCGTGCGCCGCTGGCTGCGGCGCTGAGAGGGTGACGCTGCAGCCGCGATACCCTGCCACCCTCTTTCATCCTTCGTACGCTTTGATCACTGCGCTACCGCAGCTCTGATTCCACCATGCTGAACTTGCCGCAATTTCGCGACCTCACCTTCATCTGGCCGATGCTGCTGTGGCTGCTCGCCGCGCTGCCGCTGCTGGTGTGGACGTATCTGCGCATCGACGCGAAGCAACGCACCATGGCGGCGCGCTACGCGCGTCTTGCTGCAGCAACCGGGTCGGCCACGCCAACTGCACTGCGCAGTGGTTTCATGCGCCATGCCCCGGCCTGCGCGCTGCTGATGGGCATCGCCATCCTGCTGATCGCTGCCGCGCGCCCGCAAGCGATGGTGGTACTGCCACAGCGCACCGACGGCATCATCCTCGCGCTCGATGTCTCCGGCAGCATGCGCGCGACCGATGTCAAACCAGACCGCATGACGGCCGCGCAGAACGCCGCCAAGACCTTCATTGCCGACCAGCCCAGCCAGGTCAAGATCGGCGTCGTGACCATGGCTGCCACCGCCGCGGTCGCACAGTCGCCCACCGTCAAGCGCGAAGACATCATCGGCGCGATTGACCGCGTCAAACTGCAAAACGGCACTGCACTGGGCAGCGGTATCGTGATCGCACTCGACACCCTGCTCACCGATGCCGGCATCGACATCGACAAAGTGATCTCGGGGCGCAGCTCGTTCAATCTCTCGCCCGAGCAGCGCGCCGCCATCGAGAAATTCAAGCCGGTGCCGCCCGGCTCCAACCCATCAGCCGCCATCGTGCTGCTCACCGATGGCGAAAGCAACACCGGGCCGGAACTGGTCACCGCCGCCAAGCTCGCCGCTGACCGTGGCGTGCGTATCTATACCGTCGGCGTCGGCACCAAAGCCGGTGCCACACTCTCGGTCGATGGCTGGTCGATGCGCGTGCGCCTTGATGAAGAAGCGCTCAGAAAGGTCGCCGACATGACGCGCGGTGAATATTTTCGCGCCACCAGTGCGGGCGACTTGAAAAAAATCTACAAGCAACTCGCTGCGCGCATGACAGCCGGGCGTGGCCGCACGATGGAGATCACGGCCTTGCTGGCCGCGTTGGGCGTCCTGCTCGCGGTGTTGGCCGCAGGCTATTCGATGCTGCGGTTTAACCGGGTGTTGTGAGTTCTGTCTCGCACAAATCTCGCGCACCGCTCTCCCGCGCTCTCCCGCGCCGCACCCTTTCGTTGCTACACTGCCCACACTGCTGTTCTGGGTGCGAAGATGCCCATCCTCGAAGGAGTTTGACGTGGAGCCTTACATTCTCTGGTTTGCTGCCGCAGGCGCGCTCATCGGCGTCGAGCTGATGACCGGCACGTTCTACCTGCTGATGATTGCCGCTGGGGCGGCCATGGCCGCGTTGATCGCGTTGAGTGGCGTGGGTATGGTGGGTCAGTTCATCTGCGCAGCGGTGGTGTCGGTGGCGGGTTGCGCCTATTTGCGCATGCGCGGCATCGGCAGTAAACAGAGCGGCGAGAAAACCAATATTGCGTTTGATGCAGGCCACTCGGTCGAGGTGATTGAGCGGCGTGCTGACGGCACCTTGCGGGTGAACTATCGCGGCACCCAATGGGACGCCTCGGTGGAGAGTGGCGCTGGCGACGGCCCCTATGTGATCAAACAAATGCGCGGCAATGAGCTCGTGCTTGGCGCGCGTGGCTGATTCGCGCGGCTGACGCAGCAGCGGCAGCAACAGAAGCAGCAATAGGCAATCATCATGGAGAACACCATGTTCGGATTCGGCATCGTCACCATCATTTTTTTCGCAGCGGCGGTCATCTTCGTCATCAAGGCGGTGTATCAGGTGCCGCAACAGCATGCCTATGTGGTCGAACGCCTCGGCAAATATGTGCGCACGCTCGAGCCGGGACTGGAGATTGTGGTTCCCTTCATTGAGCGCGTGGCCTACAAACATTCGCTCAAGGAAGTGCCGCTTGAGGTGCCGAGCCAGATCTGCATCACGCGCGACAACACGCAGCTCCAGGTGGATGGCGTGTTGTATTTTCAGGTAACCGACCCGGTGGCAGCCTCCTACGGCTCCTCGAGCTATCTCAATGCCATCACGCAACTGGCGCAAACGTCGCTGCGCTCGGTGATCGGCAAGCTCGAACTCGACAAGACCTTTGAAGAGCGCGAACACATCAACGCCAAGGTGATCTCCGCGCTCGACGAAGCGGCGCTCGGCTGGGGCGTCAAGGTGCTGCGCTACGAGATCAAGGAT
>JANPAR010000048.1:0-1692 GCA_031430015.1 Burkholderiales bacterium
CCAAGGCGACGCCGAAAGAAATGCTGCCAATTGTCGACAAGCCGCTAATCCAGTTCGCGGTTGAGGAAGCGGTGGCCGCCGGTCTCACCGACATGATTTTTGTGACCGGGCGTACCAAGCGCATCATCGAAGATCATTTCGACAAGGCCTATGAACTGGAGTCGGAGCTTGCGGCCAAGAACAAGACCGAACTGCTGCGCATCGTGCAAAGCGTGGTGCCCAAACATGTGAACTGCATCTACATTCGCCAGGCCGAGCCGCTAGGTCTCGGCCATGCCGTGCTGTGCGCCAAAGACATCGTGGCTGAAGAACCTTGCGCAGTGATACTGGCCGATGATTTGATTGACCATCAACCCGGCGCGCTCAAACAAATGGTCGACGTGTTCAACGCGCGTGGCGGCAGCGTGCTTGGTGTCGAAGACGTACCCAAGGCCAACACCCGCTCCTATGGCGTCGTCAGCGGCACGCAACTCGATGCGCGCACGGAAAGGGTGACTGCGATTGTCGAGAAGCCAGCGCCCGAAGTGGCACCTTTACGCAATAGTCCTGCCGGCGATGTCGCGCTGGCGGTGGTGGGGCGCTATATTTTGACGCCGAAAATTTTTGAATTGCTGGAACAAGTCACGGCCGGCGCGGGGGGCGAGATTCAATTGACCGACGGCATCAGTGCGCTGCTCGCGCATGAGGCGGTATTTGCCTACCGCTTTGAAGGCACGCGGTATGACTGCGGCTCGAAATTGGGCTATCTCAAAGCGACTGTCGATTTTGCGCGCAAGCACCCGGAAGTCGCGCCGGAGTTTGAGGCGTATCTGGCGACGCTGAGGGGTTTGAGCGTATGAATGATTCCGCGCAGGCCGCAAGCATTCTTGCGCGGGCCGATTGCCTCGTCGGCGCCGCCGATTGCCGCGTCGCGCTCGAATGTATTGCGCGGGACATCAAGACTGCGGCAGGCGATGAGTTTCCCCTCGTGCTCGCCGTCATGGGCGGTGCGGTGGTGTTCGCCGGGCAGTTGCTGCCCCTGCTCGACTTTCCGCTGGAGTTCGATTACCTGCATGTCTCGCGTTATGGCAGCAAGACCAGCGGCGGCACCCTCACGTGGAACGTGGAACCGAAAGAAAACGTCAGGGGCCGCACGGTGATCGTGCTTGATGACATTCTCGACGAAGGCGAAACCATGCACGCGATCCGCGAACGGGTGCTCGCGCTCGGTGCTGCCCGCTTTCTGGCGGCGGTGTTTTGCGAAAAGAAGCTCGATAAAGCGAAACCGATCCGCGCCGATTTTGTTGGGGTGACGGTACCTAATCGCTATGTGTTTGGCTATGGCATGGACGTATCAGGCTTGTGGCGCAACCTGCCCGCGATCTATGCAGTGCATGGCCAATAGAGACAGGAAAACCGGAACATGATTGCAATCATCGGTGGCAGTGGCCTCACCAATTTGGCGACGCTGGCCGTGAACCAGCGCGAAGTGATGCGCACGCCCTACGGCGAGCCATCCGGGGCGCTTACCTTTGGCACGCTGGCCGGGCATGACATCGTGTTCCTCGCGCGCCACGGCTACGGGCACACGATTCCACCGCACGAGATCAACTACCGCGCCAATCTGTGGGCGCTCAAGGAAGCTGGCATCAAACAGGTGATCGCGGTCGCTTCCGTCGGCGGCATCCGCGATTATTTCGGCCCGGGCACGCT
>JANPAR010000049.1:0-5255 GCA_031430015.1 Burkholderiales bacterium
GCCGCAAACAGTGGTGGACTGACGGCAAAGACAACGACAACGGCGGCAAGGATCGTCAGCGAACGGCGTGGATGCAGGGTCACGGGGACTCTCCGAGGTGAGTGAAGCGTCAAGTCCGGCGATCAAGAAAAAAACAGCCCGGCAACCGAGAGTATAGGAGTTGCGCGGATTGCGCAGACCTGCGATCCAGCCTTCGAAGCCGCGGTCACACCATCATTCATTGGCTGAACCTAAAAGAGCAGCGCCGTTCCCTTACACTCGTGCCTTCCCCGCATTCATCCACCTTGGAGTGACGCATGAAACACAAGCCCCTTGGCCGCACCGGTGTCCAGGTTTCCGAACTGTGCTTTGGCACCATGTCATTTGGCGGTGATGCCGACGAGGCAATGTCGGCGTCGATGTATAAAACCTGCCGCGATGCCGGCATCAATTTTTTCGACTGTGCCGACCAGTACAACAAGGGCCGCGCCGAGGAAATTTTAGGCAAGCTGATACAGGGGCATCGCGATGATTTGGTCATCACGACCAAGTGCTACAACCCGTCCCGTGACGATATCAACGCACGCGGCACGTCGCGCCGTCATGTGGTGCGGGCGATTGAAGCAAGTTTGAAGCGCCTCAACACCGACCGGGTCGAAGTGCTGTTCCTGCACCAGTTCGACCAGCGCACGCCGATCGAAGAATCGATGCGTGCGCTCGAAGACCTGGTGCAGTCGGGCAAGGTGCTCTACCCCGCCGTGAGCAATTACGCGGCCTGGCAGGCACAGCGCGCGGTCGATATTCAGGAACGCAACAATTGGGCGCGCTTGCAGGTGATGCAGCCGATGTACAACCTGGTCAAGCGCCAGGCTGAGGTAGAGCTGCTGCCGATGGCGCAGGCCAACGGCATTGGCGTGATCCCCTACAGCCCCGGTGCGGCGGGACTTCTCTCGGGAAAATATTCGGGGGAGGCCAGCGGGCGCATCAAGACCAACAAAACCTATGCCGCGCGCTACGGCGAAGAGTGGGTGTTTGAAGTCGCGGAGAAATACATTGCTTTCTGCAAGGCGCGCAGCCTCAACCCGGTGGCCACGGCGGTCGCCTGGGTGGGTGCGCATCCTGCCATCACGGCACCGATCATTGGCGCGCGCAATGTGGAACAGTTGCGTGATTCACTCGCTGCTGTGAATGTGGATATGACGCCCGCGCTGCGCGCCGAGATCGCCGCACTGTCACGCACGCCACCGCCGGCGACGGACCGGTTGGAAGAAATCAAATCGCCGCACGCCTGAAGCCCCGCCAAGCGGGATGCATCGGGACCAATCCACCCAACCCAAACGAGGCAGACAACCATGGGCATGCTCATCGAAGGCCGCTGGAGCCACGACACGCCAGACACCGCAAGCGGCCGCTTTGTGCGCCCGGAAAGCCGCTTTCGCTCGCACGTTACTGCCGACGGCTCGTCAGGCTTCAAGGCCGAGCCGGGGCGTTATCACCTCTATGTGTCCTACGGCTGCCCGTGGGCGCATCGCGCCATCATTTTCCGCGCCCTCAAGGGACTCGAAAACTTAATCTCGATGTCTGTCGCCCTGCCCAATGACCGGCGCGATGGCTGGCGCTACGGTGACGCATTCCCCGGCGCGACCACTGATCAGGTCAATGGCTTCACCTGGCTGCACGAAGCCTATAGCGCTGCCGATCCGGCCTATACCGGCAAGGTCACCGTGCCCACGCTGTGGGACAAAACCACGCGCACCATCGTCAATAACGAATCATCCGAAATCATCCGCATGTTCAACAGCGCGTTTGATGGCATTGGCGCCGCCCCCGGCGACTACTACCCGGTGGCCCTGCGCGCAGAAATCGACCGCGTCAACGAGCTGGTCTACACGGGGCTGAACAACGGCGTCTATCGCACCGGCTTTGCCTCCACCCAGGCCGCGTATGACGAGGCGGTGACGCGCATCTTTGCCACGCTCGACACACTGGAGCAGCGGCTCGCCAGCCAGCGCTATCTCGCAGGCGGCGTCATCACCGAGGCTGACTGGCGCCTGTTCGTCACGCTGGTGCGTTTTGATGCGGTGTATCACCACGCCTTCAAATGCATGTTGCGGCCACTGTCGTCTTATCACCACCTAAGCCACTACCTGCGTGAGCTTTACCAGGTGCCTGGCGTGGCGGCCACAGTGCGCCTTGATCACATCGTGCCGAGCTACTACAGCAGCGAACGGGTCAACCCGAACCGGATTGTGCCGGTGGTGCCGGCGCTTGATTTTTCGCAGGCGCATGATCGCGGACGCTGGTTGACTGCATCGGCGCTCGAACGTGCCGCTTAAGTCGAACGTGCAGCCCAAGAGTTGTTGATGTTGAAAGTGGTACTCGACACGAACGTCTGGCTCGATTGGCTGGTGTTTAATGATGCAAGCATCGCGCCCCTAAAGGCCGCGCACACGGCGCGGCGCCTGGAAATCATCCGCTCGCTTCCCGGAGAGCAAGAGCTGGAGCGGGTGTTGGCCTACAAGGCGATAAAACCCTTGGTGGGAGCGGCTCTCAGGCCGACTCTCATGACAGCAATGTGCCGAGTGTCAATCTTGCACGATGGCAGGAGCCGTGCCGGCTGGCTGCCGCAGTGCCGCGACGCCGACGATCAACCTTTTCTTGAGCTCGCGCGCGACAGTGGAGCGGCGGCGCTCATCACCAAAGACCGCGACCTGCTCGAACTCGCGCGCGCGAAGCATCGCGTCACCGCGTTTCGCATCCTCACGCCCGCACAGTTTGTGGTGAGCGGCGCCGTACTGTCGCAAGCGCCGCAGAACGGGTATGCTTGCGGTCACTGAATGTGCTGATTCAAGCGCTCTGCCGCCATCACCCGAGGAGACCAAGAAATGAACCACGATCAATTGGCTGAACTGCTGGCCGGCATCGCCAAAGCGCAAAACGCCGCGCTCGACGCGGTGGATCGCGCCATGCCGGGCTTCAAGAATACCCACCTCGCGCCCGTCCTCAACGTCGCGGCCAACATGCGCGTAGGCGATCCGCGCCTTGTGGATTTGCCCTCGCGCATCCTGCTGCGCTATCAGGGCCGCGCTGCGGTGGATCTGGGTGCGATCAAAGCGGATCTGGAGCGTTTGCTGGGTGCCGATGGTGCGGCAGGTGGTGCAGCACCAGCTGGCGCCGCCGCACCCGTTGCAGCAGCTCCAGCAGCCGCTGCCGCGGCCCCTGCGCCGGCTGCGGCACCTGCTCCGGTGGACGACGTGCTCGATTTTTCCAAGTTCTGAATCGCCTGGTACCGTCGCCAGACTGCACTTGAAACTGGCGTGTGTCAGGCTGGTGCGCGCGACTTGGCGCGCTGCCACGCTGTTCAGCGAGCTATTCGGCGAGTTGTGCAGCAAACTTTTCAGCGGGTCCCTCAGCGCGTCGTCCAGCCCGGCTCTTCGCGCTCCAGCATGCGCTTGATCGAGTCGAAAAACAGATCACTCTGCTGCCGCTCACCGGCGATTTGTTTGCCCACCAGTTCACACAAATCATCCGGAATGCGCCGCAGTGGTTTGCCACCCGCGCCCTGCACCGCCAGCACTTGATGCATGCAGGCGCGTTCAAGGTAGTAGAGGTCATCAAAGGTCCAAGCAATTTTGCTGCCCACCACGGTGACACCGTGGCTTGCCATCATCAGCACATCCTTGCCCTGCAACTTTGACGCGATGCGTTCGCCCTCTGCGGCATCGAGCGCGACGCCGTTGTAGGCATCGTCATAGCCGACGCGGCCCCAGAAGCGCAGCGTGTTCTGGTTGCACCACTCCAGGCGGCCACCAGCAATCAGCGTCAACGCGGTCGCATACGGCATGTGGGTGTGCAGCACGCACTTGGCATGCGGGTTGGCTTTGTGAATATGGCTGTGAATGAAAAACGCCGTCGGTTCGAGCGCGTGTTTGCCTTCGAGTACCTTGCCGGTGCCATCGATCAACAAGATATCGCCCGGCGCCACTTCGCTCCAGTGCATGCCTTGCGGATTGATCAGATAGCGGTCGGGCGCAAGCTCATAGGAGAAATGGTTGCACACACCTTCGTTCAGTCCAAGGCGCGCGGCCCAGCGCAGCGCGGCGGCAAGGTCGATGCGCATCTGGCTGGCCGCGGTAGGCGCCGCGGGTTTGGCGATCCGCGGGGACACATCAGGGGCCGGATTGCGGGAGTGCCGGTTAGCAGTGCGCGTTTTTTCGAGCGGCGATGCACCCCGGCGCGCGGGTGCTGACTGCGCCGACCGCACCTGCTGCGGCCTGGCCGCATGTGGCTTGCTTACGTGAGGCTTGTTTGTGTTTTTCATGTCTGCTCCTGGGCAAGAATGTGTTCCACGTACTCTGCAATCGCCAGCGCTGACGTCAGGCCCGGCGACTCAATGCCATACAGATTGACCAACCCCTTGACGCCATGCTCGCGCGGGCCTTGCACGACAAAATCGCCGGCTGCTTCCTTCGGCCCTTGCAGTTTGGGGCGGATGCCGCTGTAGCCCGGCATCAGCGCGCCGTCGGGCAGCGCGGGCCAATAGGTGCGAATGGCCGCGTAAAAACTATCGGCACGTTTGGGATCCACTTCGTAATCAATGCCGTCAATCCACTCCACGTCGGGGCCAAAGCGCGCCTGGCCACCGAGGTCAATCGTCAGATGCACACCCAAGCCCGCCGCTTCCGGCACCGGATAGATCAGACGTGAGAACGGCGACTTGCCAGCCAGCGAATAGTAGTTGCCCTTGCAATAAAACGTGGGCGGCACCGTCGCCGGTGGCAGGCCGGTGAACCGGCGCGCAAGATCAGGCGCGAACAGACCGGCGCTGTTGATGACGACG
The DNA here is from genome assembly GCA_031430015.1 of Burkholderiales bacterium. Classification (GTDB taxonomy): domain Bacteria; phylum Pseudomonadota; class Gammaproteobacteria; order Burkholderiales; family JAEUOS01; genus CANJDH01. The sequence continues at coordinate 4,820 of JANPAR010000049.1, forward strand.
TCGGCGCGCAATTCCATCGCATCCGCGCCGCCGGTAACGAGCGTGATGCCATCGCGGTCGCACGCAGCGTGATCGAGCGGTGACGCAAAAGCCAGCATGCCACCCGCCGCTTCGAAGTCACCCTCGAGGCCAAGCATGAAGCCGTGACTATCGACAATGCCGGTCGAGGGCGAGTTGAGCGCGGCCACGCATTGCAGATTTGGCTCGCGCGCGAGCGCCTCCTTGCGGGTGAGAAATTGCAGATTATCGACGCCATTGTTGCGCGCCTTTTCAACAATGCCGGTGAGCGTCGCCACCTGCGCCTCGTTAGTGGCAACGATCAACTTGCCGCAGTTGTTGGCCGTGATGCCGCGCTCGGCGCAGTAGCGGTAGAGCATCTTTTTACCCGCCACGCAGAAGCGTGCCTTGAGCGAGCCTTTGGGATAATAGATGCCGG
>JANPAR010000050.1:0-12958 GCA_031430015.1 Burkholderiales bacterium
TTGAATTCGCGTCCGGTGTCGCACACCGGCGGGTGTGGGTAGCGCCCACGGTTTTAAAAAGTAATCGCCGGATCTCTACTTTTGCGACCTTCGTAAGTCGTTGATTTCAGGCTGTTTTTTTATTCGATTCACCAGAGAATATACATTCTAAATAATTTTAAGTTAAAACAAATCACCTGAATCAGGTCAATTCAAGGCATCAGCTTCACCTTGAGAAGCTTAACCAGCTCGGCATCTTGCCGACGTTCCGCCCAGGTCAAGGCACTCTCACCGATATCACTTTTAACCGTCAAGTCGGCATCTTCATCGATCAACAATTTCACGGTTGACCGGTGGCCATTACGTACCGCCATCATTAACGCAGTTGCACCACTAGGTGAAGTTGCATCAATATATGCATGATTTTCAAGCAATAACTTAATCATCTCATTGTGGCCAGAGGTGGCCGCATAAATCAAAGGGGTCCAGCCCGGATGGTTGACCTGCGCCTCTTTGGCGATCAAAAACTTCACCACCTCAAGATGCCCATGCAGGGCAGCCAGCATCATCGCCGATTCGCCGGCGGCGTTGCGGCGGTTGAGATCAATGTCGGAGCTGGCCAAGGCCTTTACTGCATCCAGCGAACCTTCCCGCGCAGCCAGATGCAGGACAGGTTGGCCTGAAGGATCCAGCGTATTGGGATCCATGCCGCGCTTTAGCCATGAGACCACTTCAGTGCCGTTGCCTGCCTTCACTGCGCTGATGAAATCGTCGTATGCTGCCGCAGTTGCCAGCGGGCTGAGCGGCGCAAACAGGCAGACCGCGGCCAACACCGTGGCGTAGCGGCGCATGCGGATCCAAACCGGGGCCAGAAAAATCATCGCGTACCTCCAAACAAACGAAAAAAATTGTCCGTCGTGGCCTCCCCTACCGCTTCGACCGAAATACCGCGCAAGCGAGCGATTTCTTCGGCCACGTGCATCACCCAGGCAGGCTCATTGGTCTTGCCGCGATGGGGTGTGGGCGCGAGGTAGGGCGAGTCGGTTTCAATCAGCATGCGGTCCAGTGGTACCAGTTGCGCCACCGCTTTGAGTTCACGAGCGCTCTTGAAAGTGACGATGCCGGAGAAGGAAATAAAGAAATTTTGCTCCAGCGCGGCGCGCGCAACTTCACGCGTCTCGGTAAAGCAGTGCATCACTCCGCCGACGTCACCCGCCCGCTCTTCGCGCATCAGGCGAATCGTGTCATCTGCTGCCGCGCGGGTGTGAATGATGAGCGGCTTTTGACACCGCCTGGCAGCGCGGATATGGGTGCGAAAGCGCTCGCGCTGCCATTCAAGATCACCAGTGAGGCGGTAGTAGTCGAGACCGGTTTCACCGACGGCGACTACCTTCGAGTGTTTCGCCAGTTCGCACAACTGACCCTCTGACGGCTCTTCGACATCCTGATAGTCGGGATGCACCCCGGCCGACGCAAAGATGTTGTGATGCGCAGCTGCCATGTCCAACAGATCCGGCAACTCCTGCAGGTTGACACTGGCACACAAGGCATGGGTCACACGATTCTGCGCCATGGCACCCAGGATGGCCGGCAAGCGCTCCCGCAGTTCCGGGAAGTTGATGTGGCAGTGGGAGTCTACGAACATGGGTTATGACGGGAACATACGTTCAATTCTCTCAGCGTGCGTCATGCAACAGACGCCCATAGTCAATCAAGAGTTCCTCGGCAAACAAGCGCGCGTTCAAGGGATGGCCCGCCGTTCTTGTTGCGGCCACCAGCCGGCGCTGGTAACGATGCAACGCGGGCGCATTCATGCGAGCCGCACCAATTCGCAGGGCATCCTCACGCGAAGGATGAAAACGCGGGATGCCATTGCCGCCAGCCACCAGAATGAGATCAGCCACCCAGCGCATCAGCCACAGGGCGACGCGCTCATTGCCCGCCTTCTCGCATCGCTCGGCGGTAATCAGCGGATCAAATCGTCCCTCTGAAAGGGCATCAAGCAACTCGCTGCGCTCTGCCGAAAATTCATCAAGCGTGGCGGCATTGAGCGCGGCGAGAGGTGCGCCCCCTGCTTCAGCCAGACGCGCTGCGGCGTCGGCAACCCCTTGCGCGTTCAACCACGCCAGGCACTGTGCGGCGTCAGGCGCCGCGACGGTAAATTTGGAGGCGCGGCTTCGAATCGTCGGCAGCACCTGATCCGGATGGCTGGTCACGAGCAAGAATACCGTGCCAGCCGCCGGTTCTTCCAATGTCTTAAGCAGGGCGTTGCTCGATGGAATATTGAGTGCATCGGCCGGATACACCAAGATGACCCGCGCCCCGCCCCGGTGCGTGCCGATGTTAAAGAAGCTATCGAGGGCGCGTACTTGTTCGATCTTGATTTCGCGGCTCGGCGTCTTGGACCTGGCGGCCTTTGTGCCCCCCGAGGCGCTCCCCGCGGTGCCCCCCTCAGCGCCCTCCTCGCCTTCGGCGACCGCATCGCCAGTTTGCAGGCTTTCGGGCAAAAGCGCCCGAAAATCCGGGTGATTGCCTTCGTCAAACCAGCGGCAGGCAGGGCATTCTCCGCAGGGAGGTCCGCTTAGCGCTGGCGTCTGACACAACAAACTTTGCGCAAAAAGGGTCGCCAGCGCATGCTTACCGATGCCCGGATTACCGTGGATCAGTAGCGCGTGCGGCAAGCGTGCGCGCAAAGCGCGGAGCCGCAGCCAGTCATTTTCTAACCAACTATACTCTATATTTTTCATATACTTGAAAATAATTCTTCAAGTAATTTATTAATTGAATTTTGGGGCAAAGTCGCGTCAATCAGACGAAATCTTGCGGGCTCGGCACCGGCAAGCTGGAGGTAGCATTCGCGCACCCGCTCATGAAAAGCCGCCTGTTCGCGCTCGAAGCGGTCTGGCTCGCGGGCACCGGCCAGCCTGCCTGCCGCAACTGCTTGCGGCACGTCGAACAGCAGCGTCATGTCCGGGTTGGTATCCGCATGGACCCAGCGCGCCAGTTGTTCGATGCGCTCCGCAGCGACACCGCGGCCGCCGCCCTGATAGGCGCGCGTGGCATCGGTGAATCGGTCAGACAGTACCCAGTTCCCACGCGCCAGCGCCGGTTCGATCACGCTGGCTACGTGTTCGCGGCGGGCGGCAAACATCAGCAGGGTTTCGGTTTCCAGATGCATTGACTCGGAGAGCAACAAGGCCCGCAGCTTTTCCCCCAGCGGCGTGCCGCCCGGCTCGCGTGTCACCACGACCTCGTGCCCACGGGCGCGCAGCATGGCCGCGACTGCAGGGATGTGGGTGCTCTTGCCGGCACCGTCGATCCCCTCAAAGGTGATGAATTTTCCGCGCGCCATGGTCACAGTCATCGTTGCCACCAATGCCTGCATTGCGCCGCTGCTTGAACCATTAACGTGCCTAACGTCTCTATCGTCGCTACCATTGCCAGCATTGCCGCCCTCACCCGCCCCGCCGCTGATACTTGTTCACGGCGCGATTATGCGCTTCCAGATTCGGCGAAAACTCGTGGGTGCCGTCGCCCTTTGCGACAAAATACAGGGCATCCGTGCGCGCCGGTTTCAGCGCGGCCTGAATCGCTGCCAGCCCCGGAAGCGCGATGGGCGTCGGCGGCAGACCAGCACGTGTATAGGTGTTGTAAGGCCCGTCAGTGGTGAGGTCGCGCTTGCGCAAATTACCGTCAAACGAGACGCCCAAACCATAGATAATGGTGGGGTCGGTCTGCAGCAACATGCCGCGCCGCAGACGGTTTACGAATACGCCGGCAATCTGTGGCCGCTCCCTGGCCTGCCCGGTCTCCTTCTCGACAATCGATGCCATGATGAGCGCCTCGTAAGCGTTGGCATAGGGCACCCCGGGAGCGCGGCGCTCCCATTCGCCCGCAAGGCGCCTTTGCATGGCGCGATGGGCGCGCCGCAGGATGTCAATATCCTTGGCGCCCTTCGCAAATAAATACGTATCCGGAAAGAACCAGCCTTCAGGGTGGGCCGGCCCATCCACCAGCGCGAGACGCGCCAGTACAGCGGCGTCATCCAGCCCCTGGGTAAGGTGGCTCACCCCGGCGTGCGCGTCAAGCGCGGCGCGAAATTGGCGAAACGTCCAGCCTTCGGGAATCGCCAGCTCCTGCATTGTCACGTCGCCGCGCGTGAGCTTGTCGATTAGAGCGAGGGGGGTGATGCCGTTTTCAACTTCGTAGCTGCCGGCTTTGATTTGGGTGTCGCGGCCAGAGAGGCGCGCGAGCAGCACGAGCACATCTGCATGCACCGGCAGCACGGCCGCTGCCTGCCGCGCCGCCGCACGCATCGAACTGCCGGGGGCGACAGTGAAATCGACGCTGTCCACCCCCAGCGCCAGCGCTTGTGCGCTATACCACCAGAGGCCGCCCGCGATGCCGGCAGCCGTCAAAAACCCAAGAAAAATCAGTGCTTTAAGGAGGTTGAACAGCGAGCGGATCACAGCGGGAGCAAGGTGGAGTACCGCTGGAAATTGCCAAACCAGTCGGTAGCTAAATGAAGTGGGAGAGTGTGCAAGTGGGCGAAGAACGCGGTCACCGGTGAAGGCGATCATCAGCCGCTAAGAGGGTCACGAGGGCGCTCGCTATAATAGTGGCAACCGGGACGATTGACCATGTCATTTATTGCAATACTGCCCGAATGGGGCCTGATTCACGCGTCTGGAGCGGATGCGCAGACGTTTCTGCACGGCCAGCTCACTAACGACCTATTGCATCTCGCGCCCAATGCGGCGCAGTGGAGTGGCTACTGCACCGCCAAGGGCCGCATGCTCGCCGGCTTTTTGGTCTGGCGCGATGGTGGCGACGGGTTTTACCTCGCGACCGATCGCGCCCTGCTTCCCGGACTGGTCAAGCGCCTCAAGATGTTTGTGCTGCGCGCCAAGGCGGTGATCGAAGATTGTTCGGAGCAGTATGCGACGCTTGGTACCTACGGCGCAGAGAGTGCCGCAGGGTTGCCTGCGATGCAGGTGCGCCGCCTGGAAGCTGGCACTGGCGGGGCGGCGCTTGAAGCTACCGCGCCCGCTGCGCCGTCCGTGGCATCATTCGAGGCACCTTCAGAGGCCCCGTCCGCGACACGGGCGTGGCATATCGCGCTGCCTGCGGTGGACGGCGTACCGCGCATGCTTGTCTACACCCGCACCGGAATCGATACCGCTGCCGACGCCCCTTCACCGGCCGCATCCGCACTGCCATCTGCCACCGCTGCCGAGTGGACGCGCCTCATGGTGCTGGCAGGTGAAGCCTGGATCACGCAAGCAACGCAAGAAGCCTTCGTGCCGCAGATGATCAACTTCGACGCCCTCGACGGCATCAATTTCAAAAAGGGTTGCTACCCGGGGCAAGAAATTGTCGCGCGCGCCCATTACCGGGGCGCAGTCAAACGGCGCATGTATCGCGCAACTGTGGATGCGCCGGCCAAGGCCGGCGACGTGCTCTATGCCAGCGATCTCAATGGCCAGGAAAGTGGCCTCATTGCACTCGCCGCGCCCGCTTCAACCCACGCCCATGCGACTGAGGTTCTTGCCGTCATTCAGATTCAAAGCCATGCCTGCGCCGAGATTCACCTTGGTGCGCCGGATGGCCCGCTGCTGCGCTTCTCTCCCCTGCCCTACGCCCTCCCCTAGGCGGCCTGAAATTACCTGAGGTTGTCCGAGTTTGCCCGCCACCGCAACTTTGCGTCACCGCACTTCCGCCGCGAGAGCACGTCTGCCGTGAGTCCGATCACTGACTACTACGTGTACTACAAGGTGCAGGCCGCGCGCACGGACGGCTATATCCCGGTCGCCATTGGCATGCAATCAGATGTCTACCGCCTCACCGGCGTGCGTGGCCGCCTTAAAAAGAAGTCGGGCGACGACAGTACGTGGATGGAGATCTACGAAGGCGTGCACCAGCGCCTGCTGTTCGAAGCGGCGCTGGCCGACTGCGTGGCGCGCTTTGGCATCGAGCAGTTTCATCTCGATGGCAGCGCGCGCAAGAGCGAGATTTTTCACGATCCGCTGGCGTAAACCACGATGTGTCTGATCAGTCTGGCGTGGCAGGCGCATCCGGATATTTCGCTGATCGTCGCGGCCAATCGCGACGAATTTCACGCCCGCCCGAGCGCGCCGTCCGCATGGTGGCGCGCCGCGCCGCAGGTGTTTGGCGGTAGCGACCTTCAATCCGGCGGCACCTGGATGGGCGTCACACGCGAAGGCCGCTTTGCCGCGCTCACCAACGTGCGCGACCCTGGCGAGTTCAAATCAAACGCGCGCACGCGTGGCGCGCTGGTCGCCGATTTTCTGACTGGCCAAGGCGCGCCGGATGGCTACGTTGCGCAGTGCATGCAGCACGCTGCGGACTACAACGGCTTCAATTTGCTGACCGCGACGCACGAGGCGCTGTGGTATTGCGGCAATCGTGGCGCCGCTGCTCGCGCGCTTGAATCCGGCGTGTACGCAATGTCCAACGCACTACTGGACACGCCGTGGCCCAAAGTTATCGCGCTGAAACTGGCTCTGGGAGCGGGTTTACAGAACTATGCGGCTGACGAGGCGCTTGTACCAAGGGTTTCGGAAAAGTTGCCTGGTGCATTTTCAACGGTTGCATCGCTGGGTAACCCGGCGAGCCGTCGAGATGGCATTTGCCACGCACCTGATACGCCGCTAGAGAACCTGTTCGAAGCGCTGTTTCTCGCTCTAGGCGACACACAGCCGCAACCCGACCACAAGCTCCCCCAAACCGGCGTGCCGCTGGAGCGTGAACGCGTACTATCGAGTCCAAAAATCATTTCATCGCTTTACGGCACGCGCGCCTCCACCGTCTTGTGCATGATGCGCAACGGACAGGTTCACTGGGAAGAGCGCAGCTTCACGCCGTCAGGCGAAGTGGCGCAGACTGTACGCGAGCAGTTCATTATTGCTGGCGGCTCTGCGGTGACAGCGCAAGCGAACGCCAGAACGCGCTGACAGCCGTTTGCGCATCAACCACCGCCAGCCCGGTCGCGCGCTGCACCGCATCGCGATATGGCGGCATGTTGGTGCATTCGAGCACCAGTGCACCCACCTGCGGGCAGCGCGCCGTCAACCGCAGTGCAGCCGCGACAACATCACGCCCGGCTTGCGCAAGATCGAGCGTCGCATCGTTGTTCAGAATCCGCTGCGCGAATTCACTGTCTGCTTCCACGCCTTCGACCGGTGTATCGGCACGCGCGCCCGCTGCCGCAAGGCAGGCGGCGTCAAGTTGCGCCGCCGCGATGGTGATGACGCCGGCGCGTTGGCCGGCGGGAAGGCCTGCTTCCAGCGCGGCAATCTGAAGCAAGCTGGACGTCATCACCGGCACCGGCAGCGCTTGCGCCAGTGCGCTCTGAAACCGCACCAGAAATCCACAGGTCGTTGCGATGCCGATGCAGCCCTGCCCAATGAGTTCGCGTCCGGCTTCGATGAAGGGCAGCAGCAACCCCTCTGCCTGCTCGCACACCACGCGCTGCGGCGAAGCTCCTTGCACCACCGCATAGCGCACCGGAAAATCGAAACTGGCCGGATTGCCCACATCACCCAACGGCCGCGGGAACCGCGTGTCCAGCATCAGCACACCAAGCGCCGGACTCACGCCACCCATTCACTCACCGGCGCTTGCGCGTCCTGCAAGGGCTGACAAATCACATCGACCAGCGCCGGGCCGCCATGCTCAGCGGCTTGCTTGAGCACTGCGCGCAGCTCACGCGGGTCTTCCACGCGCCAACTTTTGACGCCATAAGCGGCTGCCACGGCAGCATGATCGGTGCGATTGAAGTCGACCGAGAAATAGCGCGCGTCGAAACCAGTCTTCTGCCCAGCCTTGATCCAGCCATAGACCGAGTTCGAGATCACCACCATCATGATCGGCGCCTTGACACGCACGATGGTCTCCAGCTCGCCCACGGTAAAACCAAAGCTGCCGTCGCCCATCACGCTGACCACTTTGGTCTGCGGCTCGGCAAACCAGGCTCCCAGCGCAGCGGCCATGCTGTAGCCCAAGGCCCCGTGGGCGCGATTGGAGAAAAAGCGCCGCCCACTTTGGCGAATCTCGTAATAGGCCGAAAAATACGGGCACGGCGTGCCAGGGTCGGCCACCACAATCGCGTCATCCGGCAGCACGGCTTGCAGATCATGCACCACGCGCTCGGGCCGGATCGGCGTGGCATCGCTTTGGGCCAACGCCAAAAACGCGGCGCGCTTGCCGGCCTTGGCTTGCGCGATGGCCGACGCATTGAGACGCGACGGCATCTCAAAAGCCGTCTGCCCCGCGAGTGTATCGATCAACTGGCGCAACACAATGCGGCAGTCGCCGACCAGTCCAACATCAGCGGGATAGTTCGCGCCGATCACCGCAGGATCCACATCAATGTGCAGCACGCGCGTCTTGCCCGGTGCCGGAAAGCGCCGCCTCTCGGTCGTCACGCTGCCGGCGCGGCAGCCAATGAAGATCACCAAATCCGCCATCTCGACCAAGGCACGCGTCCACTTTGTACCGCCATTGCTGCCAACGACTCCACCGCACAGCGCATGAGTCTCAGGCAAGCTGCCTTGCCCGCTGATGGTGGTCACCACGCCCGCATTGAGCGCATCGGCCAGTTGCGCCAGTTCGCGTTCGGCCCCGGCCAGCACCACGCCTCCTCCCACCACAAACAGCTTGTTGGCTGACGAAGTCAGCAGCGCGACTGCGCGTTCAACATCATGCGGGTCGGCCCCCGAGCGCCGTGCAGGATACGCGCTCAGTGCAGCGTCGCCCCAAATTTCATCGGCCTCCACACTCCCCTTCTGCGCATCAAACGGCAGCGATAGGTGCGCCGCTCCGGTGCGGCCCGTGGTCATGTTGGTGAACGCCGCGCGCATCAGGCGCGGAATGTCAGGCGCCGCATTCGCTACGCCCGCCCATTTGGTCAATGGGCGAAACAAATTTTGCTGATCGAGTTCAGTCAGCGTGTAGCGGCCACGCGAGGTGGTCGCAATGTCGGTCGTGATCGCCAGCAGCGGAATCGACGACTCATTGGCCTCGACCACGCCCGGCAAAATATAAGTCGCGCCACCTCCCGACGGCCCCTCGCACACACCCGGCTTGCCGCTGATGCGCGCATAGCCATCAGCCATGTAAGCGGCACTGCGCTCATCGCGCGTCAGCACATGGGTGATGCCATGATCGAGCCGCGCGAAGGCATCGTAGAGCGGCAAGCTGGTGTCGCCACACAGGCCAAATACGTGCTTTACCCTGAACTGTTGCAGCATGCGCACGAGGGCTTCGGCGCCATTGAGTTGGGGCATCGCAAGTCTCCAATGGAACAAACGATATTATCGCGGGATGGAAGCATCCAAACACAACGCGATTGATCATGTCGTCTTCAACACCAAGGACCAGACCGATGAAGCCGTGCGTTTTTTTGAGCGCGCTGGTTTCACCGTGACCCCGCGCGGGTTCCACACGCTTGGCTCGATCAATCACACCATCGTGTTCGCCGAGGACTATCTGGAGTTGCTCGGCTACCCGCCCGGCGCGCCGCCGCCTAAGCGCCCGGAGTTGGTGACGAATCCCGCTGGGCTGCTGGCAACAGTGCTGCAAACTGAGGATGCCGATGCATCCCACGCCGCGTTGGTGCAACATGGATTGCACCCACGCCCGGTGCAGTCCTTTTCACGCCCAGTAGATTTGGACGGTGGACACACGCAAAGTGCCGCATTTCGTGTCACGCGTCTGGAGCCGGACGCCGTGCCGGGTACCTGGTTCTACTACTGCGAGCATCTCACCCGCGACTTGGTGTGGCGGCCTGAGTGGCACGCGCATGCAAATGGTTCCACCGGCATCACTGCGCTGGATATCGACGTGCCGAGTTTGCGTGCGGCGCTACCCGTCTACGCGGCGTGCCTCGGGGGTGCCGCAATCACCCATGCCCCTAAAACCCATGGTGGAAGCGGCTCTCAGGCCACGCTCTCTCTAGATCGTTGTGTGGTGCGGCTGTTCGAGGTGCCGAGGCCGGCGCGCATGCGCGCGCTGACGTTTCGCGTCGCGTCGTTCGACGTAGCGCGCGGCGTTTTGCAACGCAATCAGGTGGCCCACTCCGTCATGCAGGGCGTCGGCGGTAAGCCGGGGGAGGTCATCGTCATCGACCCGGCCCTGAGCTTTGGCGCCACGCTACAATTGTCCGCATCGGCAGTCGAGTAATTGAAGCAATTGCGTCAACGGGTTGCGGCACGCGCGTTGCTTCACACAAAACGTTGCATTCCGTCACGCGCGCTCTTTTGTAGTCCTTTTGATACCACTTCAGGAGACACCATGCGTTATTCCGCTTCTCTTATAGCCGCTGCCATCGCGGCGCTCGCCCTCTCCACCGTCGCGCAAGCACAAACCAAGTGGGACATGCCGACACCTTACGCGGCGACCAATTTCCACACCGAGAACATCATCCAGTTCGCTGCCGAGGTCGACAAGGCCACCGGCGGCAAGCTGAAGATTCAGGTGCATCCGGCTGCCAGCCTGCTCAAGATGAATGAGATCAAGCGCGGTGTGCAGTCGGGCCAGGTGCAGATTGGCGAGATTTTGCTGTCGGCGTACTCCAACGAAGACCCGCTGTATGAGCTCGACGGGCTGCCCTTCCTCGCCACCGGCTACGATGGCGCCATGCGCTTGTACGAAGTGTCCAAGAAATCCCTGCAGGACAAACTGGGCAAACAGGGCATGCTTCTGCTCTATTCGGTGCCATGGCCGCCACAAGGGATTTACTCGAAAAAGCCGGTCAACGCCGCGTCGGATCTCAAAGGTTCGAAGTGGCGCGCCTACAGCCCGGCTACCGCAAAAATCGCCGAGTTAATCGGTGCAACGCCAGTGCGTATCGAAGCGGCTGAATTGTCGCAAGCCCTCGCGACCGGCGGCGTCGATAGCTATATTTCTTCAGGCGCGACCGGCTTCGACACCAAAACCTATGAGCACATCAAGAACTGGTATGACACCCAGGCGTGGCTGCCCAAGGATGCGGTGCTGGTCAACAAGAAGGCCTTCGATGCGCTCGACAAGACCACGCAGGCCGCTTTGCTCAAGGCCGCGGGCGACGCTGAAGTGCGCGGCTGGCGCATCTCGCAGGAGAAAAACAACTGGTACAAAGACGCGCTCAAAGAACGCGGCATGAACATCGCCAAACCGTCGGCGCAGCTGATGGGCGATTTCCAGAAAGTGGGTAACACGCTGACGGAAGACTGGATAAAAAAATCCGGCGCGGATGGCAAGAAAATCATCGATGCGTTTAACAAGAAGCAGTGATGGCGCTTTTTTGATGACGCAACTGGTACGCCGGTCACTCGACTGGCTCTACAACGCCGCGGGTTACCTCGCGGCGTTTTTTGTTTTTGCCATCTTCGCGGTGATGATTGCCTCATCGGTGATGCGTGAAATGTCGATCAGGACCGGCGGTATCGAAGACCTGGTAGCGTGGTTGTGCGCTGCGGCCGCCTTTCTCGCCATGCCGCACGCGTTCAAGCACGGTGACTTTGTGCGCATGGAGTTGCTGATCTCGCGCCTCGGCGCGGCGCGCCGCCGCACATTTGAAATTGGCGGGCTGGCTCTGGGGGTTGCGTTCTGCACCTACCTCGCATTCTGGGCGGTGCGCATGACTTGGGGCAGTTACGAATATGGGGTGATGTCTGATGGCCTGCTGGTGCTGCCGATCTGGATTCCGCAACTCTCTTTCGTACTCGGCGCCGTATTGTTGCTGGTGGCGATGGTTGATGAGTTTGTGTGCGTGCTGATGGGCCGCCGCCCGGTCTATGTGACGGCGGTGGAAGAACGTCACGCACGCGGTGACTTTTCCGAAGATATTTGAGCATGCCAAAGAGTGCGTGCATGCACGAGGTTGCCCTGTGAATGTCATCGAAATTTCGCTGATCCTGCTCGGCATCATGCTGGTGTTGTTGGCGGGCGGCGTGTGGATTGCCATCACGCTGGCAATCACCGGCTTCCTCGGCCTCACGCTGTTTGCCAAGACGCCAGCGGGCGAAGGCCTGTTCACAGCCTTCTGGGGTTCGAACGCCTCGTGGGAGCTGGCAGCACTGCCGATGTTCATCTGGATGGGCGAAATTTTGTTTCGCACCAAACTCTCCGAACAAATGTTTGAAGGTCTCGCCCCTTGGCTCAACCGCGTGCCGGGCCGCTTGATGCACACCACCATTTTGGGTTGCGGCATTTTTGGTTCGGTGTCCGGCTCATCCGCCGCTACCTGTGCGACGATTGCCAAGGTGGCATTGCCCGAGCTGCTCAAGCGCGGCTACGACGAGAAGATTGCGCTCGGCAGTCTTGCCACTGCTGGCACGCTCGGCATTTTGATTCCGCCGTCGATCACCATGGTGGTCTATGCGGTGGCGGCTGAAGCGTCGATCATTCGCATCTTTCTGGCGGGCTTCATTCCCGGCCTGATCTTGATGCTGCTGTTCTCCGGTTACATCGCCTGGTGGTCGCTGCGCAACCCGGACAAGGTGCCACCAGCGGAACCGGACTTGAGCTTCATCGACAAGGTCAAAAAATCCGGCAACCTGATTCCTTGCACGCTGTTGATCGTGTTCATTGTCGTGGTGCTGGTCAAGGGCTGGGCCACTGCCACCGAGTGCGCAGCCTACGGTGTCCTCGGCTCGCTCGCCATCGCCGTGCAGTCACGCATGCTGACCTGGCGCAATTTCACCGACAGCTTGATGAGTGCGACGCGGGTGTCGTGCATGATCATGTTCATTCTGGCGGGCGCAAAGTATTTGTCACTGACCATGGCGTTCACTGGCATCCCGCGTGAGCTGGCGGAGTGGGTGGCGAGCCTGCAACTGTCGCCCTACATGCTGATCGGCATATTGGCGCTGCTCTATATCGTGCTCGGCACTGCGCTTGATGGTATTTCGATGATTGTGCTCACCTCCACCGTGGTGCTGCCGATGATTCTCAAGGCGGGCTTTGACGTGGTGTG
>JANPAR010000051.1:0-3567 GCA_031430015.1 Burkholderiales bacterium
GGGCGCTGCCGTCGAGAGTGTCGTAGAGCAGTTGGGCCTTGGCCACGTTGCGTTTTTCCATGGCCGCGAGCCCGCCCTGCCGCTTGAGCCACTTGTAGACCAGGCCCGCGATGTAAATCGAATAGGTCGAGGGCGTGTTGAACATCGAGTCGGCATCGGCCTGCTGCTGGTAGTCGAACACCGACGGCGTCGCCGGCAGCGGCTGCCCGATCAGGTCATCGCGCACGATCACCACGGTGAGCCCGGCCATGCCCATGTTCTTTTGCGCGCCGGCGTAGATCAAGCCGTACCTGGCGACGTCGACCGGTCGTGACAGGATGTGCGATGACATGTCGGCTACCAGCGGTACTGCGCCGGTATCCGGGGTCCAGTGGTATTCGAGACCGCCAATCGTCTCGTTGGTACAAATGTGCACGTAGGCCGCGTCCCCACTGGTTTTCCACGCCGACTGCGGCGGGATGGCGGTGAACTTGCTGTCGGCGCCGCTCGCGGCGATGTTGACGGTGCAGTACTTTTGCGCTTCCTTGATCGATTTTTTCGACCACTCGCCGGTGTTCACATAGTCCGCCACGGTCTTGCCGCGCAGCAGGTTCATCGGCACCACGGCGTTCTGCGCCAGCGCGCCGCCCTGCAGCAGCAGCACCTTGTAGTTGGCGGGGATCGCCAGCAGCTCGCGCAGGTCGGCCTCGGCTTCGGCGGCGATGCCGATGAACTCCTTGCCGCGATGGCTCATCTCCATCACCGACATGCCGCTGCCGCGCCAGTCGAGCATTTCTTCTGCGGCCTGGCGCAGCACTTCCTCGGGCAAGGTCGCCGGTCCTGCACTGAAATTGAATACGCGTGTCATGTTGTCCTTGTGGTTGCTTTGTGGTTGCCTTGTTGTTGGCTTGGTGTTGACGTGTCGTCGTGGGAGAGCGATAGAGCGCCAGCGCGACGAGTGCACCAGCAGCCCGCACGAGCCGGGACTAGTCCACCTTCGCGCCGGAGCGCTTGACGATCGGAATCCACTTGGCCAGGTCATCGGCGATGATCTTGCCGAAGGCGGCCGGCGGCGCGGGAGGCGCCACGTCGAAGCCTTGCTGCGCGAGGTTGTCACGCACGTCGGGTCGCGCCAGCACCTTGGCAATCTCGGCGTTCAGGCGGTTGGTAATCTCCGCCGGCATGCTGGCCGGGCCGACCCAGCCGAACCAGGTATTGACTTCGTAACCCTTCACGCCCTGTTCGTCGAGCGTTGCCACGTTGGGCAGCAAGGGCGAGCGCGTCAGGCTGGTCACCGCCAGCGCACGCAGCTTGCCGTCGCGGATCTGGCTGATCACCGTGGGCGTGTTGAAAAATCCCATGTTCACTTCGCCCGACATCACCGCCAGAACGCCCTGCGGCGCACCCTTGTACGGCACATGGACCAGGTCGGTACCGGTCAATTGCCCGAACAGCACGCCGGAAAGATGGTGCGAGGTGCCGCTGCCGCCGGACGAAAAATTGAGCGCACCCGGCTTGGCTTTTGCCGCATCGATCACCGCTTTGGGGTCGCGTGCCGGGCTCGCGGGCGGCACCACCATGATGTTCGAGACGCCGCCGGTGAGGCCGATGGGGGTGAAATCCTTGAGCGAGTCGTAGCCCGGCTTCGCATAGAGCGCCTGGTTGAACACCAGTGTGCCTTGCGAGGCAAAGCCGATGGTGTAGCCATCGGGGGCCGCGCGCGCCACCTCGGCAGTGGCGATGGTGCCGCCCGCGCCGGTCTTGTTTTCGACCACTACCGCCTGCCCAAGAACTTTCGAAAGCTCGGTGCCGGCCAGGCGCGAAATGATGTCGGCGGTGCTGCCGGCTGCCAGCGGCACCAGCAGCCTGACCGGTTTGGACGGCCAGGCCTGCGCCCGGGCACCCGGTGCACACGGCAGCAGCGCCGTGCAGGCGAGGGCAGCGGTGCACATCAACAGCTTGCTGCGCCGGGTAGACTGGATCTCGTCAGTCATGATCAGCGCCCCTGGAAGTTGGCCTTGCGTTTTTCATTGAACGCGGCAATGCCCTCGCGCCGGTCAGCGGTGTCGAGCAGCTGGTAATAGGCTTCGAGCTCGAGGCGCTGCGCAGTATGCATGTCGGCCTGCAACCCGAAGTGAATCGCCTTCTTCGCCTGCCGCACCGACAGCGGCGCGCAATCGGCGATGCGCTGCGCGGCGGTCATGGCGTCCTTCACCACGTCGCCAGGCGCGCACAGTTGATTGACCATGCCCCACTCGTGCGCTTCGGCGGCGCTGAACGGACGCGCCGACAAAATCAATTCCTTGGCGCGCCGCTCGCCCACCGCGCGTGGCAGGTTTTGTGTGCCCATGTTGCCGGGCATGATGCCGATCTTGCATTCGGTCTGCGCAAACTTTGCTTCGCGGTCGGCGTAGATGAAGTCGCAGCCGAGCGCCGCTTCGAGGCCGCCCGCGTAGCAGATGCCGTTAACGGCGGCAATCCACGGCACCGGGGATTCCAGGCGCAGCATCATGCTGCGCTCGGAGATCTCGTGCTGGATGGTCCAGTCGCGAATGCTCTGCGTGTTGCGCACTTTCAAATCGCCACCCGCCGAGAATGCGCGGCCCGCGCCAGTCAGCACCACGCAGCGTACCCAGTCCGGATCAAACTCCAGGCGCGTGAGGAGATCGTGCATTTCCTCCGTCATTTTCATGTTCATGGCGTTGAGCACGTCGGGCCGGTTGAGGGTGACGAGCAACACGTGGTCGCCCACGCGTTCGGTCAACAGGGCTTCATAGGGAGTCAGTTCAAACATGGCGTCTCTTGGAGAGTGGCTCTGGGAGCGGGTTAGGGAAGGGTTGCCGTGAAGAGTGGCGGTGGGAGCGGGTTTACGGGGTAGGCTGCCGGCGAAAAATCAAGTTGCACAGGGCTGGTGCTGGCGCGCGGCGCCCGACGCAATCATCGCGGCGATCTCGGCGTTGCCATAGCCCGCTTCACGCAGGATGATTTCGGTGTGCTCGCCCAAATGCGCCGCGGGCAGCCAGTCGGTACGAGCGCCGTCCGTCAAGGTGTTGGCCGGCCTGAGGTCATAGATCAGCCCTTCGGTCGGGTGCTCACGCTGCTGGATGAATCCCACGTCGGCGAGATGCGGATCATCGATCAGCGATTCGAGCGTGTGATAGGGCGCGGCGGGGATGTCGTGCCTGTCGCAGTAGTCGAGCCACCACGCGGTGCTGTGCTGCTTCATGCCCTCGGCGCGCAATGCGAAATAGGCGCGCGTGTTGGCGAAGCGCGCCGCCACCGTGCAAAAGCGTGCGTCGGTCTTCAGCTCTGGCTGGCCGATGGCGTCGAACAGCGGGAACACCTGTGCATTGGTGTTGGCCGAGAGCGAAAAATAGCCGTCCGACGTTTTGGCCGGCGTGTAGTACTCGCTGATGAGGCGCGGGTCGCCCGGCTCACCTGGCGTTTCGCCCTCAGCCGGCACATAGGTGCGGTTATAGAAGTGCTCGGTCAACACCTGCGTCGCCATGTTTTCAAACATCGGTACTTCGATTGACTGACCTTTGCCAGTGCGCTCGCGTTTGAACAGCGCCATCGCAATCATCTGCA
>JANPAR010000052.1:0-9945 GCA_031430015.1 Burkholderiales bacterium
CCATCGCGCCCTTGCCGAGTTCCTTCTCGATCTGGTAGCGGCCCAGCATGGGCTTCTCGCCTTGACCTGCCGCGTCCAGAATACTGGCATTGGTGCGCCCGCCACCGCCACCCAGCATGACAGTCTCTGACAGGTTCTTGGCGCGCGCGATCTTCTGCTCCAGATCCTTGTACTTCGGATCATGCGAATGCATGTACTCGTATACGGATTGCGCCTTGTTGAACTGCCGTTTGCGCTCAAAATCGAGCGCCAGGTTGTAGAGGTTTTCCATCAACGGGGTGTCGAGCGGCACCTTGCGGAACTTATCAAAGGCCATATCAAGCTGCCCCTGCCCCTGGAAAGCGAGACCGAGCATGCGGTTCGATTCTGCAGATTCGGTGTCCGATTTCTGCTTACCCGCCTCGGTCACGATAAAGCGCTTGGTAGTAAGCAGCAAATGCCCGACCACCAGCAAGGAAGCAGGCACCATCAACTGGATCCACATGCCCGCCGAGGTCATCAGCAAGAAGTGAACAGCAATGAGCGCAACCAAGGTGCCGAGCGTGATCAATCCGGCTGGTTTGGCCTTGAGCTTGGGCAGCACGGCAATGATGTAGCCCGCCACCAGCAAGAACACGAGCAGCTCAATCCAGATCGCCCAAGCAGGTGCGACAAAAAAATGCTCAGAGAGAATGCTCGAAACCGAGTGCGCCATTTTCTCCACCGGCGTCATGGCGGCTGACACCGGAGTAGGAAAACTGGTACCCACACCCGCCGCCGTTGGGCCGATAAGCACGATCTTGTCCGCGTACTTGGCCGCCGGAATTTTCCCGGTGAAGACGTCGTAGAACGAATCAATCTGAAACGCCTTCTTGTCGTCGCGGTCCTTGTAGTAGAAGGTATACATCTCATTGCGGTAATTGGTCGTGATACCCAACTTACCGAGCTTGAGGCTCTCGCCCCAATTGACCTTGATATCGCTCACGCCAAGATTGAGACTTTTGGCTGCGACCATCAACGAATACGAAGGGAAGTAGCGGTCGAAATAGCCAACCACAAGCGGCTCGGTACGGATACCGCCATCCACATCCGGCAAATCGTTCAGATGTCCGACCCCGGCCGCTGCTGTGCCGAGCAATTCAATAGGCAACTGTATCGCTGAAGAAGGTACGGCATCGCCCTTTTTGTCTTCGAACGAACTCTTGTCGGTAAATTTCGGCAGCGCCTTGTCCGGTTTGCCGCGGGGTTCGCCGAGCGTCAGTATCAGCGGCAGCATCACGCTGCCGGCCTTGGTATAGCTGTCTGCAAGCTTTCGATCAGTATTGAGTGCGATTTCGGCCTCTTTTAACAATGAGCCGAACTGTGCCAACTCCGGAGACAACTGGGATTGCATGACAGGCGCCGCTTGGGCAGCCACTGCTTCCACCGGCGCCGAAACGGTGGCCCCCGCCGATGACGGGGTCACTGCCACAGGTATTGACGCACCCGCGCTCTTGGCATAGATGTCGAGCATCTTGTTGATGTAGACCAGACCAGGGTCTTGCTGCGGCTCGAAGAAAAACACCGTGTTGCCGATAACCTTTGCCTTGGCTCCCGCCAGCAGATCGGCCATTTTGGCGTGAACTTCGCGGCTCCACGGCCAGCGGCCAATATTGTTGATGCTCTGATCATCAATCGCAATGATGGCAATCTTGTCGTTTGGGTTCTTGGAGCTGGCCTTGACGCCCAAATCGTAGGCCTTACGTTCGAGACTCTGGAGCAAATCGCTACTGCCGCGCGCAACCAAAAATACAATGGCAATGACCAACCCGAGAAACCAATCGGATTTCCAAAAGTCCCCTTTTATTTTGGCCATTCCTTCCTCCTCGCAGCCGGCGACTTACCGGACAATGCGCCCACCTTCATGGGCATCGTTCGGCCCTTGAAACTCACTTACCCCGGAATCCCACACATACCGCCGCCCAAGGCTTCGAACTGCTTTGAACTCAATAGGCCACAGACACGAATCGCCACTATAAACCGATTTTACGGCAAAAGCCGCACGGAGAGCCATTTCCACAAAATAAACAGCATGATGATACGCATACTTGCAGTTATCTATCAAGTCACAGTTGCCTTGATACCCAACACTTGCACCGGATTACAACAGGCACCAAACAAAAACGGCATCGGACTCCTCCGATGCCGTTTCCACCGTTCGCGCATTTCGGCGCGCTGCGGCCTGTCGCGATGACTAACTTACTTGGCCGGCTCCCCTTTGCCCGCCAGCATTTTTCCGAGCAGGACTACCAGCGCCGCCCCCAGCAGACCCGCTAGACTGATTTCCAATTTTCCTTCGATCAGGACCAGCTCCTGGGCATGATGAAGCGCGGGAAACCACTCCACCATCTTCGGGTCACTGACCAGCATTTCACCGGCCAAATATCCGAGCAAGGCGGCACCCAGCGTGATGATGATGGGGAAACGCTCCATCAGTTTCAACATCAAGGTGCTGCCAAAAATGATCAGCGGAATGCTGATGGCCAGCCCCAGCACCAACAAGGTGATGTTGCCCTTGGCAGCAGCAGCGACACCGAGCACATTGTCCAGACTCATGATCAGATCGGCGATCAAAATGGTCTTGATGGCGCCGGCCATGCTGCTGTGTTCTTTGACGTGCCCCTCATCATCGCCACCTTCCATGAGCAACTGCACGCCGATATAGAGCAGCAGCACTGCACCCACGATCTTGAGCCACGGTAGCGTCAACAATTTGACCGCAAAGATGGTCAGGATGATTCGCATCACGATCGCGGCACCGCTACCGAACAGAATGGCCTGCTTCTGCTGCTTCGGCGGCAGCGAGCGCGCAGCCAGCGCAATGACCACCGCGTTGTCCCCTGACAGCACGATATTGACCAAGATGATATTGCCGAGTGCCGCCCAAAACGTCGCTTGTGAAAGCATTTCCATGCCATTCCTCCATTGGTAATAATCAGACGCGCCCACACTCAGCGCCCCGGCATCGTTCGCATTCAGCGAACGATGCCGCTCCTCCACTCTACTTTCGCCGCCCCCAGCGGGCTTCCGGTCGCGCCCGCTGTAGTGTTACTTCAACGCCGCTTTGAGAAGGCGCCCCATCTCTGATGGATTCTTCGTGGTCTTAATGCCACATTCTTCGAGAATGTCCAGTTTCGCCTGTGCGGTATCCGCGCCACCAGAAATCAATGCGCCTGCATGTCCCATACGTTTGCCAGCGGGCGCGGTGACGCCGGCGATGAACCCCACCACCGGCTTTTTCATGTTGTCCTTGGCCCAGCGCGCCGCGTTGGCTTCATCCGGCCCGCCAATCTCGCCAATCATGATGACCGCTTCAGTGTCGGGATCATCGTTGAACATCTGCAAAATTTCGATGTGCTTCAAGCCATTGATCGGATCGCCACCGATACCCACAGCGGTCGTCTGGCCCAAGCCCATTTCGGTAACCTGACCAACAGCTTCATAGGTCAAGGTACCGGAACGGCTGACGACGCCGATACGGCCCTTGCGGTGGATATGGCCGGGCATGATGCCAATCTTGATTTCGTCCGGCGTAATCAGGCCGGGGCAGTTTGGGCCCAGCAGAATGGTGCGTTTGCCGCCTGCCGCTTCTTTCGCCTTCATGCGGTTGCGCACTTCGAGCATGTCGCGCACCGGGATGCCTTCAGTGATGCAGATCGTGAAATCGAGATCGGCTTCGCAAGCCTCCCAAATCGCCGCTGCCGCGCCCGGTGGCGGCACATAGATCACGCTGACGGTCGCTCCAGTCGCGGCTTTCGCGTCTTTTACCGTCGCGAAAATGGGAATGCCTTCAAAGTTTTCGCCGGGCTTCTTGGGGTGGACGCCCGCCACGAAGCAGTTTTGCCCATTGGCATATGCACGGCTGGTGCGGGTATGAAACTGCCCGGTCTTGCCCGTGATCCCTTGGGTAATGACACGGGTGTCCTTGTTGATCAGAATGCTCATGATGGGTTCGCCCAGTCTCGTTTTCTGTCGGTTATTTTTTGACGGCGGCGACGACCTTGGTCGCCGCTTCGGCCATCGTGTCGGCGCTGATGATTGGCAGGCCCGAGTCAGCGAGAATTTTCTTGCCGAGATCCTCATTGGTGCCCTTCATACGCACCACCAGCGGCACTGACAGACTCACTGCCTTGCATGCCGCGACCACGCCTTCAGCGATAACGTCGCAACGCATGATGCCGCCGAAAATGTTGACCAAAATCGCTTTCAGATTCGGGTTCTTCAACATGATCTTGAACGCCTCGGTGACCTTCTCGGCGGTCGCGCCACCACCGACATCGAGAAAGTTGGCCGGCTCACCACCGAACAGCTTGATCGTATCCATGGTGGCCATCGCCAAGCCGGCACCGTTGACCAGACAACCGATGTTGCCGTCTAGCTGGATATAAGCGAGATCGAATTTGGACGCCTCGACCTCAGCAGGGTCTTCCTCATCCAGATCACGGTACGCCGTGATTTCGGGATGGCGATAGAGCGCGTTCGAGTCGAAATTGAATTTAGCGTCGAGCGCCTTGATGCCGCCGCTGCCCTCGAGAATCAGCGGATTGATTTCTGCCAGCGACGAGTCCGTCTCGACATAGGTGGTGTAAAGCTTCTTGAGCACATCGACGGCCTGCGTCTGCGACGCTGCGGGGACGCCGATGCCGGTTGCCAACTCGCCGGCCTGCGCATCGGTCAGGCCGAGCGCCGGATCGACGAAAACCTTGATGATCTTCTCCGGCGTCTTGTGCGCGACTTCCTCGATATCCATGCCGCCTTCGGAGGAGGCCATCATCGCCACACGCTGCGAGGCACGGTCGGTCACGGCGGCGACGTAATACTCTTTTTTGATGTCGGCGCCTTCTTCAATCAGCAGACGGCGCACCTTTTGGCCTGCCGGGCCGGTCTGGTGCGTCACCAATTGCATGCCGAGAATTTCGCTGGCCCGCGCCTTGACTTCGGCCATCGATTTGGCCACCTTAACGCCACCGCCCTTGCCGCGGCCGCCGGCGTGAATCTGCGCCTTGACCACCCACACCGCCCCGCCCAATTGCTCGGCCGCCTTGACGGCCTCATCAACGGTAAAGGCTGGAATGCCGCGCGGCACCGGCACGCCAAACTGCTTCAGAATTTCCTTGCCTTGATACTCATGAATCTTCACGGGCGTCCCCTGTAGGCTGTGCACAATGCGGCGGGGGCACAGTTTAACCGCAGAGGCGATGATTGCCTTGGCAAATGTCAAGTTATGCCACGCCAGCTTCGGGGCACAGAAAAAACGCGGCGTCATAGTTTGGAAACTACAACATAACGCTCCGACTGGCGGACGTTGCGCAATTTCGCTTTGGCGCACGCACAGCCGGCATACCGACAGCCAGCAAAGGTCTGGCACCGCACCCTTGCGCTTAACCGCTGGCAGTCAGTCCCGAGCCACCGTCCTGCGCATGGTGGCGGGTACCACAGCGCGAATCACGTCAAGCGCAAAACCACGCGTCTGCAAAAACCGCATCTGCTTGGCGCGGCCAGAGAGGTCGGGCGCCGGCTCCCCAAATTTGCGCTCCCACAGCGCGCGCGCACGTTCGGCTTCCGTTCCTTTCAAATCCTGCAACATTTCGGCTGCCAGATCGCCGCTGATGCCACGAGCGCGCAGTTCGCCAGCGACGCGGATCGAACCCTGCCTGGCCGAGCGCACGCGCACAATGCTCTGCGCCGCGCGCCACTCGGACAGGAAATTTTCGGCAATCAGGGCATCGAGCAACGCCTCAATGGCGGCGCGGTCACTGCTGAGCCGCCCCAGCTTCGCCGCCAACTCGGCGCGTGAGTGCTCGCGCCTGGACAAATAGCCTATCGCCTTGGCACGCAGGTTGACAGGTGGTGCCCCATCAGTACCGTCCACGCCGTCCACACCTTTCGCACCACCAACCGCCACGCGCGCACGCCGGCCAAACATGGCGTTGGGTCAGTCGTCGCTTGCTGCGCCGGGGGCAACCGCTGTACCGGCCTGCACCCCGAGTACGTCGCGCACGCGCTTCTCAATGTCTTGCGCCACCGCCGGATTTTCCTTGAGCCACTTGCGCGTGTTGTCCTTGCCCTGACCAATGCGTTCGCCGTTGTAGCTGTACCAGGCACCCGATTTTTCGACAATCTTGTGCTCGACACCGAGCTCAATGATCTCGCCTTCGCGTGAAATGCCCAGGCCGTAGAGAATGTCGAAATGCGCTTCGCGGAACGGCGGCGCGACCTTGTTCTTGACCACCTTGACGCGGGTCTCGTTGCCGACCACTTCTTCGCCGTCCTTGATCGCGCCGGTACGGCGGATGTCGAGGCGCACCGAGGCATAAAACTTGAGCGCGTTGCCGCCGGTGGTGGTTTCCGGGTTGCCGAACATCACGCCAATCTTCATGCGGATCTGGTTGATAAACACCACCAGGGTGTTGGTGCGCTTGATGTTGCCGGTGAGCTTGCGCAGCGCCTGGCTCATCAGGCGCGCCTGCAGACCCGGCAACTGATCGCCCATTTCGCCTTCGATCTCGGCGCGCGGCGTGAGCGCGGCAACCGAGTCGATCACCACCACATCGACACTGCCCGAGCGCACCAGCATGTCGGCAATTTCAAGCGCCTGCTCGCCGGTGTCTGGCTGCGAAATCAGCAGGTCTTCCACGTTGACGCCGAGCTTGGCGGCGTAATTGGGGTCGAGCGCGTGCTCGGCGTCGATAAACGCGGCGGTACCGCCGAGCTTCTGCATTTCGGCGATCACTTGCAGCGTCAGCGTGGTTTTACCCGATGACTCCGGGCCGTAGATTTCAACCACGCGCCCGCGCGGCAGGCCGCCGATGCCGAGCGCGATGTCGAGGCCGAGCGAACCGGTCGACACCACCTGGATGTTTTCGCCGATGCCCTTGTCGCCGAGCTTCATGATCGAACCCTTGCCGAACTGCTTTTCGATCTGTGCGAGGGCTGCTGATAGGGCTTTAGATTTGTTTTCGTCCATGTTTTTCATTCCGGTTCTCCTGTAGGTGATGCCGTCGATCGCACTGTGAGTCGGGTGCAGCCACTTGGTTTGGCGAGTTTGGTGGATCTTGCGGTTCTGACAGGTCTTGCACCGCTGCCAGAGGGCAGGCACTCCATTAACCCGGAGATTCCATCCGCCAGCTTCATCCAACTTAACAAATTCAACCAACTCAACTAACTGTACACCAATTCAGTTGTACGCATATACAGCACTCTATACAGGTTTTTCCAATTGTGCAAGCACTCCTTGCAAAGCGTGTATCACGGCGGCCTCGCGTACTGCTGCGCGGTCACCGGAAAACTGTTTGGTTTCAACGATTTGCGTCAGATTTCCGGACGCCCAGCCGAAGCACACCAGCCCCACTGGTTTGGTTAACGTGCCGCCACCGGGCCCGGCCACGCCGGTAATCGACAAGGCAATCTGGGCGCGGCTGTGACGCACCGCGCCCAGGGCCATCGCCCGCGCCACTTCCTCGCTCACCGCGCCGTGGCGCTCGATCAACTCGCGCGCCACGCCGAGCATCTCGGTCTTGGCCTCGTTCGAATAGGTCACAAAGCCGCGCTCAAACCACGCCGAGCTGCCGGCAATCTCCGTCAGCGCCGCCGCCACCCCGCCGCCAGTGCAGGATTCAGCCGTCGCCAGCAGCCAGCGCCGCGCCTGCAAGCGCGCGCCCACCTGTGCCGCGAGCTGCACCAAAGAAAGTGTGCTGTCCATTTATGCCGTCATCCGCTGCCACAAGGCCATCACCAGCAGCGTGTAACCCGCTGCCAGCGTGTCATCAAACATCACGCCGAATCCATTCTTGATTTTGGCATCAAAGTAGCGGATCGGCGGCGGCTTGACGATGTCGAACAACCGAAACAGCACAAACGCCGCCACCTGCGCAGCGAACGTGGCCGGCACTAGGGCCAGCACCAGCCAGAACGCCGCCACTTCATCCCACACAATGCCGCCGGGGTCGGCCACGCCCATGTCGCGCGCGGCCTTGCCGCAGGCCCAGACGCCGATAACGAACGCGAGCAGGGGCACGACCAACACCAGCGGCCCGCTCAATGCCGCCGTGACCGGCGCAAAGGTGATCCACGCAAGCAACGTTCCCCAGGTACCCGGTGCCGGACGCAGCAATCCGCTGCCGGCACCGAAGGCAATGATGCGCGCCGGATGCCGCAGCATCCACCCCAGCGAGGGCGTCATGGCAGATCCCCTCTCTTGGATGCGCCGCTCGTGGATGCCCCGGTCATGGGCGATTTCCAAAATGGTCATAGCCTGAAATCGTTGGTACACAAGGGCTTCCGGCGCCATCAACAACGAAAACCGCTCCCAGAGAGCCTTTCCGGGCGGTCATGTTTCCGATTTTGGCTACCGCCACCTCACAGCGCGCTGCCGCTGCACGCACCGCTGCGTGCTGCGCAGGCCGCGCAGTGAAACACAATTCGTAGTCATCCCCCCCGCCCGCCACCAGGCGCAGCCGCTCGTCCAGCAGCAGCGCTGCGAACACGGATGCCAGATCAGCCGATAGCGGCAGCGCGTCCGCCGTGACGATGGCATCGACGCCGGATGCCTCTGCGATATGCCGCAGATCACCAGCAAGGCCATCGGAGACATCGAGCATCGCCGTCGCCACGCCGCGCAGCGCGAGGCCCAGCGCCACGCGCGCGGCGGGAGTCTCCAGGCGCGCCACCGCGTACGCAGCCTGCGCTGGCGTCAAAGTCCGTTCACCCCGCAAATGCGCGAGCCCAAGAGCTGCATCACCAAGCGAACCCGACACCCAGATATCGTCCCCGGCCTGCGCGCCGCTGCGTTTGATCGCTGCGCCGGCCGGCGCCTCACCGAACACCGTCACGCACAGATTGAGCGGCCCGCGCGTGGTGTCGCCACCGATCAACTCAACGCCGTGTGCATCAGCGATCTGGAAAAAGCCGCGCGCGAACGCGGCGAGCCAATCCTCATCCACCCGTGGCAGTGCCAGCGCCAGCGTGGCATAGCGCGGCACCGCGCCCATCGCAGCAAGATCGGACAAATTCACCGCGAGGGTTTTATGGCCCAGGCGCTGTGCATCAGTACCCGCCAGAAAATGCACACCTTCGACCAGCATGTCGGTCGAGACGGCGAGCTCCATGCCGGCAGCCACATCAACCAACGCACAATCATCGCCCACACCAAGCCGCGCGCGCCGCGCCGGGCGGGCGAAATATTTTTTGATGAGATCAAACTCGCCGGGCATGCTGCTGCTCAGGTGGGTGGAGTTCGCTCTGAATCACAGACGGGCCAGCCAGCATGGAATCCACAATTCAAGCTCTTCAACATGCGGCAGCGCCAGCGCGGCGCACCGCACACTAGCGCCGCCCCGCCTTCGATTCGGCGGTCTCAACCGGGCGCAACAGGGGTGCCAGCTTGTCGAGCACACCGTTGACATACTTGAAGCCATCGGTGCCGCCAAAGGTCTTGGCCAACTCAACCGCTTCGTTGATGACGACGCGATAAGGAATCTCGATGTGGTGCTTGAGTTCGAACGCGCCGAGCAACAGGATGGCGTGTTCGACCGGGCTCAACTCGCGGATCGGCCGGTCAATGCATTCGCCGATCTGCGCACGCAGCGCTTCCGCGTCGCCAATCACGCCGTGCAGCAGGGTGCGGAAATGTTTTTCGTCGGCCTCGGCAAAGCCTTTGGCCTGCATCAAATCCGCTGCGATCAAGGTCGGATCGGCGGCGTTGATCTGCCATTGATACAGGCCCTGCACGGCAAATTCACGGGAGCGGCGGCGGGCGCTTTTCATGCAGAGGCAGCTTTCGGGTTCAGCACAATGCTACGGTTCACAGCGGGTTGCGAAGCACGCGAGGTGCATTTCGCACAGACGGCGATTCACACAATTCAGGATTCATTCCGACAGGTCTTCGAGGGTCAACGCCATTTCCACCGCCACGCGCGCGGCTTCCGC
>JANPAR010000053.1:0-28253 GCA_031430015.1 Burkholderiales bacterium
CCGCCGGTCGCGCCTTCAGGCGTGGCGCAACCCATCAGCACGTCTTCGACTTCGGCCGCGTCGATCTTGGCGCGCTCGATCGCCGCCTTGACGACAGCGCCGCCCATGGTCGCGCCATGCGTCATGTTGAGTGCACCGCGCCAGGATTTTGCGAGGCCCGTGCGGGCGGTGGAAACTACGACTGCGTCGGTCATGGTGTGGCCTTTCTTGACAATTCAAATGGTGATGGGTTGAAAAGCGTTGGTGGGTGCGGTTTGCATGGCGGTGATGGCTGTAGAGTGGCTGTTCATGCGGGTTTCAGTGGTGCCGTGTGATACGTTTCGGGAGCCGGCTCATTGATCTCAAAAATCCGTTTGATTTCCGGATCAGCTTTCGCAAGCAGATCCGGATTGGACGCATACGCGAGCAAAATGAATTCCCGGTTCGCTTCAATCTCTTGAAGCAACTGGAGGTTCTCTTCCGGCGTCAAATCAACTCTTGCCATCTTCCTCATCCCGCGCTTTGATCTTGCGCAACTCCTCAATGTCAATCACGTCCTTGGTCCGTCCAGTTCCGGTCTTCAAGGTAATCAGGTCATCAATGCTCGCGACCGGAATCGTCAAGGCACCAATGCGCCTTATCAGAGCATTGCGCTTCAACTGCTCGAACGGTACAACCGGGCGCACCAATACGTCAATTATCGTCGCCATTTTTCCGGGATCGCGTAACGCGAAGGCTACCAAGCCCTTCTCGCGATGCCATTGATCGATCAGGGCAGCATCACGCAACAAATCAATCGAGATCGGCAATACCGGTTTGAGATTGGCTTGCTTGGCGCAGTCGATGAAGTTGGAAAGATTTTCATCGTTGAGCGCCAACACCACATCCACATCCGTCGTGTTGCGCTGATAGCCGTGCAACAGCACTGCAAGGCCACCAACCAGAACGTAGTCGATTTTGGCGGCGCCCAAGGCCGAGAGCAGCGTGTGCATGCTCATGGCAGGCCTGCCGCCGGTTCAACTGGCTTCATGACAATCGACTTCGCCAATCGATATTGGCTGACGGCCATCGGGCCCAAGAAAGTCCTCGGCAAAAATTTCACCCGGGTAGATTGGTTCGAAATCGCGTTTCATGAATCGACCCTCCGGCATTCCGTCAGCCAGCGCGAGGTCTCGCGGGACGCGCCGCTGCCTGCGCAAGCTCAATCAATCCGCGCAAAGCCGCGTTGACCGCTTTCTCGTTGGGAAACACCTTGGCAACCGCAGGATCAATCACGACCACGTTTGACTCAACCGCCATCCGCTTAGCATATTTGCCGCGCACAATTGGCCCGAGATCAGCGCGCGCGTATTCGTCACGCGCCCAATCATTGATTTCGCTCTTAGCCTTCTTCATGAATTTCCTGACTTCGCACTTGTTACCTCTTCTACCCAAAATAGAAGGACTATTTTTGAAGCTGATGAACCTTTCTCGCAACCCGCCGAATATGGCGAAAAAAGGGAGAGATACTCATCCCCTGAATTGCAAACATGGTTTCTGCAAACGACCAGAGACAAAACAGAATCGACGGGCCGAAGACTAAGAGTCTTGCCTCGCGACTTATCGAGGATTCAAAAGCCCACAAGAAGACTGTTGGAACAAAGGCAAGTATGAGTGCGAGCAAATAAA
This sequence comes from Burkholderiales bacterium, assembly GCA_031430015.1. Taxonomy (GTDB): domain Bacteria; phylum Pseudomonadota; class Gammaproteobacteria; order Burkholderiales; family JAEUOS01; genus CANJDH01. The sequence continues at coordinate 1,648 of JANPAR010000053.1, forward strand.
ACAAAGTCGCGGCAAGCAATCTTTCTGCAGCGTAAAGGCTCCTGAACCTCGCACGTCTGTTCTCGATGGCCCGAGTGCGGTTGTACATTAACCCACTCAATCCAATAAGGATTGCCAAGGGGGTGAGTGCAACAGCACCAACTGCTTCAAACTGAATCGTACGAGCGTAATGGTCCAAAACAAGAACTAGAGCCGCAAATGGACTGAAGAACAGCACCCAAAGAATCAGTCTACCAATGGCCCTATGTATCAAAGGAGTGATCCTCCATCAATCCGTTTTCATCTTACAGGCATTGTTTAGTTGAATGTCTTGCCCTCAGCTGCTAGTTGGGCCAACATCGGCGCCGGCTTCCAGAACCCCGGATCAGCCTGCGAATTTTTGGCGAAGCGTTCCATCGACGCGACCACGTTCTTCAGCCCTTTGCGGTCCGCAAAGAACATCGGCCCGCCCAGATACGACGGCACGCCGTAACCGCTCATGTAGATCATATCGATATCCACCGCGCGCATGGCGATGCCTTCTTCGAGGATCAACGCGCCTTCGTTGACGAGGGCATAGACCAGGCGCTCGACGATTTCGTCGTCGCTGATCTGGCGCTGCGTAATACCAAGTGCCTTGCGATGCTTCTCCAGGATTTCAGTCACGACGGGAGAGGCATACGGCGTGCGGTCACCTGCCTTGTAGTCGTACCAGCCGGCGCTGGTCTTCTGGCCGAAGCGGCCTTGCTCGCAAATCAGGTCTGCCGTTTTCGAGTAGCGCACGTTCGGCTTCTCGACATAGCGGCGCTTGCGGATATACCAGCCGACGTCGTTGCCCGCGAGGTCGCCCATGCGGAACGGGCCCATCGCGAAGCCGATTTTCTCAATCGCCTTGTCGACTTGCTCGGGGCTGGCGCCCTCTTCGAGCAGGAAGCCGGCTTGCCGTGAATACTGTTCGATCATGCGGTTGCCGATGAAGCCGTCGCACACGCCCGAGACCACGCCGATCTTCTTGATGGTCTTCGAGAGCTTCATCGTGGTGGCGAGCACGTCCTTGCCGGTCTTGGCGCCGCGCACGATTTCGAGCAGCTTCATCACGTTGGCGGGCGAGAAGAAATGCGTGCCGATGACGTCTTGCGGGCGCTGGGTGAACGAGGCGATCTTGTTGACATCGAGCGTGGACGTGTTGGAGGCGAGGATGGCGCCCTGCTTCATCACGGCATCAAGTTGCTTGAACACGGTCTCCTTGACGGCCATGTCTTCGAATACCGCCTCGACCACGATGTCGGCCTGCGCCAGCGCGTCGTAGCTCAGCGTCGGCGTGATCAGCGCCATGCGCTTTTCGACCTCGTCCATGGTCATGCGGCCCTTCTTGGCGGTGTTCTCGTAGTTCTTGCGGATGGTACCGACGCCCTTGTCGAGCGCTTCCTGCTTCATCTCGAGCATCACCACCGGAATGCCGACATTAATGAAATTCATGGCGATGCCGCCGCCCATGGTGCCGGCGCCGATCACGGCGGCGCTTTTGATGGGGCGCAGCGGCGTGTCGTCGGGCACATCGGGAATTTTGGCGACGGTGCGTTCGCCAAAGAAGTAGTGGCGCATGGCTTTGGATTCGTTGGTCTCCACCAGTTGCATGAACAGCTCTCGCTCGCGCTGGCAGCCGGCGTCAAACGCCATCGTGGTCGCGGCTTCGACGGCAGCGACGCACTGCACCGGCGCGGGATAGCCGCGGTATTGCTTCGCGGTGGCCGCTTTGGCGTCGGCGAAAAACGTCGCACTCGGCGCGCTGATCGTGATGTCGCGTACCCGTTTATAGGGCGCACCCTTGCTTGCGGTAGCTGCGGCAAGCTTGACCGCCGCGGCGATCAAGTCACCGGTGACGACTTCTTCAAACAAGGTATGGGGCGCGAATTTTTCCGGCTTCACGGGGTTGCCGGTGACGATCATGTCGAGCGCTTTCTCAACGCCGATCAGACGTGGCAAACGCTGCGTCCCGCCCGCACCGGGCAACACGCCGAGCTTGACTTCGGGCAGCGCAATCAGCGCACCGGGGCTGGCGACACGAAGATGGCAGCCCATCGCCAGCTCCAGCCCACCGCCCATCGCCACGCCATGCACGGCAGCGACTACCGGCTTGGCGCTCTGCTCAAGCGCCTCGATCAGTTCGCGCAGATGCGGCGTCGCGGTCGCGGCCGGCGTGTTGAATTCCTTGATCTCGGCGCCGCTGCTGAACACCTTGCCACCGCCAGTGAGGACGATGGATTTGACTGCCGCGTCCGCATTGGCCGCGGCGAGCGCCGCCATGACAAAGCTGCGGTTGCCGTGGCCCATGGTGTTCATCGGCGGGTTGTTCATGCTGATGACGGCGGTGTCACCCTGCAGTTGGTAGTGGCTCATGTTGTTTTCCTGAATGTTGATGCCTGAAAATCGTTGGTGGTAGCCACTCTCTGGCTTATATTGTTGAAAACCATTGGTGGAAGCGCTTCTTCAGCCACCATACTGATGAAATTGCAAGGCGCGCCCGCCTTTTTTTGACCTGCGTCGTGACCGGCTTCGTGACCGGCCATTAGACCTCCAGCCACTCCTTGCGCACCGCCTCATTGGCCTTGAGATCAGCGGGCGTGCCTTCAAACACAATCTGGCCATGCCCCATCACGTAAAGGCGGTTGGAAATGTCGAGCGCAATCGCGAGCTTTTGCTCGACCAGCAGCACCGACACGCCGCGATTCTTGAGTTCTTTCAAATACTGGGCAACCAGCTCCACGATCTTGGGCGCGAGGCCCTCGGTCGGCTCGTCAATCATGATCAGGTCGGGATCGCCCATCAGCGTGCGGCACAGCGTGAGCATCTGCTGCTCGCCGCCGGAGAGCACGCCGGCCTGCGTGTGCTGGCGCTCCTTCAGACGCGGGAACAGTTGGTACATGTCGTCGAGCGACCACTTGCCGGGGCTTTTCGATTTCATCCCCAGCACGAGATTCTGCTCGACGCTCAGCGTCGGGAAAATATCGCGGTTCTCCGGAACATAGCCAAGCCCCTTGTGCGCAATCTCGTAGGTCTTGTGTCCGATCAGTTCCTGGTCCTTGAAGCGCACCGACCCGGTGGCGCTCACCTGCCCCATGATCGCCTTGATGGTGGTCGAGCGCCCGACACCGTTGCGCCCGAGCAGGCTGACGATCTCGCCTTTGCCGACCTGCATCGACACGCCGTGCAGGATGTGGCTTTTGCCGTACCAGGCGTGCAGGTCGGTGACGTGCAGCATGTCAGTGGCCTCCACCGGCGGCGGCGCCGGCGGTCAGTGACGTGCCCAGATAGGCTTCCTGGACTGCCGCGTTGCCGCGGATCTTCTCGGGTACATCAGTGGCAATCACTTCGCCGTAGACCAGCACCGAGATGCGATCTGCCAGGCCAAACACCACGCTCATGTCGTGCTCGACCATGATGAGAGTCTTGCCCACGGTGACCTTACGGATCAGTTCGACCGCCTGATCGGATTCCGAGCGGCTCATGCCCGCCGTGGGTTCGTCGAGCAGGATCACGTCGGCGCCACCGGCGATGGTGATGCCGATTTCGAGCGCACGCTGCTCGGCGTAGGTGAGCAGCCCGGCCTTGACGTCGCGGCGCTTCTTGAGGCCGATGCGTTCAAGCACTTCGTCAGCGCGCGCATTCGCATCCTTGAGCGTGGAGAGTGCCTTCCAGAACGAATACTGGTAGCCCAGCGGGTACAGCACGGCGCAGCGAATGTTCTCGAACACCGAGAGGTTGGCAAAGATGTTGGTGATCTGAAAACTGCGCGCCAGACCGCGCCGGTTGATTTCAAACGGTTTGAGGCCGGCCAGGTCGCCGCCGTTAAGCAGGATGGCGCCGGTGCTAACCCCGAAGCGCCCGCTGATCAGGTTGAACAGCGTCGATTTGCCAGCGCCGTTGGGGCCGATCACCGCATGACGTTCCCCTTGGGTGACCGTCAGGTTGACGCCGCGAATGATCTCGGTATTGCCGAACGACTTGCGCACGGCGCGCAGTTCGACTGCGGCGGCGGCGCTCATGTGGTCTGGCTCTTGATGATGTCACCCATGATGCGGTCCCAGTGCAGCGTTACCGCACGCATCGCCTTCATCAGCAGGGCCACACCCACAGCGGTCAACAGCACCACGCCGATCCAGGGGGGCGCGCTGGCGACGTTGAACTCCATGCCGAACAGCATCTTGTTGGTGCCGCTCGCCGCTTCGAGCGACAGGTGATAAATCATCTCTACCGCGAAAATCAGCGCGACCAGCAGCGTGACGCCAGCCGCAGCCGCGAGGCAATACGATGGAAATATCTCCTTGAAACGCCCGGCCTTGATGATCGGGAACTGCATCATGATGAGGGTAGCAATGCCGCCCGGCGCATACATCACCATCAGCACAAAAAACAGCCCAAGGTAGAGCAGCCAGGCCTTGGTAATGGTGGCCAGCACGACGATGAAAAAGCCGAAGATCACGGCACCGATCATCGGCCCGAAAAAGAACGGCACACCGCCGATGAAGGTGAACAACAGCACGGTGCCGGAGCGGATCGAGCTGACGTTCTCGGAGCTGACGATCTCGAAGTTGATCGCGCCCAGCCCGCCCGAGATGCCGGCAAAAAAGCCCGAGATGATCAGCACCAGATAGCGCACCCGCTGCGTCTCGTAGCCGATGAATTCGACGCGCTCCGGGTTGTCGCGCACCGCGTTGGCAATGCGCCCGAGCGGCGTGTGGGTGAAGGCGTACATCGCGGCGGTACAGATGAACAGCCAAATCGCGACCAGGTAATAGACCTGAACCTGCGGGCCGAAGGTCACCGAGGTGATGAAACCGAACAAAGGCTCACCAGCGATGCGGTTCGACGAGATGCCGCCCTCGCCGCCAAAGAAACCGGGGAACATCAGCGACATCGCGAACACCAGTTCGCCGATGCCGAGCGTAATCATGGCGAACGGGGTACCCGATTTTTTGGTGGTGACATAGCCGAACAGCACGCCGAAGAAGGCACCGGCAATGCCCCCCACCAGCGGCAGCAGCGATACCGGAAACCACAAGCCCTTGCCGATCAGGTTGAGCAGGTGGATGGCGAAATACGCGCCCAGCCCCGCATACACCGCATGGCCGAACGACAGCATGCCCGACTGCCCGAGCAGCATGTTGAACGACAATGAAAAAATCATGATGGTGCCGATCTGGCACATCAGGGTCAGCGCGAAGCCCTGGTCGAACATCAGCGGCAAGACCGCCAGCAGCAGGGCAAACGCGCTCCAGATGACCCAGCGTGCGAGGTTGACGGGTTTGAAGGCAACGGCACTCATCGCATCAACCCTCTCGCGTACCCATCAGACCCTTGGGCCTGAAGATCAGGATCAGCACCAGAAACAAATACGGCAGGATCGGTGCGGTCTGCGCAATGGTCAGTTTCCACAGCGAATACATGAATGTGTCAGGCGTGATCACAAAACCGAACGCCTTGAACAGGGTCACGAACGATTGATCGAGCGCCACCGCAAAGGTCTGGACCACGCCGATCAACAGCGACGCGACAAACGCACCCGCGAGCGAACCCATGCCGCCCACCACAGCCACCACGAAGACGATGGAGCCCACCGCCGCCGCCATACCCGGTTCAGTCACAAACGCATTGCCGCCGATCACCCCGGCCAGACCCGCCAGCGCACAACCACCGCCAAATACCAGCATGAACACGCGCGGCACGTTGTGCCCCAAGGCTTCCACGGTGTCGGGGTGGGTCAGCGAGGCCTGAATCACCAGGCCAATGCGGGTGCGCGTGAGCAGCAGATAAATCGCCAGCAGCATCAGCACCGCCACCAGCATCATGAAGCCGCGGTACATCGGAAAGGTGGTGGTGTAGAGCGTAAATAGCGGCCCGTCCATCGATGCCGGCACCTTGTAATCGAGCGAGGAGCGGCCCCAGATCAGGTGGACAAATTCTTCGATCAGATACGCCAGGCCAAAGGTGAGCAGCAGTTCCGGCACGTGGCCAAATTTGTGTACGCGGCGCAGCATGAAGCGCTCGACCAGCGCGCCGAGGATGCCCACCAGCAGCGGCGCGATCACCAGCGCCGGCCAGAAGCCGAACTTGACGCTGATTTGATACGCGAAATACGCGCCGAGCATGTAGAAGCTGGCGTGCGCAAAATTGAGCACGCCCATCATCGAGAAAATCAGCGTCAACCCCGACGACAGCATGAACAGCAACAAGCCGTAAGAGAGGCCATTGAGCAGCGAGATGAGAAAGAATTCCATCGTCAGGATCGATCGTTGAGGTGCAGCCGATGCATCACGAAGCGGCGGTGACGGACGCGCGCAAGTTGCCGCACGGCAATGTGATCAGCGATCCGCCCACGATTGCCGCAGCAACCGTGAAAAAAGGGCGCGTCCCCGCGCCCCGCTTTCAAGCAATCGGTCACCGTCATGCCGCTCAGGGCTTGGCCGGCCGCTTCATCTGGCACGAGGTCGGCTGTGCCACCACATACGACTCCAGTCGCGCATCGGTCTTGAACCCGAGACCGGTGTCTTCCTGGTCGTACTTGACCGTTTTGTCACCACCCGCCTGCGGCTTGTCGCCCTTGTTGGCGGCTTTGACAATGGTCGAGATATACATCGGATTGATGATCTGGTGGTCGGTTGCGCGCATCTCGACTTCACCGGTGTCAGACATGAACTTCATGCCTTCAAGTGCATAGGCCACTTTGAGCGGCTCTGCTGATTTGGCTTTTTTCATCGCGTCGGCGAGCATGTACATCATGGTGTTGACGCGCAGATAGTAAAAGTCAATCTTGTATTTCTTCTCGAAATCGTTGGCAAACTTCTCGGTCTTGTTGGGAGTGATGTTGGCGTGCCACTCGGTGATTTGCTTGACCTTGCCGGCTGCGGCGTCACCCATCGCCGTCGGGGTGCTCAGGCCGCCGGCATAGTAGGTGTAGAAATCAACACTAAGGTTGGCGTCTTTGGCCGCCTTGATGAGCAGCGTCATGTCGGTACCCCAGTTGCCGGTGATGACGGTGTCGGCACCAGCGGCCTTGATCTTGGCAACATAGGGCGCGAAGTCGCGCACCTGACCGAGGGGGTGCAAGTCATCGCCGGCGATCTTGATGTCCGGGCGCTTGCGTGCGAGGTATTCCTTGGCGGCGCGCGACACCTGCTGGCCGAAGGCGTAGTTCTGATTGATCAGGTACACCGACTTGATGTTCTTTTGTTTCTCGATGTAGGAGGTCAGCGCCTCCATTTTCATGTCGCCATTGGCATCAAAGCGAAAATGCCAGAAATTGCATTTGCTGTTGGTGAGGTCAGGATCCACCGCCGCGTAGTTGAGATACAACACCGCGTCTTTCGGGCTGCGCTCGTTGTGCTTGCCCACTGCATCCGAAATCGCCAGCGCCGCGCCTGAGCCATTGCCCTGCGTCACGATGCGGATGCCGCGGTCAATTGCCACCTTCAATTGATTCAGACTCTCCTGCGGCGTGCCCTTGTTGTCGAGCGGCACGATTTCCAGCTTCGGCCCGCCGGTCAGGTTGCGCGCGTTGATGTCATCGACCACGAACTGAAACTGCTTGAGGCCGGCTTCGCCGACGTTGGCGAACGGGCCGGAGAGCGGATCGATATAGCCGATCTTCACGGTCTGCGCCAATGCAGCCGGTGCAGCCAGCACCAACACGGCGCTGGTCAACGCACTTGCAGCCACGGTACCTACAATACGAAGCGATGCTTGAAACATGATGCTTGTCTCCTTATGTGAATATCTGTCATCAACCGGCAGGGGGATGATGAAGCTTGTTATAGTTTGCAAAGATTGTATCTCAGCCCATTTCATCAGCCCATTTCAACCAGGAGTAGTGCATGAAAGCATGGATGGTCAATCAATGGTGCGAGCCGCACCAGATGGTGTTTGAAGAGATCGCCACACCTGCGCCGGGCCCGTCACAGGTGCGCGTCAAAGTCGAAGCAGCTGCTCTCAACTTTCTCGACACGCTCATCATCAAGGGGCAGTATCAGTTCAAGCCGCCCTTTCCGTTCACGCCAGGTGTCGAAGTGGCTGGCACGATTGAAGCGGTGGGCGCAGGGAGCCGCTTCAAACCCGGCATGCGCGTGTGCGGCAATATCTCGACCGGCGGCTACGCGACGCATGCCATCCTCGACGACGGCGCAGTAGCGCCGATCCCTGACAACCTGTCCTTCGCCGAAGGCTCGGCCCTGCCGATCGTTTACCCCACGGCACATTTGTGTCTGAAGGATGCCGGACGCATGCAGCCGGGCGAGACAGTGCTGGTGCACGCCGGTGCAGGCGGCGTCGGCCTCGCAGCGATTCAATTGGCGAAGGCCTGGGGCGCCGGGAAAATTCTTGCTACTGCTGGCGGCGACGATAAATGCAAGGTCTGCGTCGATCAAGGCGCGCACGAGGCCTACGACTACAACGGTACGGGGGCGGACACCTGGGTCGAAAAGGTCAAAGCCGCCACCGGGGGCAAAGGCGCAGACATCATCATCGACATGGTCGGCGGCAAGATTGCCGAGCAGTCGTTGCGCGTGCTCAACTGGCGCGGGCGCTTCATCGTGGTGGGCTTCGCAGGCGGCACGATTCCCAATCTGCCGGCCAATCGCCTCTTGCTCAAAGCGGCGAGCGCGATCGGCGTGTTCTGGGGCGAGACTGCCAAGCGTGAGCCCAAGACGGTGCAAGCCGTGTTCGCCGATTTGATGGGGCTGCTCGCAGCGGGCAAGATCAAGCCGGTGGTCACCAGCACCTACAAATTGTCGAACGCGCCGCAAGCGATGATCGATCTGGGCACGCGCAAAACGCATGGCAAGGTGGTGTTGATTCCGGATTAGCGGCAGCGCGGTGGCGCGCCCGATGGGCGGATTGTTTCTCCAACCCGACTCAACCACCCAGTGCGCGCCAACTTGCGAAGCCGGCGATGGTTGCGATGATCGAGCCGGCCAAATGCAGGCCACAGTGAAGCGCGGCTTCCACATAGCGCGCGCTTTGCAGGAGGGCCACACTTTCGGCTGAAAAAGTCGAGAACGTGGTCAAGCCGCCGAGGAACCCGGTGATCGCAAACAGGCGCCACTCGGGTGAGATACCCGGATGGGCTGCGAAGTAGGCAACGGCAATGCCGATCAGGTAGCCTCCGATCAGGTTGGCGGCGAGGGTGCCCGGCGGCATTGCTGGCTGCATTGCATTGAGCCACACGCCGAGCGCCCAGCGCAGCCAGGCGCCGAGCATCGCGCCGCATCCCACCGCCATGAATCCGTATACCGTCATGCGCAGAAACCCTTGGTGGAAGCGGCACACAGGCGCTCTATGCGCCAGAAGCCTTGGTAGGAGCGGCTTCAATGGGAGCAGGTTTGGCCGGTATGGCTTTCGGCGTATCGACCAAGGCCGCGTTGACCCCGGTGCTTTCCATGCCGGCCATCGTGCCCCAGCGTGCTGCGGCGCTGCCATCGCTACTGCGCGCATCAACCCAGCGAGCGCCCTCTGGTGTCGCCTCTTTTTTCCAGAACGGCGCCTCGGTCTTGAGATAGTCCATGATGAATTCGCAGGCGGCAAAGGCCTCGCCACGATGTGCACCGACCGTGGCCACCAGCACAATCTGGTCAAGCGGCATGAGCGCACCGATGCGGTGAATCACCAGGGCATCAAAAATATCCCAGCGGCCCTTGGCGACGGCGATGATTTTTTCCAATGCGCGCTCGGTCATGCCGGGGTAATGCTCCAGCGTCATCTGCGATACGCCACTGGCCTTGCCATCGACTTCATTGAGGTCGCGCACGGTGCCGGTGAAGGTGGCAATGGCGCCGATCCTGGCCGCACGCACGCCTTGCGCAGCACGCAGCGCGGCGACCTCACGCGTGAGGTCGAAGTCTTCGGCTTGGACGCGGACTGGCATGGTCGCTTACGCTTAGCCGCCGGTCACCGGCGGAAAGAATGCGACTTCATCGCCAGCACGCACCGGCGCGTCTGCTGCTGCCATATCCTGATTCACGGCCGCACGCAGATTGCGCGCCAGTGCGAAATGTTCGGCCCAGACGCCACCGCGCGTGACCAAATGCGCGCGCAATGCGCCTACGGTGGTCACAGCCGGAGGCAGTTCGAGCGCTTCGCGGCTGCTGCCAACCGCCTCGCGCAAACCGGCAAAAAACAGCAGCGTGACAGCGCTCATGTCAGCAGCCCCGCGAACGGCAGATAGCGCACCGGATCGCCACGCTTGACCGGCTGCGACGGCGGATTGTCGACCAGCCCATCGCCCCACACGGTGGATGTGAGTACGCCCGAGCTTTGGTTGGCAAACAGGTCCAGGCCACCAACGTCATTGATGCGCACCCGCAAAAACTCGCGGCGGCGATCGGCTTTGGGCCAGTCAAAATCCGCGCGCAAGGTCAGTGCGCGCGGCTGCCAGTCATTTGCACCTTGGCGCTTGAGAATGAAGGGCCGCACGAACAACAAAAACGTGACGAAGCTGGAAACCGGATTGCCGGGCAGACCGATGAAGTCTGCACTGCCACCCGCCCCACCGCGCCGCACCTGCCCGTAGGCCAAGGGCTTGCCGGGCTTCATTGCAATCTGCCAGAGCTTGATCCCGCCTTCGGCTTCAACCGCGGGCCGCACGTGGTCTTCTTCCCCCACCGATACGCCACCGGTGGTAATGATGAGATCGTGCTCGCGCGCGGCCTCGCGCAGCGTGGCACGGGTGGCGTCGAGCGAATCGCGCACGATGCCGAAGTCGGTGAGCGTGCAGCCGAGGCCCTCGATCAGGCCGCGCAGCATGAAGCGGTTGGAGTTGTAGATCGCCCCGGGTTTGAGCGGCTCGCCCGGCATGGCCAATTCGTCGCCAGTAAAAAATACCGCGACCTTGAGGCGGCGCACGACCTGCAATTCCTTCAAGCCCACTGATGCGGCGAGGCCGCACGCCTGCGCGGAGAGGCGTGTGCCCTTGGGCAAAATCTCGCTGCCGGCGCGAATATCGTCGCCGCGACGCCGGATCCATTCGCCTGACGCGGGTGCGTGATTGACAACCACAGCGTCACCGTCTGCCGTCTTTTCAGCGCTGCACTGTTCCTGCATCACCACCGCATCAGCGCCTTCAGGGATCATCGCGCCGGTGAAAATACGGGCTGCAGACCTTGGTGGGAGCGGCTCTCCGACGACGCCAGCGGGAATGCGCTGCGTCACAGCGAGGCGGGCACCCGGCTGCCCAATGTCGGCAGCGCGCACGGCGTAGCCATCCATCGAGGTGTTGTCCATCGGCGGCACGTCAATCGTGGAGGCCACCGCTTGCGCCAACACGCGGCCATGCGCGTTGAGCGTGTCGACGGTTTCGGTCGCCAGGGCACCGTCCGAATCGCCCAGCGGCTGCGCCTGCGCGAGCAGCGCGGCCAGCGCTTCGTCCATCGACAGCATCGGTGATTTCATGTGGCGCGCGTCTGCAAACCGTGATGGGCGATTATAAATTCGGCAATCGCGGCCGGGTCGTTGAGATCGAGCACCGGCAATGCGGTTTGCACCGGTGCGTCACTCGCGATGGCGACGATGTTGGGGTCTTCCGGATGCAGCAGCGGGCGCTCGAACGACGGGCGGAACACTTCGAGTTTCGGAATTGCTGCGCGCTTGAAGCCTTCGACCAGCACCAGATCGCAAGGCGCAAAGCGCGCCAGTTGCGCGTCAAGCGACGGCTGCGCTTCGTCGCGCAACTCGTGCATCAACACCCAGCGCCGGTCCGAGGTCACCAGCACTTCGGTCGCACCTGCTTCGCGGTGCCGGTAGGAATCCTTGCCCGGTTTGTCGATGTCAAAAGCATGATGCGCGTGCTTGATGAGCGACACGCGCAGCCCCGCCTGCACAAAGCGCGGGAGCCGTTGCTCGATCAGCGTCGTCTTCCCCGAACCCGAAAAGCCGGCAAAGCCAAATACTTTTTTCTGCATATCCGTTCCAATAGAAACGGGCTACAAAATAAATGGGGTCAGACCCCTTTATTTCAGCCCCATTTTTGCGCGCATTGGAACGCGAGGTAGGCCTTGATCTTGCCCGCCGCCACTGGCATATCGACAAAGCGTTTGGGCAAGGCCTCGATGTTTTCGAACCCGGCGGGACGTGGCGGTTTGATGCCGAGGGCTTCGATGATGGTCTCTTCAAATTTGACCGGCAGCGCAGTTTCCAACACGATCATCGGCACGGTGGGCTCGCGGTGTTGGAGCGCGACCTTGAGGCCGTCGGCGGTGTGCGTGTCGATCAGCTTGCCGTAGCGCTGATGCGTGCTGCGGATGGTGGCGAGGCGGTCAGCGTGGGTGCTGCTGCCTGAGACAAAACCGTATTGCGGCGCGGACTGCATCAGCGGCGTACCGTCGCGGTCCAACTCGGTGTTGAGATCGAACGCGCCGTCAATGTCGAGCTTTGCCCACAGCTCCTTGATCCTCGCACCGTCGCGCCCTGCGAGGTCAAACACGAAACGCTCGAAGTTCGACGCCTTGGAAATATCCATCGACGGGCTGGAGGTCTGGCGCGTCTCGGCGCTGGTGCGCACGCGGTAGACGCCGGTCCTGAAGAACTCGTCGAGCACGTTGTTCTCGTTGGTGGCGAGCACCAGTTGCTTGATCGGCAAACCCATGCTGCGCGCCAGATGCCCGGCGTAAATATTGCCGAAATTGCCTGACGGCACCGCGAACGAGACCTGCTGGTCATTTGACGTGGTCGCGGCGAAGTAGCCCTTGAAGTAATACACCGCCTGCGCCACCACGCGCGCCCAGTTGATCGAATTGACGGCGCCAATCTTGTGCCGCGCCTTGAACGAGGCATCGCCCGACACCGCCTTGACAATGTCCTGACAATCATCAAACACGCCATCGACGGCGATGTTATAGATGTTGGGGTCCTGCAAACTGAACATTTGCGCAGTCTGAAATGGACTCATCTTGCCCTTGGGCGAGAGCATAAATACGCGCACGCCCTGCTTGCCGCGCATCGCGTATTCGGCAGCCGAGCCGGTGTCGCCCGACGTTGCGCCGAGGATGTTGAGTTCGCGCCCTTCGCGCTGCAACACATACTCGAACAGGTGACCCAGCAACTGCATCGCCATGTCTTTGAAAGCGAGCGTCGGGCCGTTCGAGAGGCCGAGGATGTGCAGACCGGGTTCGAGCGTGACGAGCGGCGTGATGTCTGTGGTGCCGAATACCTCCGGCCTGTAAGTCTTGTCCACCAAGGCTTTCAGGGCATCAGCGGGGATGTCATCGATGAATTTCGACAATACCGCAAACGCCAAATCCGCATAAGACATCGCGCGCATGCGCGTGAGCTCGGCACCTGTCAACTGCGGATACGACGCCGGCATCGCGAGGCCGCCATCGGGCGCGAGGCCTTCGAGCAGGATGTCGCAAAAGAATTTGGGCGCACCGCCGTTTTGGCCAGTGCCGCGCGTGCTGATGTAACGCATATTCAGGTGACCTGACGGCGCATGCGAACGCCGGTTCGATTCAATTGAGTTCTTCGAGGCGAATCCGCGTGACCTTGCCCAACACCACCGGCAACGCCTCCATTTTCGCAATCGCCCCATCAACGCGCTTCTCGACCGCCTGGTGCGTGAGCATGATGATGTCGACTTGCTCTTCGCCTTCGGCCGGTTCCTTCTGCACCATCGCGTCAATCGAGATGCTGTGGTCGGCGAGAACGCGGGTGATGTCGGCCAGCACGCCGGGCTGATCCTTGACGCGCAGACGCAGGTAGTAGCTGGTGGTGATTTCGCCAATCGGCCAGATCGGCGTGCCGGCCAACTGGTCGGGCTGGAACGCGAGATGCGGCACGCGTTGCTCCGGATCGGCCGTGTGCATGCGCGTGATGTCGACGAGATCGGCGATCACGGCCGAGGCGGTGGGTTCTGAGCCGGCACCGGCACCGTAGTACATCGTTGCCCCGACCGCATCGCCCTTCACCAGCACCGCGTTCATGACGCCTTCGACATTGGCGATCAGGCGTTTGTGCGGGATCAGGGTCGGATGTACGCGCAGTTCGATGCCGGTCTTGCCGTCGACCACGGTGCGGCGCGTGATGCCGAGAAGCTTGATGCGGTAGCCGAGTTGCTCGGCGTATTCGATGTCTTCTTTGGTGAGCTTGGTGATGCCTTCGACGTGGGCCGAGCCGAACTGCATCGGCACACCAAACGCGATCGCGCTCATGATGGTGAGCTTGTGGGCGGCATCGACGCCCTCGATATCGAAGGTAGGGTCGGTCTCGGCGTAGCCGAGCTTTTGCGCCTCGCGCAGCACATCGGCAAAGGGCAGGCCCTTGTCGCGCATTTCTGACAAGATGAAGTTCGACGTACCGTTGATGATGCCGGCGATCCACTCGATGCGGTTGGCGGTGAGACCTTCGCGCAAGGCCTTGATAATCGGTATGCCACCGGCGACGGCGGCCTCGAAGGCAACCATCACGCCCTTCTTTTGCGCGGCGGTAAAAATCTCGTTGCCGTGGGTCGCAAGCAGCGCCTTGTTTGCGGTGACCACGTGCTTCCCCGCTTCAATGGCGCGCAACACCATGGTCTTGGCGATGGTGTAGCCGCCGATCAACTCGATGACGATGTCGATCTCGGGATTGTTGAGAATGTCGTCGGCATTTTTGGTGACGACCGCGCGGCCCTTGACGATGCGTTCGGCGCGCTCGGTGTCGAGGTCAGCCACCATCGAGATGACGATGTCGCGACCGGCGCGGCGCACGATTTCCTCCCGGTTGCGCGCCAGCACATTAAAGGTGCCGCTGCCTACCGTACCAATGCCGAGCAAACCTACTTGAATCGGTTTCATATCACTCCGTTTGGTCTTCTTGTTCAATCATTGCGCACAAACATCGCGCAGAACCGCTCTGGATGCGGCTCTCAGGCCGCCGCCTTGGGCAACAGGCCATCCTTGCGAAACATGTCCTTGATGCCACGCAGGGCCTGGCGCGTACGCTGCTCGTTTTCGATGAGGGCAATACGCACGTAGTCATCACCATAATCGCCAAACCCGATGCCGGGCGAGACTGCGATCTTGGCGTCGGCCAGCAGCTTCTTGGCGAACTCCAGCGATTTCATCTCCGCATAAGGTGCCGGAATCTTCGCCCAGATGTACATCGATGCCTTGGGCTTGTCGACCATCCAGCCGATCTCGTGCAGGCCCTTTACCATCACGTCGCGGCGGCTCTGGTATTGCGCGGTGATCTCTTTCACGCAGTCTTGCGGGCCTTCGAGCGCCGCGATACACGCCACCTGCACCGGCGTAAAGCTGCCGTAGTCGTGATAGCTCTTGATGCGTGCCAGCGCCGCCACCAATTCCTTGTTGCCCACCATGAAACCGATGCGCCACCCGGCCATGTTGTAGCTCTTGCTCATGGTGAAAAATTCCACAGCAATGTCCGATGCGCCTGGCACTTCCATGATCGACGGCGCGCGATAGCCGTCAAACGTGATGTCGGCGTAGGCGAGGTCATGGACGACGAGGATGTCATGCTCCTTCGCCAATGCCACTACACGCGTGAAGAAATCAAGATCGACGCACTGCGCAGTGGGGTTGGACGGAAAGCCCAGGATCATCATCTTGGGTTTGGGGAAGCACTCGCGAATCGTGCGCTGCAAC
Organism: Burkholderiales bacterium; assembly: GCA_031430015.1. GTDB lineage: Bacteria > Pseudomonadota > Gammaproteobacteria > Burkholderiales > JAEUOS01 > CANJDH01. The sequence continues at coordinate 17,253 of JANPAR010000053.1, forward strand.
TCTTCAAAAAAATCGACATCGGGCGTCATGCGCACGCTGCGAATGTCAGCCCCGGCAATCACTGCCCCGTAAATGTGGATCGGGTAGCTCGGATTGGGCACCAGCACAGTGTCGCCGCGATCAAGCGTCGCCAGCATCAGGTGCGCCAGGCCCTCTTTGGAGCCGATGGTGACGATGGCTTCGGAGTCGGGGTCAAATTGAACGCCATAACGCGTCTTGTACCAGGTGGTGATTGCCTTGCGCAAACGCGGAATGCCCTTGGACACCGAGTAGCCGTGCGTGTCTGGACGCAGCGAGGCTTCGACCAGCTTGTCCACGATGTGCTGCGGCGTCGCGCCATCCGGGTTACCCATCGAGAGATCAATGATGTCTTCGCCCCGATGGCGGGCGGCCATCTTGAGTTCTGCGGTAATGTTGAACACATAAGGCGGCAGGCGCTTGATGCGCGAAAATTCACGAGTGGCCATAATCAAATCCCGGATCAAAACCTTGGTCAAATGCGGCGGTGGTGGTGGGTATAACCTGCGGATTTAGAACAAAAAAACCACTGCCTGACGGGGTTGGACGAAAGGTATAATTTTACTCCCAAATCGTGTTGTATTTGACCAAATACCGCATCGCAATACCCCAACTTTGGCGCGGGTTTACCCAGTATTGCGCCGGGTAGCCCTCCTGAAAGCAGCAAGGCTTTGAAACTTCATTCCGAATCCCGCACCGGTATCCACTTCATCACCGCCTGTGACGGCGCAGTGGTGCAAATCAACGAAGCACGGCACGCGGCACCCCTGATCGTGCTGGCGCAACAGTTGATCGACACCTGGCAGCCTGCATCGTTCGATGCGCTCGCCGCCGAGCACTTCACCGCTCTGGCCGAACTCGGTGTCGAGATTGTCTTGCTCGGCACCGGCCTCAGGCAGCGCTTTCCGCACCCGCGCCTGACCCGCGCGCTGATCGACAGACGCATTGGCCTTGAAGTGATGGATACCGGTGCAGCTTGCCGTACTTACAACATTCTGGTTAGCGAAGGGCGCAGCGTCGCTGCCGCGCTGTTGCCCGCGGAATGAGTGTGCGATTGCGCCAGTCTATTCAGGCTGCGCTCTGACCGCCCCCGCCCGCCCCACCCCTGACCACAACCCGTATGGACGACGCGTTACCTTCGAGGCCTTTCATCACCCGCCGCAACATTCTGCTGTTGGCGCTGCTGCTCGCGCTGGTGTGGTTTGCCAACCTCGAAGCACGCAAACTGATCCGCCCAGACGAGGGCCGCTACGCCGAAGTCGCGCGCGAGATGGTAGTCACTGGCGACTGGGTCACGCCACGCGAGAATGGCTTCAAGTACTTTGAAAAGCCGGTATTGCAATACTGGGCGACCGCCGTCGCCTTTGAAGTGTTTGGCATCCATCACTGGACGGCACGTCTGTGGCCGGCCCTGACCGGCTTTCTCGGGGTGTTGCTCGCAGCCTTCGTGGGTACCCGCTTCTGGGGCCTGCGCGCCGGGCTGATGGCGGGTGCGGTAGCCGGCAGCAGCCTGCTCTACGTGTTGATTGCACACGTCAATACGCTCGACATGGGCGTGGCCTTTTTCTTGTGCCTTGGCCTGTTTTCGTTGATGCTGGCGCAGCGCGAGCGGGTCGAGTCGAGTGCAGCGCGCAACTGGATGTGGCTGGCCTGGGCAGCGCTTGGGCTGGCAGTGCTCACCAAGGGCTTGATCGGCGCAGCCCTGCCTGCGGCGTCACTCATCATTTACAGCCTGTGGTCGCGCGATTGGGTGTTGTGGAAGCGCATGCGCATGGGGTCGGGCTTGCTGATTTTTTTCGCCGTTGCGTCGCCATGGTTCATCTTGGTGTGCATCAGAAACCCTGAGTTTTTTCAGTTCTTTTTCATACACGAACACTTCGACCGCTTTTTGACCAAGGCGCACAGCCGCACCGGCGCGCCGTGGTATTTCGTGCCGATTTTGCTGGCCGGCATGCTGCCGTGGACGTTGCTGATGTTTGACGCCTGCGTGCGCGCCCTGCCGCGAGAGCGCGCACGCGAGAACGGCTTTCAACCGAAACGTTTTTTGCTGACGTGGGTCGTTTTTGTAATTGTGTTTTTTTCCGCATCGAGTTCCAAGCTGCCGAGCTATATCTTGCCGGTGTTTCCTGCACTGGCGCTGCTGATTGGCGAGTATCTCGCCCGCATCCGCCCGCGCGCGCTCGCGCTCCACATCGTGCCGGCGCTGGCGTTGGGCATTGCGGGTTTGTTTTTTGCGCCGCAAGCAACGCGCTTGGCCGATGTCGAGGTGCCGCTCGCGCTCTACGAAGCCTACGTGCCGTGGCTGATCGCTGCTGCTGTGGTAGCGGTGCTGGGAGCTGTTACTGCGCTGTGGTTGGCACTCAAAGAGCGCACGTTTGCTGCGGCAATCACATTGGCATTTGGCGCACTGGCCTCCGCTCAACTCGCACTCACCGGCCATGACACCCTCTCTCCGGCCGCTTCCACCTATCATCTGGTCGAAAAAATCCGCCCGCAGTTGCGGCCCGACGCGCCGTTTTACAGCATCAGCATTTACGACCAGACCCTGCCCTACTACATCGGACGCAATGTCACGCTGGTCGAGTACACCGGCGAGTTGAGCTTCGGCGTCGAGCAGGAGCCTGGCAATTTCATGAAGACCTACGGCGAGTTTGAAAAGCGTTGGGCCACTGACAAATTTGCGATGGCGATCATGCATCCGGGCACGCTGGTGTATTTTGAGCGCCACAAAGTACCGCACGTGATCGTCGCACGCGATACCCGGCGCGTCATCGTCCGCAAGCCCTGAGTATCCGCTACTGAATCCTGATCGCCGCGCCGCCATGAGCACACAACCCTTTCTTCCTTTCACCCGCCCGTCGATCGACGAAGAGACCATCGCCGGCGTCGCCGCCGTCTTGCGCTCGGGCTGGATCACCAGCGGCCCGCAGGTGCAGGCGTTTGAAGCCGCTCTCTCGGCGCATTGCGGCGGGCGCACGGTGCGCGCCTTCAACAGCGGGACCTGCACCATGGAGATTGCGCTGCGCCTCGCCGGCGTGGGGCCGGGCGATGAAGTCATCACCACGCCGCTGTCGTGGGTCGCCACCGCCACCGTCATTCTTGAAGTCGGCGCGACACCGGTATTTGTCGATGTCGATGCCGCCACCCGCAACATCGATCTCAACCGCATCGAGGCGGCGATCACGCAGAAGACGCGCGCCGTCATCCCGGTCGATTTGTCCGGTCTGCCGGTAGACCGCGACCGTCTTTACGCGCTCGCCGCAAAACACAAGCTGCGCGTGGTCGAAGACGCGGCGCAGGCCTTCGGCGCGTCGTGGCGCGGACGTGCGATTGGCAGCTTCGGCGACTTTGTCTCGTTCAGCTTCCACGCCAACAAGAACATCACCACCACCGAGGGCGGTGCACTGGTGCTGCCCGCCGATGTCGATGTCACGCTCTGTGAGCGCTATCGCTTGCAGGGCGTGTCGCGCAGCGGCGTGGACGGCATGGACGTGGACGTGATGGGCGGCAAGTTCAACATGACCGACGTGGCCGCGCGCATTGGCTTGGGACAGTTACAACACCTCGACGCATTTACGCAAAGGCGCCGCGATCTGGCCCAACACTACTTCGACCGCTTCGATGTCGAACTTGGCTGCGATCTGCCGGTGATGGATTTCGAAAACTCCAACTGGCACATGTTTCAAATCGTGCTGCCGTGCGATGTGATGCGCGCTGATTTCATGACGGCGATGAAAGAACGCGGCATCGGCACCGGCGTGCATTACCCGGTAATCCACCTGTTTACGCTGTACCGCAAACGCGGCTTTCGCGAGGGCATGTTCCCGCACGCCGAACGCATCGGCGCGGGCATCGTCACGCTGCCGCTGTTTCCGGCGATGACGCAGGCCGATGTGGAGCGGGTGTGCGAAGCCGTGAGTGATTCGATCAAGACGCTGCGCATCGCGGCGTAGTGTGGAACGTGGCCCACGCCTCATCACTCTCTGCACGAATCGCAAAGGCTGCTCGCTATAATTCCACGTCTAATCACGCAAGTATCCGCCATGAACGCTCCCGAAGCCCTGAAACTCGATTCGTCCGCCGCCGCACAGGGCGCGAGCGCCTCTCCCATTTCCTCCTGTCCAGTCAACTCGCACAACGAGTGGGACCCGCTCGAAGAAGTGATCGTTGGCAGTCTTGAACACGCGACCATCCCGGTCAACCACCTCACCTTCACCGGCAACCTGCCGGCTAAAGCCGCCAAGCTCTATTGGCCGCTGGCAGGCATGCGTTACCCGGGCGTGATTGCCGATCCGGCCAAGCGTGAGCTCGAAGGCCTCGCGCGCCTGCTCGACCGCGAAGGCATCAAGGTGCGCCGCCCGGCACCGGTCGATTTTCACTACAACGCCAAGACACCATTCTGGAAGTCCAAGGGCTTTTGCACTGCCAGCCCGCGCGACGGCATCCTCATCATTGGCGACGAAATGATCGAGACGCCGATGGCCTGGCGCTCGCGTTTTTTTGAGGTCTACGCCTACCGCGATCTGCTCAACGAATACTTTGACGGCGGCGCACGCTGGACTTCTGCGCCCAAGCCGATGCTCGACGACCGCGCCTACGACTACAACTACACGCCCCCGAAGGCCGGCGAGCCGATGCGCTACATGCTCACCGAAGCCGAACCGCTGTTTGACGCCGCCGACTTCACGCGCTGTGGGCGCGACCTGTTTTACACGCGCAGCAACGTGACGAACAAGCGCGGCGTCGAGTGGCTGCGCCGTCATTTGGGCAGTCAATACACGCTGCACGAGATCGAAACGCGCTGCACCCAGCCGATGCACATCGACACCACCTTCGTGCCACTCGGGCCTGGCAAGGTGCTGATCAACCCCGAGTTTGTCGATGTCACGCGCCTGCCCAAGGTGCTCAAGGACTGGCAGATTCTGGTCGCTCCGGAGCCCGATCCCCTACCGCCAAGCTGGCGTTTTTATCTCTCGCTGGTAAGCAAGTGGATCAGCCTCAACATGCTCAAGCTCGACGAAAAGCGCGTGATTTGCGAGGAGTCGCAGGTCTCGATGATCGCCGCGCTCAAGAGCTGGGGGTTCGAGCCAATTCCGCTGCCGTTCATGAATTACAAGATGTTTGGCGGCGGCTTCCACTGCGCCACGCTTGATATACGCCGGCGCGGCTCTTTGCAGTCTTACTTCTGAGCATTCGCTGGGGTGAGCGCAGAGCGAAACCCGGCCGCAATGCGCCAGCACGGGTGGCGTCTGCTGTTGCTGGCCGTGATCGCTGCGCTGGTACTTGCGGCCATCTTCGCGTTCGACGCCGGGCACAGCTTCACGCTGGCCAATCTCAAGGCCCGGCATGCTGGCCTGGTCGCTCAAGTCCAGGGTGCGCCGTTTGCCGCCGCCGCACTCTTTTTTGCGCTCTATGCGGTGACGGTGGCCGTCGCGTTGCCAGGCACGCCGCTGCTGACCCTCGCGGCGGGGGCGTTGTTCGGTTTGGTGCCCGGCGTGCTGCTGGTGTCGTTTTCGTCCGCGCTTGGCGCAACCTTGTGCTTCCTCGCGTCGCGCTTTGTCCTGCGCGACTGGGTGCTGCGGCGCTTCGGCACACAGTTGGCCGCGTTCAATCGCGGCATTGAGCGCGACGGTGCGTTCTACCTGATCTTCCTCGGCCTCACGCCGGTATTTCCCTATTTCCTGATCAATTTGGTGATGGGCATCACGCCGATGCGCGTCCTTACCTTCTACTGGGCCAGTCAGGCCGGCATGCTGATCGAGACCATCCTCATTGTGAACGCCGGCACCGAACTGGCCAAGGTCGAATCGCTCGCCGGACTGCTCTCGCCGGTTCTGCTGCTGTCGCTTGCCCTGATCGGCCTGGTCCCGCTGATACTCAGGTGGCTGCTGGCCCATGAGAAAATGCCGCCACGCTGGCGCAGAACAATCGACAAACACCCATGACTCCCGTCGTCTCCATCGTCATTCCGGTTTACAACGAAGAAGAAGGCCTCGCAGCCCTGTTCGCGCGCCTCTACCCTGCGTTGGACGCGCTGGCGGCCAAGGGCGAAGCCTACGAAATCATTTTCGTCAACGACGGCTCGCGCGACCGCTCAGCCGCCATCCTGCGCGAGCAGTTCAACGCACGCCCCGATGTCACGCGCGTGGTGCTGTTCAATGGCAACTTCGGCCAGCACATGGCCATCATGGCGGGCTTTGAGCAGACGCGCGGCGAGATCGTCATCACGCTCGATGCCGATCTGCAAAACCCGCCAGAGGAGATCGGCAAGCTGGTGAGAAAAATGCGCGAGGGATTCGACTATGTCGGCACCATCCGCACGCAGCGCCAGGACAGCTGGTTCCGAAAAACCGCGTCGCGCGCGATGAATGCCCTGCGCGAAAAGATCACGCGCATCAAGATGACCGATCAGGGCTGCATGCTGCGCGCATATTCGCGCGGCATCGTCGATGCGATCAACTCCTGTCGTGAGATCAACAGCTTCATCCCGGCACTGGCCTATACCTTCGCGCAGCGCCCCACCGAGATCGAAGTCGCGCATGAAGAGCGCGCAGTGGGCGAATCCAAATATTCGCTGTACTCGCTGATCCGCCTCAACTTTGATTTGATGACGGGCTTTTCGGTGGTGCCGCTGCAATGGTTTTCGCTCGCGGGCATTGTGATTGCAGTAGCGTCCCTGCTGTTCACGGTTTACCTCGGTGTGCGGCGCCTGATACTCGGGCCGGAGTCTGAAGGCTTGTTCACGCTCTTTGGTATTGCATTCTTTCTCATCGGGGTGACGCTGTTTGGCATCGGTCTGCTTGGCGAATACATTGGCCGCATCTATCAACAGGTGCGCGCGCGCCCGCGCTATTTGGTGCAGGCGATTCTTGAGCAGACGCGCAGCAAAGATGCCGTATGAGTCTGCATGCTGCCGTGGCATTCGCATCGCGTCCGCTACTCGCGGCGTGATGCCACCTTGACCCCCGCTTGCTGCGCATGACACGCGCCGTCGTCTTCGCGTATCACAACGTGGGCGTGCGCTGCCTCGCGACCTTGCTGCGTCATGGCGTTGATGTGCCGCTGGTGGTGACCCACGAGGACAACCCGAACGAGATGATCTGGTTCGAGAGCGTCGCAGAGCTGGCGCAGCGGCACAACATCAAGGCCATTGCGCCGGCTGACCCCAACACCTTTGAGGTCATCGCGCAGGTGCAGGCGGCGCAACCGGATTTTCTGTTTTCGTTCTACTACCGCAACATGTTGAAAGCGCCGCTGCTGGCCATCGCGCAGCGCGGCAACTACAACATGCACGGCTCGCTGTTACCGAAGTATCGCGGCCGCGTGCCGGTCAACTGGGCCATCATCCATGGCGAAACCGAGACCGGCGCGACCCTGCATGCGATGACCGGGAAGCCTGACAACGGTGCCATCGTTGCGCAGGAAGCTATCGCCATCGGCCCTGACGACACCGCGCAGGAAGTGTTTAACGCCGTGACCGGCGCCGCGGCGCGCGCGCTGGATCGCGTGCTGCCGGCACTGCTGGCCGGCACTGCCGCCCATACCCCGCAAGACTTGACGCTAGGCGGCTACTTCAAGGGCCGCAAGCCCGAGGACGGCCGCGTCGACTTCACTTGGAGCGCGCAACGGATTCACAATTTCGTCCGCGCACTCACACTTCCCTACCCTGGCGCGTTTGCTGATGTGATGGAAAAGCGCATTTTGATATGGCGTACCGGCTTGGAACCCTTGGTGGACAAAGTCTTCACCGCATCGATGCCTGAAGATCCGCTCCCACCAAGGATTTTCACTGATAGCGGCAAACTGATTTTGGCCTGCGCCGACGGGCGGCGCTTGCGCATTTTGTCCCTGGAAGCGGCAGGCGAAGCGGTGGATACCGTCAATTTCGCTCGCATCTTCGGCGGTGACACCGTGCATCTCGCGTAAAATTACCTCTCAATTTCACGCGTTGCCATCATGAAAAAAGTCCTCATCCTCGGCGTCAATGGTTTCATCGGCCATCACCTGTCCAAGCGCATCATCGCCACCACCAATTGGGAGGTGTACGGCATGGATATGGCGTCCGACCGCATCACCGACCTGATGGCCGAGAAGCGCTTTCACTTTTTTGAAGGCGACATCACGATCAACCGAGAGTGGATCGAGTACCACGTCAAGAAATGCGATGTGATCCTGCCGCTGGTGGCCATCGCCACACCGGCCACCTATGTCAAAGAACCACTGCGCGTGTTCGAGCTCGACTTTGAGGCCAACCTGCCGATCGTGCGCGACTGCGTGAAATACAAAAAGCGCGTGATCTTCCCCTCGACCTCCGAGGTTTACGGCATGAGCACAGATGCCGAGTTTGACCCGGAGAACTCCAACTTCATCCTCGGCCCGATCAACAAGCCGCGCTGGATTTATTCCTGCGCCAAACAGTTGATGGACCGCGTGATCCACGCCTACGGCATGCAGGAAGGCCTCAAGTACACGCTGTTTCGCCCCTTCAACTGGATCGGTCCGGGCCTCGACTCGATCTACACGCCCAAGGAAGGCAGCTCGCGCGTGATTACCCAGTTCCTCGGCCACATCGTACGCGGCGAGAACATCAAGCTGGTCGACGGCGGTGCGCAGAAACGCGCCTTCACCTATGTCGACGACGGCATCAGCGCGCTGATGAAGATCATCGACAACAAGGGCGGTATTGCCGACAGCCAGATCTACAACATTGGCAATCCAAAAAATAACTTCTCGGTCAAAGACCTCGCCACCATGATGCTGGAGTTGGCCAAGTCGATTCCCGAGTATCGCGACAACGCCAAGAAGGTGAAACTTGTCAAGACCACCTCGGGCGACTATTACGGCAAGGGCTATCAGGATGTGCAAAACCGCGTCCCGAAAATCACCAACACCATGAAAGACCTCGACTGGAAACCCGCGGTCAAGATGGACGCTGCGCTCAAGAATATTTTTGAAGCGTATCGAGGGCATGTCGATCAGGCACGCCGATTGATGGATTGAGCGGCAGTTGATGCTCGCGTTTGACCGGCTCGCTGTGGGCGCTCGTTGACCGCCAGCCCTGCCTCTGCGGGGGCGACAAGATGAAGATCGCCCTCAAGATTGACGTTGACACTTATCGCGGCACGGTGGAAGGTGTGCCGCGTCTTCTCGAAACGCTCCGGCGTCACAACGCGCAGGCCACATTCCTGTTCAGCCTCGGCCCCGATCACACCGGCCGCGCCATCAAGCGCGCACTGCGCCCCGGTTTTTTCTCCAAGGTGTCGCGCACCTCGGTGGTCGAACACTACGGCATCAAAACCCTGCTCTACGGCACGCTGCTGCCGGGCCCGGATATCGGGGTGAAGTGTGCCGGCATTTTGCGCAGCGTGCGCGACGCGGGTTTCGAGGCCGGTATCCACACCTGGGATCACGTCAAGTGGCAGGACGGTGTTGGCACGGATGAGCACGCCGCATCCAACGCATGGACAGAGCGCCAGATGCAGTTGGCATGTAAGCGTTTTGAGCAGGTCTTTGGCATGACAGCGAAGACGCATGGGGCAGCAGGCTGGCAGATGAACGCGCATGCACTCCGCCTCACCCAGCGGCTTGGCTTTGACTACGCATCGGACACGCGTGGCACGCAGCCGTTTTGGCCGGTGGTGCGCGGTGAGGTCGCGCGCTGCGCGCAAATTCCCAGCACCCTGCCGACGCTTGATGAGTTGATCGGCCTCGATGGCCTGACACCGGACAATGTCCATGAGCACATTCTCAAGCTTTCGCAACAAGCAACCTCAGAGTACGGCCACGTCTACACCCTGCATGCCGAACTCGAAGGCATGAAGTTGTTGCCCACCTTTGAGCGCCTGCTCGCAGGCTGGCGTGCACGCGGCGATACGCTGGTCGCAACGCGCGAAATTGCCGCAGCGCTCAACTTCAATACCCTGCCCCATCACAACGTCGAGTGGCGCGAAGTGCCGGGCCGCTCCGGCGTGATGGCCTGCCAGGGGCCACCGCATCTGGTTTGATGCACCGCACTGGGCACCACACCTTGTGCTAATCTAATCTCAGGTTTGATTCTCCGCACCCGATGACTTCTCTCCCCATAACCGGCTTGGCCGTTCCGGAATTCAGCGCTCCCGCTACCTCCGGTGTCACCTTCACGCTGTCGGCCCAGCGCGGCAAAAGCCTGGTGCTGTACTTCTATCCCAAGGACGACACGCCGGGTTGCACAGTCGAAGGCCAGACCTTCACCGCCTTTCACGGTGAGTTTACCAAGGCCAATACCGCGATCTTCGGCGTCAGCCGCGACTCGCTCAGGTCACACGAAGGCTTCAAGGCCAAGATGGCGTTTACGTTTGAACTGATTGCAGACCCGGATGAAACCGTGTGCAACCTGTTCGATGTGATGAAAATGAAAAACATGTACGGCAAGCAGGTGCGCGGCATTGAACGCAGCACCTTCCTGATCGACACCAATGGGCGCGTCGTACGCGAATGGCGCGCCGTCAAGGTGGCTGGCCACGTGGAAGAAGTATTGGAGGCCGCCAAGGCGCTATGAGCACACTGCCAATCCTGCTCAGTCATTGCCGCGCCGCAGGGCATGTCCAGGCGCATGGCAAGGAGCACTGCATGGGGCATCTGTCCATGCGCATTGGGGGGCAGTGGGTTCATCCATGATGAGAAATCGCCCACCCACCGCCCGGCGCCCGCTATTTCCGCGCGCCCTTGAATCCAGAGCGCCCTATGCAGGCCGTTTGTCGAAAGACAAGCGGCCTTTTTCACGACCTTCTTCACATGCTTTTTCTCATCCCTTATCTTTTGTCAAACTGCCCAAGGAGAACGCATTGACCGCCAATGTCACGAAATTGAGTTCACCGAAAAAAGCTTCTTCGCAAAAATCGGCCACTGTCACCCGCTTGAAACCGGCGGCCACCAAGCTCTTTGTTCTTGACACCAATGTGCTGATGCACGACCCGACCAGCCTGTTCCGCTTCGAAGAGCACG
>JANPAR010000054.1:0-2093 GCA_031430015.1 Burkholderiales bacterium
GGCAAGGTCGAGCAGCGTGGGCAGCAGGTCAACCAGGCCGCAGTTCGCATTGACCCGGTGGCCGGCCTTGGCGCCGGGCGCGCTGATCACGAGCGGCACGCGCACCGAGTTCTGGTAGGGGTTGAACTTGTACCACATGCCTCTTTCGCCGAGCATGTCGCCGTGGTCGGCGGTGAACACAATCACGGTGTTGTCGAGCTGGCCGATTTTTTCGAGCGTGTCGAGCAGCATGCCGACCTTGCTGTCGAAATAGCTCACCATGCCATAGTAGGCGTGGCGCGCGGAGCGGATGTGCGCATCGGTGACGTTGTGCTCGTCCTGGCGGATCAGCTTGTAATAGCGCTGGCTCCACGGGTCGCGCTTTTCATAGGGAATGAAGGGCACGGTCGGCATGTCGATGTCGGCATCGTCATACAGATCCCAGTATTCCTGCGAGATCGTGAACGGGTTGTGCGGGTGGGTGAAGGAGGCCACCAGCAGGAAGGGTTGCGGGCCGTTCTCTCCCGCGCTTTTGTCCCCGCCGCGGCGCGCCCAGTCGAACAGCCACTGCACCGATTGGTTGGCGACGTCATCGTCGTAGTCCATCTGCAGCGAGCGCACGCACAGGCCCGATTCGACCACGCCGCGCATGCTCATCTGGCTCGGTGCGTAGGGATTGCCCTTCTGTGCCCAGTCTGCTGTCCAGCCGAAATCGGACGGGTAAATGTCGGTGGTAACACGCTCTTCAAAGCCGTGCAGCTGATCCGGCCCGACAAAATGCATCTTGCCCGAGAGACAGGTCAGGTAACCGAGCGAGCGCAGGTAGTGCGCAAACGTCGGCACCGCCGCCGGAAATTCCGAGGCGTTGTCAAACGCGCCGATGCGTGACGAGTACTGGCCCGACATCATGGCAAAGCGCGACGAGGCGCAAATCGGGTTGGGGCAATAGGCGTTGTCAAACACCGTGCCCTGTGCCGCAAGGCGGTCGAGGTTGGGTGTTTTCACCAGCTTGTGGCCGTAAATCGGCAACACGCTCGCGGCGAGCTGGTCGGCCATGATGTACAGAATGTTCGGGGGGCGTTTCATCTCGATTCTCGGCTAAGCAAACAGTGGTCTCACAGGTTGAACCCAAACTCAAACCCAGGCGTAAGGCCTGACCCGCCTGGTCTGCAGCCCTTGGTGCCCAACGTTCTTCACGGACATGCCGTGAAAAACGTTGGTGGAAGCGGCTTGCAGCCGCCTTCCCTTCTTATGCCGATTCGTACAAACGCGTGAGGACAAACTCCCGATGCCCGAGCGCCTCGGCAGCCGTCAAGCGGCCATTGGCGGTGCGCAGCATGCATTCGAGCAGTTTGTCGCCCGCGCCTTCAAGCGTGAGCTCGGATTGCAGCAGCGCCGAGGTGTCCACATCCATATGCTCGGGCATCAGACGCACGGTGCGCGGGTTGGCGCAAATCTTGATGACCGGCAGGATCGGGTTGCCGATCACATTGCCTTGGCCGGTGGGGAAGAAGTGCACCGCAAAGCCAGAGGCCGCGCACAGGGTCACCATTTCAGCAGCGGCAGAGGAGGAATCCATGAACCACAGACCTGGGTGGGTCGGCATTTCAGCCTTGTCGATCACGCCGTCGACCGTGCACTTCTTGCCGATCTTCTGGATGTTGCCCAGGGCTTTCTCTTCGATGGTGGTCAGGCCGCCGGCGATGTTGCCCTTGGTTGGCTGGCTGTCGGAGAGGTCGCTGGTCTTGTGGCGGTTGATCAGGTCCTGGTAGCGGTTGAACATGAACATGAACTGGTCGCGCACCTTGTCGTTGGCGCAGCGTGCCGCCACGATCGATTCGCCACCGGTGATCTCGGAGGTTTCGCCGAAGCACAGGTAGTTGCCGAGTGGGTGCAGCTTGTCAAACGCCGCGCCCACGGTGGGGTTGGCGCCGCAGCCGGAGGTGGTGTCCGATTCACCGCACTTGGTGGAGACCCACAATTCGTGGATCGGGCACTCGACGCGCTGCATCTCGCTGGCCCACTGCACATATTCCTTCGCCATTTTGGAAGCGCGCTTGATGGTCTCGTGGTCGCCGTAGCCTTCGATGCCGAAGCCGACCACCGGCTTGCCG
>JANPAR010000055.1:0-6573 GCA_031430015.1 Burkholderiales bacterium
GCGCCCAACTATCAGGCCGGCAAAGACTTTGTGGCGGGCTTCAAGCGCACCTTCAAAGGCGAGGTGATGGACGAGATTTACACCCCGCTCAACCAGCCTGATTTCTCGGCTGAACTCGCGCAAGTGGCGGCCAAGAAGCCCGATGCCATTTACGTGTTCTACCCCGGTGGCCTCGGCGTCAACTTCGTCAAGCAGTATCAGCAGGCCGGCCTGCTCGGCAAGATTCCCCTTTTGACCACGTCGACCACCGACGGCCTCAACCTGCCGGCACAGCGTGACGCCGCGCTTGGTGTGGTGTCGGGCACCTTCTGGGGACCGGATTTCAAGAACGCGGCAAACGTCAAGTTCGTCGCGGACTTTGAGAAAAAATACAACCGCATTCCCTCGCAGTATGCCGCGCAGGCCTATGACTCAGCGCTGCTGCTCGACTCGGCAATCGCAAAGGTCAAGGGCAACGTCAACGACAAGAAGGCGTTCCAGGCCGCCTTGAAGGCGGCTGATTTCAAATCCGTACGCGGCAACTTCAAGTTCAATACCAACAACTTCCCGATCCAGGACATGCACATGTTCGAGGTGGTGAAGGATGACAAGGGCCGTCACACGCTCAAGACCATCGCCACACCGATCAAGGATCACAAGGACAGCTACTACACGGCTTGCAAGTTCTCGTAGACCGGCAGCGAATGTACAAAAAGGCGCGGCGCAATGCCGCGCTTTTTTGTTGCAGCCCGTGTTGCAGCCCGCTCGCCTGCTAAGCTTCCCGCCATGACTTGGTCACTCTTCATCGTTCAACTTCTCAATGGCGTTCAGTACGGCTTCCTGCTGTTCCTGATGGCGGCCGGCCTCACGCTGGTGTTCGGCATCATGAATTTTGTGAACCTGGCCCACGGTTCGCTTTACATGATGGGCGCCTACTTCGCTGCGTGGGCCTTCAACAACGGCTTGTTCGGCATCAAGGAGTCGTTTCTAATCGCCGCGTTGGTCGGGGTGACCGGCAGCTTTGTGCTCGGCATCATCCTCGAACGTGTGCTGCTGACCGGCCTCTACGCGCGCGACCATCTCGATCAGGTGCTCGCCACGTTCGGGCTGATTCTGGTGTTTAACGAAGTCGCCCGCTTCATCTGGGGGGTGTCGCCCTATTACATGCAAGTGCCTGCTGCTCTCGAAGGCACCGTCGATATTCTCGGCATCGCCTATCCGAAATACCGCTTCATGATTATTCTGGTGGGCGCGGCCGTTGCTGCGGGCATGTACTGGCTGATTCAAAAAACCCGCATCGGCATGCTGATTCGCGCCGGCGCTTCGAACGCGCCGATGGTGGGTGCCCTCGGTGTGAATATCAAGCTGCTCAACACCCTGCTCTTTGGCGTCGGTGCCGCGCTTGCCGGTGTGGCGGGTCTGATGGCCGGGCCAATTTTGTCGGTGCAGCCCGGCATGGGCGAACCTATTTTGATCGTGGTGCTGGTGGTGATCGCCACTGGCGGCATTGGGTCGATTCGCGGTGCGTTTTATGCTGCACTGATTGTCGGCGTGATCGACACCGTGGGCCGCGTGTTGCTTCCCATCGTGCTGCGCGAAATCATGGAGCGCTCTTTGGCCCAGGCAGCCGGCCCGGCGATTGCCTCGATGCTGATTTATCTGGTGATGGCCGTGGTGTTGGCGATCAAGCCCGAAGGTTTATTTCCGGTGAAGCACGGATGAGCATCGCCATTGCCCAGAACGCGTCCAGCAAGCAACTGATCCGCAGATGATAAAAGCGCTGAAACCCGCATGGATAGCCATTCTCGTGATGGTGGTGTTGGGCTGCATGCCAATCTACGCCAGCCTTTCGGGCCAGCCGTTTTACATCACCCTGTTTTCACGCATCATGATTTTTGCGCTGGCTGCGGTAGCGCTCAATCTGGTGCTCGGCTTTGGCGGCATGGTGAGCTTCGGCCATGCGTTCTACCTCGGTGTCGGGGCCTACGCGGCCGGCATTCTGACCGCCGAGGGCATCACCAATGGTTGGGCGCATCTGGCGGTGGCGCTGGTGGCCGGCCTCGCGTTTGCACTTGCGATTGGCGCGGTCGCGCTGCGCACGCAGGGCATGATCTTCATCATGATTACGCTCGCGTTTGCGCAGATGGGGTACTTCCTCGTCATCAGTCTTAAGAATTATGGCGGCGATGACGGGCTACCGATGCCGACACGCAGCGACTTCGGCATTTTCAATCTCGCCAACAACGTCAGCCTGTACTACCTGATCTTTTGCAGTCTTGGCGCGACGCTATGGTTCTTCTCGCGCCTGATCGCGTCGCGCTTCGGCTATGTGTTGCGCGGTGCCAAATCGAATGGGCGGCGCATGCTGGCGCTCGGGTTTCCGGTGTTTCGCTACCAGCTCGCCGCGTATGTGATCTCGGCCCTGATCTGCGTGCTCGCTGGTTTTCTGCTCGCCAATCTCACCAAGTTCGCCTCACCCTCCTACATGGCCTGGGTGGTGTCGGGTGATTTGATCGTCATCATCGTGCTTGGCGGCATGACCACCTTGTTTGGGCCGGTGGTGGGGGCCATCGTGTTTTTGCTGCTCGAAGAATTGTTGTCAAGCTGGAAGCCGGGCTGGTTCCCCGGCATTGAAGAAGTCGTCAACAAGCACTGGCTGGCCTTGATCGGCGTGTTTGTGATCGTGGTGATCCTCACTGCCAGGCAAGGCCTCTATGGGCAGTTGGTAGGGCGGCGTGCCAAGGCCACCGGCCCGTCAGGCATTGCGGGCGGTGCGGGTGGTGCGGGTGGTGCGAGTAGTTCCGGCGGCCCCGGCGGATCAAACGCAACCGGCGCGGCAGGCCATTCATGAGCACGCCGGTTCTGTCGATCAAGGGCTTGGTCAAGCGCTTCGGTGGCCTCACCGCCACCGATCATGTGGACTTCGACGTGCTACCCGGCGAAGTCCACGCCATCATCGGGCCGAATGGCGCCGGCAAGACCACACTGATCTCGCAACTGGCAGGCGAGTTGCGCCCTGACGCTGGCCGTATTGAATTTAACGGGCGTGACATTTCCGGCGAGACGGTGCCGGCCCGCTCGATGCTCGGCCTTGGCCGCAGCTACCAGATCAGCCAGGTGTTTCGCGAGTTCACCGCGCTGGAGAATGTGATGCTCGCAGTGCAGGCGCATGCCGGCTCCAGCTTTTCGTTTCTGCGCCCGGCGATCAACGAGTCTGCGCTCACCGGTCCCGCCTCCGAAGCGCTCGAACTGGTGGGGCTGGGCGCAAGGCAGAACGAACCCGCCGCGGCGATGGCGCATGGCGAGCATCGCCAGCTTGAACTGGCGATGACACTCGCCACCTCGCCCAAGCTGCTGCTGCTCGATGAGCCGATGGCCGGCATGAGCCAGGCCGAGTCGGAGTCGATGATCGCGTTGTTGAAGCGCCTCAAAGGCAAATATGCAATAGCGCTGGTCGAGCACGACATGGACGCCGTGTTCGCGCTGGCCGACCGCATCACCGTACTGGTCTACGGCAAGGTGATTGCCTGCGGCGCGCCCGCCGACATCCGCAACAACGGCGCCGTGAAAGACGCCTACCTCGGTGATCAGGAAGAGGCAATATGAGCAGAGGGCCGATCCTCGAAGTGAAAGAGATCGAATCGTTTTACGGCTCGAGCCAAGCCTTGTACGGCATGTCTTTCACGCTGCGCGAAGGCGAGTTTGCGACCTTGCTCGGCCGCAATGGCATGGGCAAAAGCACCACGGTCAAAAGCATCATGGGCATGATGACCCCGCGCGCCGGCAGCATCACGTTCTCGGGCCATGCGCTGCACACCCTGCCCTCATATCGTGTGGCGCAACTCGGGCTTGGCCTGGTACCGGAAGGCCGCCAGGTGTTCCCCAATCTCTCTGTGCGCGAAAACCTGGTCGCCACCGCGAACAACCGCAGCGGTGCCAAAGCACCGTGGACGCTGGAAAAAGTCTATGCGCTGTTCCCGCGCCTGCAAGAGCGTGCGCGCAATCTCGGCGCGAACTTGTCAGGCGGTGAGCAGCAAATGCTCGCCGTCGGCCGTGCGCTGATGACCAATCCGCGCTTGTTGATTCTCGATGAAGCCACCGAAGGACTCGCGCCGCTGATCCGCAAGGAGATCTGGGACTGCCTCGCCAAGCTCAAGGCACTTGGCCAGACTGTCATCGTGATCGACAAAAACATCGGGCCGCTGCTGCGGCTGGCAGACACGCATCACATGGTCGAAAAAGGCCGTGTGGTGTGGAGCGGTGACTCCGCTGCACTACGCGCACAGCCCGAGTTGCTGCATCAATACGTCGGCGTCTAGCGCGGGTATCACGCCAGGAGGCTTGTCCACCAAGGGTTTCAGCGGTATGCATGGTGAACAAGTGCACGCCGCATGATGGTGCCTCGCCGCGTCAAGCCATTGGCGAAACGGAGCGCGATGAGGCGCGATGGGCAGCGACAGCGCGAGGCAGCATCTGACTCATGCCAGTCCGCGCACCACCGCGCACGCCGCCTGATAGCGCGGCAGCGCGTCCAACTGCGCACGTGACGCAGCAGGCGCAGCCTTGCGCAGGTGCGCAATCCTTGCCGCAGCCAGCGGCGCCGTGCCGCGCTTGGTCAACCCGTCTAGCACCACATCGGCGTTGACCGGGTCGTTACAGACCAACACCATGTCGCAGCCGGCATCGAGCGCGGCGGCAGCGCGCGCGTCATAGCCGCCCGCCACGCTCGCGCCTTCCATCGACAAATCATCGCTGAAGATGACGCCCTCAAAGCGGTAGCTGCCGCGCAATATATCCCTGATCCACTTGCGCGAAAAGCCGGCCGGCTGCGCGTCCACCTTTGGGTAGATCACATGTGCCGGCATCACTGACGACAGACCGGCGGGAATCAACTGTTTGTACGGCAGCATGTCTTCTGCTTCAATCGCGGCGAACTCGCGCTCATCAATGGGCACCTCGTGATGCGAGTCAGCGCGAATGTAGCCGTGCCCCGGAAAATGTTTGCCGCATGACGCAAGGCCGCCTTCAGACAGCCCGCTCTGGAGCGCCGCAGCCAGGGCTGCAACAATCTGCGGGTCGCGATGAAAGGCGCGGTCACCAATCACGCCGCTCTCGCCGTAATCGAGGTCCAGCACCGGGGTGAAACTCAGATTCACGCCGCAGGCGCGCAGCTCGCTCGCCAGCACGTAGCCACAATCCTTGGCCGCTCTTAGCGCTGCTTCTTCGTCCTTGTCCCACAAGCTGCCGAGCGCGCGCATCGGCGGGATGGCAGTGAAACTCTCGCGAAAGCGCTGCACGCGCCCGCCCTCGTGGTCGACCGCGATGATGAAGTCATCGCCGCGCAGGGCGCGAATCTGTGCCGTCAACGCGCACAATTGCGCGACCGATTCGTAGTGGCGTGCGAACAGGATCACGCCGCCCAGTTGCGGATGAAGCAAGCGCGTGCGGTCCGTGTCATTGAGACGCAAGCCGTCCACATCTGCAATCACCACACCCAATGCCATGTCTGTAGCTTGTGTCATTCAATTTTCCTTTTCGAGAGTGACAAATGCCAGCGCGTGCTCGCGTTCGTCCGAGAGCGTCACATGCGTGGCCATGATTTTTTTATCACGCAGCAATTGCGCGAGGAGCGGTGCGCACTGCAAGTGCGGACGCCCCGCTGCGTCGTTCACCACCGCGAGTTGATGCCAGGTATTGGCTTCCGAGGGCGGCTCGCCAAGGGCCTTGAAGAACGCCTCTTTGGCGGCGAAGCGCTTGGCGACATAGGCAGGCTGTGCGGGGCTGCTCAGGGCGTCATAGCGGGCCAGCTCGGCCTCTGCCAACACCTTTTTCGCGAAGCGCTCTTCGTGCCGTTCCAGCGCTGCGGCGATGCGCGCAATGCTGACGATGTCGGTGCCGATGCCATGAATTGCCATGCCCGCATTTTGCCTCACACGGCAAGCGTTGGCGCCGGTACAAAGCTACGCCAGTAGTCGGCGCGCGCGGGCAACTCGGCGTAGGTCTTGATCTGGTCAGCGGCGCGGCCAGTCAACTGCGCAGCCGTCACACCTTGACGCGACAAATAGGCGGACAGCGAATCAATCGCCTCGCCGAGTACACCAAAACCACCGGTCATCACTGCCGAGCAATACTCGACCGCGCTCGCACCCGCCAACATCATGCGCGCGGCATCTTCGCCACTGCGCGCGCCGTTGGTAGCGACGAGGGGAAATTCTTTGCCGAGTTGCTTGCGTGTTCTGGCCAGCCAGTAGCAGGTAAGCGGCAGCGCCCAAGGGCCGCCGTAACCGAGGTTGGTGTCAAGTGACGGTGCCATCGTCTCGAGGTCTGGCAGCATGCCGAGCATGCGGCCGATCATGGTGACCGCTGCGGCACCACCGTCACGCGCAGCCTGCGCCAGTGCCGTGACGTTTTCGCTTTGCCCCGTGAGCTTGACCCACACCGGGATGCGCACCGCGCCGCACACCGCCGCCACCTGTTCGCGAATCTTGTCCGCCGCGCGCTCGGTGGTGACGCCGCCGTGCGATGCCTCGTCTCCATACGGCGTCCCGACATTGAATTCAAGCAAGCGGATGCCGGCCGCTTCGACCATTTTGG
>JANPAR010000056.1:0-20559 GCA_031430015.1 Burkholderiales bacterium
GTCGGCGTGTTCGGCGAGGCCGAGCGTGTGTTCGCCAGCGTCAAACAACTCGGTAGCCAGCTCGTGAACGGCGATACATTGGCGATCCTGGTGACGTTCAAGAACGGCGGCCATGCGCTGATCAGCGCGATACTGGCCACACCCTTCGAAGGCCGCTTCGCGGTGTACTGCAACAAGGGCTGGATCGAAGTCCGCGATAAAACCCATCCGGAAGCACCGGAAGGCTGGGTGCTGACCAAGACGCTGCGCGGCGGCAAGAAGGAAGTGCGCGAGTTCCCGCCGGCGCCCAATGTGCTGGCGAATCTTGAAGCCTTTGCCGATGCCGCCGAGGGCCGCGCGCCCTACCCGGTGCCGCAGTCGCAGATGATTGCCAATATTTCCGCGCTGGAAGCGATATTCAAATCCGCTGCCACCGGCGCCATCGTCAACGTCGAATCCTGATGGCCAAGACTGCGCCCACGCATGCCGAACTCACCAAACGCGCACTGGCGCTGGTGCCGGTGCTGCGCGAGCGCGCGCCGCGCTGCGATGCTGCCGGCGAGTTTTTGCCGGAGAACGCAGCAGACCTCAATGCCTCCGGGCTGATGCGCATCGTGCAGCCCAAGCGCTGGGGCGGCATGGAGCTCGACTGCCAGGCGTTCTTCGACTTCCCTGACATCATCGGGCGCGGCTGCATGTCCACTGGCTGGATTCTCGGCAACCTGGCGATCCATCACTGGATGCTGGCGCTCTATGAAGAGCGCGCGCAGGAGGAGGTGTGGGGCGCCGATCCTGATGCCTTCATCGCGTCGGGCATCGCCTACCCGCAGGGGCGCGGGCGCATGGTCGATGGTGGCATCGAGTTGTCGGGGCACTGGAATTTTTCGTCAGGCGTGACGCCTTCGGGCTGGAACATGCTCGCCTGCATCGTGCGTGAGGACGGCAAGCCCGATGGCAAAATTCTCGACTACCGCATGTGTCTGCTGCCGGTCTCTGACTACGAAATTCTTGATGACTGGCATGTGATGGGCCTGCGCGGCAGCGGCAGCCGCTCGGTCAAGTGCGACAAGATTTTCGTGCCCGAGCATCGCGCGCTATCGATGACGCTGCACCGGCGCGGCCTGCCGTATCCGGGCTGGAAAAGCAATCCTGCGCCGCTGTTTCAGGTGCCGTTCAGCGCGCTGGCGGCGCACTGCATCTCGGGCGCGACCGTCGGCAATGCACAGGCAATGTTTGACGCAATCACCGGCATGATCAAAGAGCGCAGCACCAGTTACGTGGGGCTCAAGATGCGCGATCTCAACACGGTGCAAACGCGCGTCGGCACGGCTGGTGCGCAGATCGAAGCGGCGCGTGCGCTGGCGCGTACCGATTGCATCGAAGGCCAACGCTTGATCGAACAAGGTGGCGAGCACAGTCTTGAAATGCGCCTGCGCCACAAGCGCAATTGCGCGTTTGTCGCGCACCTCGCGACTGAAGCAGTCGATACGCTCTATGCCCTCGCTGGTGCCAACGGTCTCTACACGCGCGGGCCGATGGAGCGCATTTTCCGCGACCAGCATGCGTCGGTGAGCCACATCAATTTTTCGATGGATGCCCAAGCCAGTGCGTGGGGGCTGGCGGCGTTGGGTGGCGCGATCACCAGTCCTACGCTATAGCGACTGGGTCAGTCTCTCTGGTCTGACTGTTCGCATTGCCACATCCTTCGCTGGCTGCAGTTCGCAGCAATCACGGTGGTTGTTGACCTCGACCGTCTATTTTGCCATTCAAAAAGATCCAAAATGAAAAAACCCCACATCGCCATCGTTGGCGCCGGCATGGGCGGCCTCGCCGTTGCTGCGACGCTGCGCCGCGCCGGTTTCGACATCGCCGTTTACGAGCAGGCGAGCCGCTTCGCGCGCATCGGTGCGGGCATCCAGATGATGCCCAACTCGATGAAGGTGCTGCGCGGGATTGGCGTTGAAGACAGGCTGCGCAAGACGGCGTTTGCCCCCTACTCGCATCTCAACCGCGCTGGGGACAGCGGTGAAGTACAGATCGAACTGCCGATGCCGGAGTCGTTGTTTGGCGCGCCGTATCTCTGCATGCACCGCGGCGACCTGCACGATGCGCTCGCTTCGGCAGTGCCGTCTGACTTGATCCATCTGTCGAAGAAATTGACCGGCATAGACCAGAGCGGTAGTGGCGTGAAACTCAGTTTTGCCGACGGCAGCTTCGCGCAGGCCGATGCGGTGATCGGCGCCGATGGCGTGCATTCCATGGTACGCGGCATTTTGCTCGGCCCTGACAAGCCGATCCACAAGGGCCGCATCGCTTACCGTGCCGCTTTCAGTGCCGAGCACTTGAAGGGTTATGACATTGGTGCGTCGCGCACCAAGTGGTGGGGCAGCGACCGCCACATCGTGATGTACTACACGCGCGCCGATCGCAGCGAACTGTATTTTGTGACCAGCGTACCCGAGTCCGCCGAGTGGATGACAGCCGAGTCGTGGTCAGCAAAGGGGGACGTCAGCGAACTGCGCGCCGCTTATGAAGGCTTTCACCTTGACGTGCGCACGGTACTCAATGCCGCGCCCGAGTGCCACAAGTGGGCGATTCTTGAGCGTGCGCCGCTGCCGCGCTGGAGTGAAGGCCGCGTGGTGCTGCTAGGTGACGCCTGCCATCCGATGACGCCCTACATGGCACAAGGCGCGGCGACCTCGATTGAAGATGCGGCAATTCTGGCGCGCTGCCTTGAGGCCGTAGACGGCGAGGATATCGAGGGGGCATTTCGCACCTATGAAGCACACCGCAAGCCGCGTGTCTCGCGAATTCAGGCCATTTCCAGTGCCAACACTTGGCTCAAAGGCGATGGTGGCAAGGAGCCGGATACGGCGTGGCTCTATGGATATGACGCGTGGAATGTGCCGCTGACGCCGACCGTGTATTCGCCACAGGCTTAACTACAGCGACAACTGCGGCCACAACTGCAAGCGCAACAACAGCCGCAACTACGCCCCCAACGACAGCCTGCCCGAGGAGAGTTTTTTGTCATCCCACGCCAACGAAGGCGCGCCCGCCTTCATCGCGCCGCCACTCGCCTGCGACACCCACTTTCATGTGTTCGGCGCAGCCGGGCAATACCCCTACGGCGGCGGCTTGCGCTATGCGCCCCCGCATGCGCCGCTCGAAGACTATCTCGATCTCGCGCAGCATCTGGGCGTGGAGCGCTTTGTGTTCGTGCAACCCTCGGCCTATGCGCGCGACAACCGCTGCATGCTTGACGCGATGCGCACCTTGACTGCACAACGCGGTGCAGCATGCTGCCGCGGCATTGTTGATATTGATGAAGACATACCAGACGCAGAACTTCGGGCACTGCATGCCGCCGGCGTGCGCGGCGTGCGCATCAATGTCTCGCCGGTGCATTCGCCCACCCCCGGCCTCGCGGACAGCCTGATCCCGCGCATTCGCAAGTTTGAAGAGCGCTTCGTGACGCTGGGTTTGGCCCCTTGCTGGCAGCTTGATTTCTTGCTGCCTGGCTGGCTCACTCTGGAGCTGATGCCGGTGCTGGCGTCGCTCAAGATTGACTTCACGCTGGCGCACATGGGCATGTTTTTGGCGAAAGACGGGCCGGCGCAAGCGGGCTTCCGCTCTCTGCTCGACCTCGTCAAGAACGGCTCTGGCCGCGCCCATGTCAAGCTCACCGGCAGCTACCGCATGGGCACGCTGCCCAGCATGACGGACTGCACGCCGATGGCGCAGGCGCTGATCGGGGCGGCACCGGATCGCATCATCTGGGGCAGCGATTACCCGCACCTGTCGTTTGCCGACAAGGTGGGTTCGGTGCAGTTGTTCAATCTGCTGGCCGATTGGGCACCCGATGCGAAAGTGCGCCAGAAGATTCTGGTGGACAATCCGCAACGGCTGTTTGGCTTTTGACCGGCGCCAAGCGCACCGCAATGTGCTGAGCACGTTTTTTGAACTCGGTGCAATCAGGACACGGAGACGGCGCTCGCCGTGTGGCGACTCGAGGTGACTACTTTTTCTTCAAAAAATAGAAGAATTCCTTGTTGGTCTCACCACTGTCGACGAGGTGATGCCCGGTCTGTTTGGCGAAGGCGGCAAAGTCGCGCACCGAGCCGGGGTCGGTCGCCGTGATCTTGAGCACTTGACCGCTAGCAAGCTCCGTCAATGCTTTCTTTGCGCGCAGGATCGGCAGCGGGCAGTTGAGGCCGCGGGTGTCGATTTCCTTGTCGAATGGCATGGCAGGTTTCAGTGGAGGAATTGCTGCGTATTTTAGCGGCTGGCGCCGGTAGGCAAGATTGCGCCAACCAATGCCGCGCTCAGCAGCCTGTACCACAACCTACTGCGGGGTCAAGCGGCACTGTCACGCGGCAGCAGTTACGTGCCGGCATCACCCTCAACAACGCGTAGGCATGCCCTGCGCCACACCAGGCCGCCGCGGCGCTACGCCGCCCTCGGCAGAAGGCGGCGCGCGCCCCGAACCGGCTTCGTCGGCACGTTCGTCGAGCAGGCGCTGCCAGAGCGAGCGAATGCGCGCATCGAGAATCGATGACTGATAAAAATCCGCTTCGCCGGTGCAACGGGCCAACTGAAAGTGCTCAATCGCTGAGGGGAGAGAACCGAGCAACACGAAATATTCCCCCAGCGCCTGATACTGCGCCATGCGCTTGCCCTCGGCTGCGTAGCTCTTCGATTGCAACTCGTGCAGCTTGGGGTCGCTGCGGTACAACTGGAGTTGCCCGGCAAGCAGCTTCAGCGCCTCTGTGTGACGGCCGGCTTCCTGCAAGCTCTCGATCAATTCAAGCTGGAGCGCGCGCGAGCCGCTGTGCCGGATGAGCGCAGTGCGCAACAACGCCAGCGCGCCTTCGGCGTCGCCTGCGGCGCGGCGGATGCGCGCGTCCAGCGCGGCGTACATCGGATGCGCCGCACTATTGGCAATGCGCGCATAGGCAGTTCGGGCGGCGGCAGGATTTTTCGCTTGCAGGTGGGCGTAGGCCAATCCAAGGTAGTTGGCAGCCTCATGCACTGCAGTGCGGCTCTCGATCAGGGTGGTGAAGTGCTTGATCGCATCGCGCGTGCCATCAATCGAATCGTCCGCGCCGGCGCGCAGCTTGGCACGCACCAGATGGAAGGTGAGCGAGTCGGCCTGCGCACGGTAGACAGTGCTGCGGCCACTACCCTGCCCGGCAGCGAGCGCGGCACCTTGCACACGGTTGCGCGTGTCGGCGATGCGCTCAGTGGTCAACGGGTGGCTGCGCACATAGGACGGCGCGTTCGACTCGAGAATGCGTGTCGAACGCTGCAGGCGTTCGAAGAAAACCGGCATCGCCGCGACGTCAAAGCCGCCTTTGCTGAGAGTCTCGAAGCCAATGCGGTCGGCCTCGCGTTCAAATTCGCGCGAAAACGCAAGTTGCGACTGCACCGCGCCCGCTTGACTCGCCATCAAACAACCCCCGGCCACCTGCGGATTGGAACGCGCGGCCAGCAGACACAATGCAGAGGCCACCAGCGACGCCATCGAGGAGCGTTGGCCTGCGGCAAAACCGCGTGCGATGTGCTTTTGCGTGAGGTGGCCGATTTCATGGCCGAGCACGCTCGCCGTCTCCGATTCCGACTCGGAGGCGGTGATCAGGCCGCTGTTCACGCCGATGTAGCCGCCCAACATGGCGAAGGCATTAATCTGACTGTCCTTGATGACAAAGAATTCGACGCTGAGTGCCGGTTCCGGCCCGGCCGCCACCAGGCGTGCGCCCAGTTCCTGAATGTAGGCGGTGACTTCAGCGTCTTCGACGAAGGACGGGTCGCGGCGCAGATCGCGAAAGAACCCTTCGCCGATCTTGCGCTCCATTTGCGGGGTCAGCACGGCACCCGATTCGTCGCCGAGATTCGGCAGGTTTTGGGCGTGCGCTTGAAAGGTTTGCAGCTGCGCTGGCAGGACCAACCCCAACGCGATAAGGACTGTCAGCGCGACACGTAACCGTGTCGGCCAACGCCGCTTTGGCGAGTGGCCAACCGCGGGCACAGTGCGCCGTGCCAAGTCGCGAAGGAGCAAATTCATGGGTGCTATGATACCTGTCACCTCGAACGGTTCCCCGCAATTCACCTTTCATGCGGCATGCTGGCAGCGAGTTTGTTGCAGGACGTTACCCTGAGATTGATAATTTCGTTCATGCCCCGAAAGACCGTTCCCCCAGCGTCAACGCGCAAATCACCGCTCACCCATTTTGACGCCCAGGGCAAGGCACAGATGGTGGATGTGGGCGAAAAAAGCGAGACCCATCGCGTCGCCGTGGCGACGGGGAGCATCACCATGCTGCCTGCTACGCTGGCGCTGATCGAATCGGGCAGCGTCAAGAAAGGCGACGTGCTGGGTATTGCGCGCATTGCGGCGATTCAGGCGGCAAAGCGCACGTCGGACCTGATTCCACTTTGTCATCCGCTCGCGCTCACCAAGGTGGCAGTAGATTTCGCGGTGGCCCGCGCGCAGTCATCCGTGACCTGCAAGGCCACCGTCGAAACAGTGGGCCGTACCGGGGTAGAAATGGAGGCACTGACCTGCGTAGCTGCAGGGTTGCTCACGATTTACGATATGTGCAAGGCTGCGGATCGCGGGATGCGGATTGCCGACATCCGCCTCAAGGAAAAGCGCGGTGGCAAATCCGGTGTGTGGAATTCCCCTTAAATCTCGCCGCTACGGTGTTCTGAATGACTTCAACCTACCAATCATTGCAGGCTTGCAGACTCAGTGGCAGCAAGCATCTGGTGTCGGTGCTCAATCTGGGCCATCAGGCGCTCACCGGCGTGTTTCCAAAGATGCAGGGGCAAGCCATCACCGTTGGCCCCCTGGAGCTGGTGTGGTGCCCCGACAGCGGCTTGCTCCAGCTTGCGCACTCATACGACCCGGCAGAAATGTATGGTGAAAATTATGGCTACCGCTCAGGACTGAACCAGTCGATGGTCGATCACTTGACCAGCAAAACGCAGTTTCTGGAGCGCAGGGCGGCCTTGCGCAGCGGTGATACCGTCCTCGACATCGGCAGCAACGATGCGACCACGCTCAAGGCTTACACCACCCCGGGCCTGCACCGGATCGGGATTGATCCGACCGGTGAAAAGTTCCGTGCCCACTATCCTGCCGACATCCGTTTGATACCCGAGTTTTTTTCGGTCGATGCCTATCGTGCCACGCAATCGGCACGGGCGAAGATCGTCACCTCCATTTCCATGTTTTATGACCTGGAATCTCCGGTGGCATTTGCACGGCAGGTAGCGCAAATCCTGGCCGACGACGGCGTCTGGCATTTCGAGCAGAGCTACATGCCGTCAATGCTCCGCATGAATTCGTATGACACGATCTGCCACGAACACCTGGAGTATTACTCGCTGCATGCAGTGAAGAAAATTCTGGATGCATCAGACCTGCGCCTTGTCGACGTGGGAACCAACGCGGTCAATGGCGGCAGTTTTGCGGTGACGGCAGCGCACCGCGCCAATACGGCCATTCGCGCCAATGACGCGGTAATTCACTGGCTGCTGCAGCAAGAGGAGCGGATGGAACTGGGTACGCCCAAACCCTACCGTGATTTCGAGGAGCGCGTGTTCAGGCATCGACAGGATTTGATTCGCCTGATCGGTGCCTTGAACGCAGACGGCAAGAAGGTACTGGGTTACGGCGCCTCAACCAAAGGCAATGTCACGCTGCAGTTTTGCGGCTTTGGCCCAGCGGACATTCCGGCAATTGCCGAAGTCAATCCGGACAAATTCGGATCATTCACGCCCGGCACCGGAATTCCGATCATTTCGGAAGCGCAAGCCAGAGCGATGAATCCGGACTATTTTTTGGTGCTGCCGTGGCATTTCAAAGACGGCATCGTGCGGCGCGAGAAGGAATTCATAGAACGGGGCGGCAAGCTGATTTTCCCTTTTCCGGAAATCGAGATCGTCTGACGCCTTGCCTGTCACGCCGACGCGCGCCTACCTGAACCGATGACGTTTCCTGCGATCGCGCCAACCGCGCTCATTACCGGCGCGCTGGGACAGGACGGTCGCTTGCTTGCCGCCCATTTGCTGGCCGCGGGCTATCGCGTCGTTGGTCTGGTCCAGCCCGGCCGCACACTCCCTGCAGACGGCACGCTCTCGGCCATGCAGTTGGATCACACGAGTCTGGCTGATGCAGAAGCGCTGCGGCGCTTGCTCGACGTGGTGCGTCCAAACCAGATCTATCACCTGGCTGCCTTGCACCACTCCTCACAAGAGGGTGGCGCGCTAGACCGGGCGGCTTTGTGCCAGGCGATGTTGACACAGAATTTTCTCGCGACCAAAAACCTCGCGTTCGCCATGCTGGAAAGTCAAGTGCACGCGCATTTGGTGTTTGCTGCGTCGAGTCAAATGTACCGCACCGGACCAGAAGACCGCACGATTATCGAATCCACTCCACGAGATCCGGCGACCTTTTACGGTCACACAAAATCCTGGAGTGTGGATCTTCTGTCGTTCTTGCGCACTGAACATGGATTACGCGCCAGCAACGCCATCTTGTTCAATCACGAATCACCCATTCGGGGAAAGCAATTTGTATCGCGGAAGATCACATCTGCCGCAGCGGACGCGAAGCTGGGACGGCCAGTGAAACTGAGCCTGCAGAATTTGGCAGCCCGTACCGATTGGTCCAGTGCGCGCGACGTCGCCCGGGCCATGCACTTGATGGCGAGTGCTGAAATGGCCGGTGACTTTGTGGTGGGGTCAGGCACGCTTCACTCGGTGCAAGACATCGTCGAAGCCGCATTTGGGGCGGTAAATCTTGACTGGCGCCAATATGTGACTGCGCCGAAAAATCAAACGGCGCACGGCCTCGCTGGCAGCCCTGGCAAGCTGCGCGACGCCCTCGGCTGGCGGCCAACAATCGGCTTCGAGGCTATGATTCGTGAAATGGTGGGCCAAGATTTGGAGCGGAATTCGGATGTGCCAAAACAGCATCTGTAAGACCGGAATAGTGGCATGAACAACGTCTCGATCACCGGATTGCGAGCCTCGACCCGCGACGCACAGCAAGGGACAGACGGAACGACAGCTGTTTTGGCCAGTTGGAAGATCATTAATGGACGGCCCGGACAACGCCGAGTGACATGCGACGGTCGGTGGTTGCATTCTGCGGAGGAATCTAATGTCAATCTTGTTGCAAACCATCTCTGCCGTATTTGGCAGGGTGCAGCGTGCGAGGCGTCGCGCCTTTAAGCAACTTCAGCGCGGCAAACTGGCGGCCGCAGTCCTTACCTGTGACACCTTGCTCAGACGTGCGCCTCAGGACCAAGTTGCACGGCAGATACTCCAAGATGTGGCGAGCACGGTAACCGTTGCCGTGCAGAACTATCGCAATGCATCCGACGCATCCGCTGAAGCGGTGCTTCGCGAAATCCGGTTCGATTTTGCCGACATGCTGCAAGCGCTGCCTGCAAAATTCGCCCTCGAAATAGAGGGTATACAAATGGCCCAAGCACTCGATCTACTGACGGATTCCGGACTGCGGGATCTGCCGCGCAGTTCGCAGGAGAAAAAACTGTTCGACTCCCTGCATCGTCGACTGGCTGCCGACAATTTTCCAGTGGGGGTGCCGACCCTGCGCGCGGCAATGCTGCTTGGATTTAGCTTTGAGCTCCCCCTACCGACATCGCTGGAGTTGATTCCCGTTGCTTTTCGCGAGCGCTACTGCCAATTCTTGTTCGAGACACCGCAGGTATTGAGGCAACTGGGCGACGCCGATCGATGCGCTGAGTTTGTCGCAAATCTGATTGATTTATTTCACAAGGAATCGTTTGCCGGGCAGGTCACCCTCCGCACGACAACGGCCAAAAGGTTTGCCGAAATCGCGGCCACACGAGCCAACTATTTACAGCCCTACTTTACCAACCGCAATTTGAGACCCATGATGGTACAACGCGGCGATCTGATGGCCGTCGCGCTGATATCCGCCGGAGCGGTCGTATTGCATGCACTTCCCCCGCGCCGGTACCAGCTTGAAAAAATCAGATTGGGCATCTTCACGCCCTCATTTGGTCCGTTTACCGACTCCCACTTTACGGCATCGCATCTTGATCACCTTGAGCGCGATCGCTTTGACATTACCCTCTATGTGTTCAAGGCTACCGGCGACGCATTGGAACGCCACTGCTTGTCGCGCGCGGATCGACTCGTTGTTCTCCCAAGAGAAGGGTTGAAGGAGCAGTCAGAGCGAATTCGGGAGGACGACCTTGACATTCTGATGGTTGGAGTCAATCAAACCATTACCGCAACCGCCGCTGCGCTCCTGGGTTGCCTGCGATTGGCCAGGACTCAGGTTGCCACAGTATCGTCGCCGGTCACGACTGGCTTGCATCACATGGACGTCATGCTCAGTGCTGTCGACAATGAAGTCCATCCCGGGGCCCAAAAGCACTATTCCGAACAGCTATGGCTGATGAACGGTTCTGTCAATGTCTATGCGTACCAATATGACACCGAACCCGCGACCGTAAAGTTTGATCGCTCTCACCTGCAGGTTTCTGCCGAAACAACTGTGTTTTTTTCGGGAGCCAACTTCTTCAAGATCATCCCCGAGCTTTCGCTGGCCTGGGCCAACATTCTCGCGCGCGTCCCCGACAGTGTGCTGGTCTTAATGCCGTTTAACCCCAATTGGACTGATAGCTATCGGGCTGCGCCATTTATCAATCGCGTCAAGGAGCAATTCCGCGATTGCGGTGTGGTGCCTGAACGTCTACGCCTGATTGACCCCGTACCGGCACGCGCGGACGTGCATTGTGTGATAGCGGCCTGCGATATTTACCTCGATGCCTATCCCTTCGCCGGGGCCTGCTCGATGCTTGATCCGATCATCGTTTCGGTACCGCCCGTAGTGCGCAGCGGCACGGTCGGACGATCGCTGCACGGGGCGGCAATCATGCGCATGACTGGCATCGACGATGTCATCTGTACGTCAGAAGAAAGCTACATCAGTACCGCAGTTGACCTCGCCACCAATCCCGCCAGACGTGTGCGCATGATTGCCGCGTTAAAGGCGGTAAATGCCCGGCAACCCCCGCCCTACTTTGATACCTTCAATTTTTCGTCAAACGTGAGTCGTGCGTTGCTGAATATTCACCGCGACTATTTGGCCCCCTATGAACAACTTGGGTCAAGCACTGCGCATGAACGACGCAACACCATACAGGAACTGGCCAACGCAGTCGTGGCTCGAAGCACCGAGTTGGCGTCCCTCAGCGACATCGATATGATCCAAGTGCTGATCAGGCCTTACTTTTCTCAATCAACAGTTGAGCGACGACGGCACATGGTCGATGTAGGCGCCTGCTACGGTGCGCTGGCCGTTCCGTTGCTGGAAGCCGGATGGACCGCCGATCTTTTTGAACCGGATCCGCGGACGCGAGAAACGCTGACGCAACAAGTTGGCCGGTTCGGAACGCGCTGCCGTGTATTCAACATGGCAGTCACCAACAGCGACTCGCGCGAAATCGCATTCCATCAGACGCGCGCCGGATTGTCTGGCTTGGGAGCATCGCCATTTGGGGCGACCGAGTCGGTACTCAAGGTACCGGCCACGACGCTGGCCGGCTTCTACGCCGAGCACGGCGTAAAGCATGTTGACTTTCTGAAAATCGATGCAGAAGGATTCGACTTTGATGTGCTTGCATCACATGACTTCAATGTCATGCGCCCTGCAGTAGTCATGGTGGAATACGGCACGCACTTTGAGAATCAACCACTCCATGTAATCAATCAATCGATTTCCCGAATGGCGGTTGAAGGCTATGGTTCAGTAGTCTTCAATTATTTTGATGATGGCAATTTCAGCCAGGGCAATTTCGTCTACCAGCTCACCCATGTACTACTTGATAGACCATTGCCGGATGTAGGCCGTGTTGCCTTTGGCAATATCTTGTTCTACCAGGCAGATGACATGCATTTTCTGCTGTCCCTGTATGCGCTACTTGACGTTTGCCGACCGCGCGCCAGTACCCGAAAACATGCGGTTGCCTAGCCTACCGGGCGCAGGGAACTTCTGCGCTACCGCCTATTGTCGGCTCGCTCCTGATTGCCACATTGCCAACAACGCGTTTTCCAACTCCGGCGCAAAGCGTTCTGCATCAAACAGAGAAGTGGCAGCCACCCGGTCGCGAAGTTCCTGGCGCAGAAGCGTCAGCGCATTCATGTTGAGCGCATGCCTGGTCGCGATTGCCACGTATTCGTCTTCGCTCCAGGCCACCCATTCTGGCAAGCCCGCACACGTCAAAAGGCTTGCGCCGATCCTTCGCAGCATGGTCCCACCTCCCAGTGTGATCGTCGGCACTCCCATCCACAATGCCTCACCCGTAGTCGTGACGCCGGGATAGGGATAGGTATCGAGCACAACGTCAACCTGGGAATAGGATGCCAAGTATTCATCGCGGCCGGATGTCGCGCCGGCAAATATCACACGATCATCCGCCACACCATGACGCTGAAGGATTTCGCCGACACGCGCACGTCCGGATTGGTTACCCAACTGCGCATTCTGCAGGCGCAATCGAGCAGTCGGACAACCGTGCAGCACTCGCGCCCAAAGCGCCAACACCTCTTCAGTAATCTTGTTCATACGCTGAAAACTGCCAAACGTAATGTAGCCATTGCGCAGCGCTGGGGGTGGCACCAGCGAAAGGTTGGCTTGAGCAGGCGGGGGGGTAAAGCAGTTAAATGTCTGGGGCAACCACCATACCCGCTCTGTAAACTGATGATGCAACGTCTCTGGAGCCGACAGCGGGTCCGCCAGAATGTAGTCCATCCCCGGAACACCGGTGGACGCCAGGTATCCAAGCCAGCTCACCTGAACCGGTGCCGGCTTCCAGGCAAATACCGGTAGCCGGTTGCGGGCGCTGTGGCCCGAGAGGTCGATCAGGATGTCCACGCGATCTGCGTGAATTCTGTGGGCTGCCTGCTTGTCGCTCAACCCCGCAATCGGCGTCCATTGCGCAAAACTCCGCTTCAACCGCTCGGTCAATCCGTCATCATGCTGATTCATCGAGTAAGCGTACAGCTCTAACTTGCCGGGGTTGAGCCTCGGCAGTATTCCATCGAGCAAGAATCCTACGGCATGCACCGCGAAGTCGCCAGAGACAAACCCAACACGCAAGCGCTGAGCGGCATCTCGCGATGCTGCTTTGAGTGCGCTGCCGCTCCAGGACGAAAAGGGAAGCGCTGCTGCGGCAGCCTTGGATCCAAAGGCTCGGGCTTCGGCAATATACGTATCACCGTCGCCTGCAGGCAAAAACAGCATCGCCCATAGCAAATTGTGATGCGCACCCATCGATCCAGGGTGCAGCGCGAGTGCGCGGCGTGCACTCGCAATTGCCTGCTCCACGCGCCCTAGTTCAACCAGGACTTGGGCAAGATTTTCATATACCTCGACGAAGTCGGGGCGGAGCGCCAGCGCCCGACCATAGCTCTCGAAGGCATCCTCATGTCGAAGTTCATCTGCCCAAAGATTGCCCTGGTAGTATTGAAAATCTGCCGAGTGAGGAAACAGTTCTGCGCCCTTGGAGATCAATGCGCGTGCCCGCTCCTTTTGACCATTCTCAAAAAGTGCACGACTCAAATCGCGCATGGCGAACTCGAAATCCGGCTTCAAAGATAGCGCCGCGTGGAGACTCGCGATCGCCCCCGCCAGATCGGCCATCTCAAGCAAGGCCTTTCCCAGCAGGTAGTTGGCATCCGGGCTATCTGCGTCCAGCAAAACGGCCCGGTTCAAATGTGGCTTGGCTTCGGAATACAGGGATTGCTCAACCAAAACATAGCCCAAGGCGATTCTCGCCTGCGCATCATCGGGTCGTCCGGCTACAGCATTGCAATAGCAAGCCGTCGCCTCTGCCATACGTCCGTGTGACAGGGCTTCTCTGCCAGCATCCATCCAGTGATCTGGAGCAAGAGCAGATGCACTGCCGCGATCAGGCACTGCATCGGAACGCGACTGCGATCCACTCCGTCTCGTCGTGGCGTGGATGCCCGCGAGAATGCGCTTGAACCAGGAGAGCACGAGGGAATCAGCGTTACGCAGTAGCCGCCTCAGAGCTGACGCATCAGAGTGCCGGTGAGCTGGTCGACTTCCTCGTCCGCATAACCAGCCTCCTTCAAGGTCCACTTGAACGCATTGCCCAGCTTTGCTTTTTTGTAAATGTTGAGTTTGCTCTCGAGTTTGAACTGATCAACCTGCTCCAGCATTTTCTTGGCCACAAAATCCTTCTTGTTGCCAAATTTTTTGTCGGTCTTGTCTACATCAAGAGGCATCCGGCCAATATAAAACCTCGCCAAGGCGGTCCCGAACTGCGCGGCGTCGGACGCATCCAACCATGCTAATTTCATGCGAACTCTCCCAATAACAATTGCCGTGTGGATGACGCGTGCAACAACTCCAAACGCACCGCCGGGTTTTTCGACCAGTCTACAGGGTCAAATGGCATCAGATGACGGCATCACATCATATTCACGAAACGGCATCAAGGCGTCTCCGCACCAAATTCAATCGACGCGCCATTTCCGGACTACCCATCCCTAGCGATGCGATTCGCTCAAGGCGCGCGATAGTCTGCCCGCCAGAATAGAAAGAAGAAAAATGTTGTGTGCGCTCCAACTCTTCAAGTATTGCCGCTTCGATCCATTTGGTGACATCGCTGGTTGGAGGAATCTGATCAAAACGCCCGTTCGGCGCAAGAAACGGCTCGCTAAAATCCAGTCGGTCCTGACGTTCGATCGCATCATTAAGTAGCTGCAGCGCACTGACCGAAAACGACCGAGCGCCAAACTCTCTCGAAACCCGCGCCAGACTCGCCAGTCGAAGGTGTGAAGCGGCGCGCTCGCAGAGCGTGCGTAGAATGTCGAAACTCGCTCGTAGCGCCTCAAATCGAAGCGCCGCGGCCAAGCGTTCATCCTGGCTTACGGCATGCAAAGCGAGTGCTTCCACGACGTCGCTGTTTCCGGTGGATTGCGCGTCCGCCCAGTGCACGGCAAATTCTTGTCCATAGGGCATCCTAGCAAGCGTGTTATGCCAATCGTACTTGCGATCCCCAGCGAGCGCCATCACTTCCATCGACCGCGCCGAATTTGACTCGACCTCCTGCGGTCGTAGCAGAAATCCAGCCGCTGCCAGTCGATCTGCGCAATCAGGCTTGCAGCAAAACAAATTTAGCAAGAATCCGTCCTGTGTCGTCGCGCCGTCGAACGGTACCAACACATTCAGTCCCGGCACCAGCCGATACGATGTGTAACCAATCTTCGCAAACTCTCCGACCAACGCCAAATTCAGAGCAGCGCCTGCTCGCACTTCAAACTGGACCAGCGGCGATAGTGCGGAAAAAAAGCGCTTTCCACCCAATATGATTCTGGATTCTTCGCCCTCTGCATCGATCTTTAAAAAATCGACGCGTCGCCACGAATAAATATTCAGGCATTCGTCCAGACTTACCCTGCGCACAGACTCGGTGTGCGCCGCTGTAGCTTCCGGGTCGGCGATGGAATTTGCCTCCGGATCTTCATGCAAGGCCAGCGCCGCGATGCCACACAGGTCAGACACCGCGCTCCGCTCCAAAGTGAGATTGCGGAATCCGTTGATTCCTTTGCCTCGGGTCAACAACGCCATCGCAACGGTTGCGGGTTCAAACGCCCAGACCTGCCCTTCGGGTCCAACATGTTTGGCCATGACGAATGTATAGACGCCGCAATTTGCGCCGATGTCAATCGCGTGCTGTCCAGGCGCTAGAACGCGCCGCAAAAACTTGATTTCATCTTCAAACCAGTCTTGTTGCTCCTCCAATACATAGGGAGTTATCTGCATCAATGTGTCGGGCGTGACTACGGAAACGCCATCCACCATGCCGATCATTCGAGAAGCAGGAGGTAAGCAGGTTTCGTTTGGCGTCGAAAGCTTGGCCATAGCCACCAATGCATCCTCAAGTTGTACTGCAAACCGGCGCGCATCAAATAATGCAGTAACGGAGGCTATTGCGCGCAAATTTTCGCGCAGCCGGGCCAGCTTCCCGATGTTCGAACCGTGCTCAATCGCTAGGGCAACGTACTCCTCCTCGCTCCACGCTACCCAATCCTTGAGCCCAACGCAGGTCATCAAGCTCGCGCCTACCCTGGCCAGCATCGTTTCGCCACCCCATGCGACGGTTGGCACGCCCATCCAAAGCGCTTCACAGGTGGTGGTGGTGCCCGGATAGGGATAGGTGTCCAGGATTATGTCTACCAGGCCATGCGCTGCCAAATGATTCTCTCTCCCGTCGATCACCCCGTTGAGCAGGACCCGATCCTCGGCAATACCCGCTTTTTGCAATCGAACCGACAGCTCGCTTCTCGTCAATGCATTGTCAATCTGCGGGTTCTGCAAGCGAAGCCTGCTGCCGGGCATGGCGTGCAGAATCTTCGCCCAGGCCGCAAGCGTCAGGTCACTCACCTTGTTGAGGCGCTGAAAACTGCCAAATGTGACGTAACCATTGCGCAGTGCGGGCGGCACTGTGACGGTGAGCGCAGGATGCTCAATGGGGGGCGTGAAGCAATTGAAGGTTTCGGGCAAGCGCCACAACTTTTCGGAAAACTGGTCCTCGATATACGCCGGCGCTGAGATAGGATCGGCAATCACGTAATCCATTCCAGGCACGCCGGTCGAGGCAAGATAGCCCAACCAGCTCACTTGCACCGGTGCGGGCTTCCAGGCAAATACCGGTAACCGGTTGTAGCCACTGTGCCCGGCAAGATCAATCAAAACGTCCACGCCATCCTCGTAGATCCTGTGCGCCGCCTCTTCGTCACTCAAATCCGTGATGGAAGTCCAATGTTCAAAATACGGTTTGACGCGATTTGTCAGAGCGTCTTCCCAAGGACCCATCGAATATGCAAACAGCTCCAGCGTTTCCGGATTAAGGTTTGCCAGCACACCTTCCAGAAAAAATCCTACAGGATGTAGTCGAAAATCACCGGATACCAAGCCCACACGAAGGCGTGCCTGGGGTCCGGCGTCCACCACCAAATGTTTTCGGTCCTCCCTGCACTTCCGTCTGTTGTATGGCTTCGCCAGCGCAGCAACCTTTTCTCCAAAATGCCGTGCCTCCCTGATATAGGCGCCACTCGCGGCACTCGGCTGAAAACTAAGAAGCCACAACAAGCTGTTGTGCGCAGGGTAGTAGTCCGGCTTGATCGCAAGCACTTTCCGGAAACTCTCCATGGCCTCCTGAACATGGCCCATATCCATATGGATGTAGCCGATGTTGTGAAGTGCATCGGTGTCTTGAGGGCTAAGACGTAGCGCACTTCGATGACTTTCAAGCGCAGCGTCATACTTCTTCAGCGCCAACATTACATAGCCCCGATTGTTATGCGCCTCCACATAGTCAGGGTTGATCGCCAGAGCACGATCCAGGCTTGGCAGTGCCTGCTCAGCGCAGCGTGCCTCGATCAGCGCGTGACCAATGTTGTAATGCACCTCAGCGTAATCCGGCTCATAGAGGAGTGCATTCTGATAAGAGGCGATCGCGCCTTCATAATCCTTGCGAGCCGATTTGATGTTGCCCAGATAGTAATGAAAGTCGGCAGACTCGGGAAACCGCCGCAGCCCATCCTCGATCACCTGCACCGCCCGATCAGCGTAACCGCACTCAAATAACGCACGCGCCAGATCCCTGAGGGCAAACTCGAAATCAGGATTCAAGGCCCGCGCCCGCTCAAGATGCTTGATCACCAATTCAAGATTGTCCTCGGACCGCGCCACACGACTGAGCAAGTAGTGTGTGTCTGGATTTTCGGGGTCAGAGCCCAACGCGCTTTCAAGGCAAGGCATGGCATTGGCAAAATGTCCCTGTTCAATAAGGACATACGCAAGCCCCAGTTGTAAATCTCCATTGGCCGGGTCTCGTTCGAGCGCGAGCCGATACTCATGACTTGCGAGCGCCAGATTTCCCTCTGAGACGGCCTGGCGGGCGCGCATGGCCGGCGTCTCGGCGCCTGCCGGCGAGTCAACGCCTTGCGCCACCCGTATCGCCCGCGGCTGTGCCATCTGCTCGCCATCGCTTGCTTGAGCTTGCGATCGCAGTTGGGCCCAGATTCCCAGCATCGCATGTTCGAATTGTCGTGCAAAGCGCGATGCATCGAACAGCGCACTGCCGGCCAATTTCCTTCTTAGTCCAGCGCGCAGCAATACGAGTGCGCTGGTGTTGGTGGCATGCTTGACCGCCAGTTTGATGAACTCTTCTTCGCTCCAACTTACCCATGCTCCAAGTCCAGCGCAAGTCATCAGACTCGCGCCCACGCGCCCGAGCATCGTTTGCCCGCCCAGTGTGATCGTTGGCACTCCCATCCAGAGCGCTTCGCAGGTAGTGGTGGTGCCGCGATACGGAAGTGTATCGAGTGCGATGTCAACTTCGGAGTATGAAGTCAAATATTCGATACGCCCCAGTATCCCAGGGCGCAGCACAACCCGCGATACGTCAATCCCGGCGAACGCCATTCGCGCGAGAAGCTTGGTACGGGCCTCGGGACAGCCCAACCCCTGGTTTCGCAACAACAGCTTTGCGCCCGGGACTTCGTGCAGTACGCGCGCCCAGAGTGCCAGAGCGGTGTCGCTAAGTTTGTTGATCCGCTGAAAACTGCCAAACGTGATGTAGCCGTTTCGCACGACAGGCGGTTCGGCGACAGGCAAGTCGTTGTCGTCACCCGGCGGAGTCAGGCAGTTGAAGGTTTCCGGCAAGCGCCATACTTCCTCCGTAAACTGGTCACTATTGGACTCCGGAACCGCAATGGGATCGGCAAGCACAAAGTCCATTCCCGGCACTCCAGTCGACGCCAAGAATCCCAACCAGCTGACCTGCGCGGGAGCCGGTTTCCATGCGAACAGGGGCAGCCGGTTGTATCCACTGTGACCCGAAAGATCAATCAGGATATCAATGCCGTCATCGTGGATTCGGCGTGCGGCCTCTGCGTCGTTCATCTCAAGGATTGATGTCCAGGTGGCACAACACGCCTTTAGCCGTGACGTCACTGCGTCATCCCGCCGATTCATCGAGTACGCATGCAGCGCAAATTTTTTTCTGTCAAGCTGTGTTAATGCTCCCTCCAGGAAGAGTCCCACCGGGTGCGCCCAAAAATCGCCCGACACCAGACCAATTCGGAGCGGCGTGTGCTCACCATCGTCGCGCCGACTCGATCGCCACGATCGGTATGGCCTGGCAAGTGCTTTAACCGTCTCACCATACCTCCGTGCCTCCAGCAGGTAGCGCGCTGCCAAGTGATCGGGTTGAAAACTGAGCAGCCACAGCAAGCTGCTCATCGAGGCCAGGTCACCTGGCCTGAACGCCAGGCCACGACGGACACTTTGAATCGCTTGATCAACTTCCCCAATTTGCGCCAGCGCTTGACCAAGAAAATGATGCGCTTCGGGGTAGCCGGGATTTTTGGCCAGCGCATTCCGGTAGCTGGCGATAGCCAGTTCGTATTCCTGCGCTTCGACCTGCACGGTTCCGAGCCGGTATTGCAGATCCGGGGAATCTGGAAATCTGGAAATACCCTCTTCTATTATCCTCTTTGCCTCGTCGACTTGACCAAGCTGAATGCAAGCAGCGGCCCAATCACCAAACACTACTTCAAAGTCGGGCTTGATTTGCAGGGCTTCACTGAAATTTTCGATGGCCGCCGACAAGTCACCCTGTTTGTGGGCGGTCCGACCGAGCAGGTAGAAAGCATTTGCGTTCTCAGGCGCCAGCAGAATTGCCCGATTCAGGTGTCGTTTGGCTTCCGCGAAGTCCCTCAATTGAATGAGCGCAAAGCCCAATGTCACGCGCAAGTTCGCATCGTTCGGACTGGCCGAAACCGCTCGCAAATGCCATCTGACAGCAGCCGGATAGTCTCCATCGGCGAGCGCCTCTCTGCCGCGAGCGAGCCAATCATTCAGGTCGTTACCGGCCTGCAGGCCGGCAATTGATGCCGTCGCCCCGCCATCTCCGGCGTGCCGTTCGAGCGCCATCGGCGGCGACTCGACGGCGCCAGGAGCTTGGGACGAAAATTTTTGCTTCAGCCACCTAAACATTGTGTGCGCCGCTCCCACATCGAAAATAAGGCCTGCTCCAAACGAGGTGCAAACTGCCTGGCATCAAATAATGGTGTGGCGAGCACCCTCTGGCGCAATTGTGCGCGCAGGCTCGCCAACCCGGCAATGTCGCACGCGTGACGGACGGCGAGGTCCACGTACTCCTCTTGGGTCCAGGCGACCCAATGCGACAAGCCCGCGCAGGTCAACAGACTGGCCCCTATCCGCTCCAACATTGTCTGCCCACCCAAGGTGACGGTTGGAACACCCATCCAAAGCGCCTCGCACGTGGTGGTGGTACCGTGATACGGAAACGTGTCTAGGGCGATGTCGATGTTCGAATAGGTTGTCAGGTGATCGTGGTGTGAATCGGTCGGCCCCAGCAGATCGAGGCGAGATACATCGATACCCAATGCTTCGAACCTCGTTAGCGTGTCGTGCCGCAATACCTCATCTCGCAGCGCAAGCGTCTTGATTGC
>JANPAR010000057.1:0-1994 GCA_031430015.1 Burkholderiales bacterium
GGGCTGCCGCGCGAAGTGGCGGCTGACCCCAAGGTGATCGAGGTCTACCTGGGCACTGACGCGGCTGAAGTGCAGGCACAAACGCAGAATCAACACGAGCAGCAGCAACACCAGCAACGTGAGGCTGGCACATGAGCGCGATGCTGGAGTTGTCCGATGTGTCGGCGGGCTATGGCTCGTTTCAGGCACTGTTCAACGTCTCACTGGAGGTCAAGGCAGGGGAGGCGGTGGCCGTGATCGGGCCGAATGGCGCGGGCAAGACATCATTGCTGCGTGCCATCTCCAAACTGATTGACGTCACCGCAGGCGAAATCCGCATGGATGGCACGCGCTTGGCTGACGTGCCGGCGCACGAAATCATTGACCTCGGTTTGTCGCAAGTGCCCGAGCACCGCCGCCTGTTTCCGCGGCTGACGGTGGAA
The DNA here is from genome assembly GCA_031430015.1 of Burkholderiales bacterium. Taxonomy (GTDB): domain Bacteria; phylum Pseudomonadota; class Gammaproteobacteria; order Burkholderiales; family JAEUOS01; genus CANJDH01. The sequence goes on from JANPAR010000057.1 coordinate 423, forward strand.
GAAAATTTGCGCATGGGCGCCTACCCGGCTGCGGCGCGCGCGCGCTTTGCCGAGCGCCTCGCGATGGTCTACGAATTGTTCCCGCGCATGAAGGAGCGGCGCGATCAGGCGGCCGGCACCCTGTCGGGCGGCGAGCAACAGATGTGTGCGATTGGCCGCGCGCTGATGAGTGGCCCCAAGCTGCTGCTGCTGGATGAGCCATCAGCCGGTCTCGCGCCGGTGATTGTGCAGTCGATTTTTGACATGATACGCAAGATCCGCAGCGAGGGCTACACCGTGATGATCGTCGAGCAGAATGTGCGCCAGGTGTTGAAGGTGGTGGATCGCGCCTATCTGCTCGAAGTAGGGCGCATCAAGCTGGCGGGTTCGGCAGCAGAGTTGCTGGCGAGCAAGGAAATTCAAAAGGCATACGTCGGACTCTAAGGGCATTGTGGCCATGCAAATCTTCGACATCTTCCTGCTCGAAACCGTCCTCAACGGCATTCTGTTCGGCGGCGTTCTTGCACTGCTGGCCCTAGGGCTGAACCTGATCTTCGGTGTCATCGACGTGGTGTGGATTTGCTACGCCGAGCTGATGATGCTGGGCATGTACACGGTGTTCTTCATGCACAAGACGCACGGTCTACCTTTGTTTGCGGCCTTCGCGATTGGCGTCGTGGTGGTGTCCGTGCTCGGCGTGTTGCTGCATGTGCTGGTGATCCGCCCGGTGCTGGCGTCCGAGCCGATCAACCAACTGCTGGTGACGGGCGGTGTGCTGACCTTCTTGCAAGCTGCGGCGACGCTCGCATTTGGCATCGACTTTCGCAACCTCGGCGTGTCGATGCCGAGCCTGGTGCTGGGCGAGATTTCGCTGCCGTGGTCGCGCATCTCGGCAGCCCTCACGGCGCTGGTGGCGATGACGGCGCTGTTTTTGTTTCTCAAGAAGACTTACCTCGGCACCGCGATCCGCGCGATCAGCCAGGATCGCGCCATCATGCCCTTGATGGGGGTGAACCCGGCGAAGATTTATCTCATCACCTCCGCGATTGGCGGCGGTCTGGCCGGCCTCGGCGCGTGCCTGCTGGTACTGCAATACGACGTGCATCCGGCCATCGGCCTCACCTTCGGGCCGCTCACCTTCATGGTCTGCGTGCTGGGCGGCCTGGGCAACATGCTGGGCGGCTTCATTGCCGCCTTCATCTTTGCGCAACTCATTTCGGTTGGCGGGTTCTACTTCCACCTCGAATGGGGCTATGTCATGGCCTTCGGCTTTTTCATCATCATGATGTTCGTGCGGCCGCAAGGGCTGCTTGGTGCCAAGTGAGCGGTGACGGAGCACATCATGGATAAACGCTGGTGGCCCTCGCTCGCCGTTCTCGCGGTGCTGCCGTGGGTCGTGCCCTCGTCCTACATCGTGCATCTGATGGTGCAGGTGCTGCTGTGGTCCATCAGCGACCAGCCGGTGTAGATGAAGGACCACAGCAGCACCTGCACCATCAGATGCACGATGTAGGACGAGGGCACGACCCACGGCAGCACCGCGAGAACGGCGAGCGAGGGCCACCAGCGTTTATCCATGATGTGCTCCGTCAC
>JANPAR010000058.1:0-9001 GCA_031430015.1 Burkholderiales bacterium
ATGCACCTCGAATCCCTTCGCCGCCGCCAGTGTCATCTGTTTCATTTCTCGTTCCGTCCCATTCAGTCACGCACTCAGCGTTTAACGCACTTCATGTCTGGGCCGTGGACCGATTCGGGGACTTGTTCAGTGTTTCCCTAACTGAACTTTTAGCGAATAGTCAATCAAGTAGAATTGGTCTCCGATAACCCTACTATCGATTAGATCGGGAAATTGCCATGGATAGCGTCGATCTCAACGTATTGAAATCCGTCCTTGCGTGGCGCAAAGCCGGGCAGACGGTCAACCTCGTCACGGTAGTCGAAACCTGGGGCAGCGCGCCGCGCCCGCCCGGCGCCTTGCTGGCGATTCGCAGCGACGGCCAGATCGTCGGCTCGGTCTCCGGCGGGTGCGTCGAGGACGACTTGATCGAACGATGCCGCAATGCGCCGCTGCTCGACAAACCGCAAATGGTGTCTTACGGTGTCACCACCGAAGAAGCCGCACGCTTCGGCCTGCCCTGTGGCGGCGCGCTCAAGCTGGTGCAGGAACCGATTACCGATACCCAATGGGTCGAAGACATCCTGGCGCGCGCCGAGCGCCATGAGCTCGCGCTGCGCACGGTCAACCTGCAAAGCGGCGCGGTGACCATCGCCGGGGCGTCGCGCGCCGACAAAACCACCTTCGACGGCGTGACCCTCAAGGTGATCTACGGCCCGCTGTGGCGCATGCTGATCATCGGCGCCGGGCAACTGTCGCGCTATCTCGCCGAAATGGCGCAGGCGCTCGACTACCTCGTCGTCGTGTGCGACCCGCGCGAGGAATACCGCGCCGACTGGAACGTGCCCAACGTCGAGTTGGTGACCGGCATGCCCGACGATGTGGTGCTTGCTCTCAACCTCGACGCGCACAGCGCGGTGGTCGCCGTCACGCACGACCCCAAGCTCGACGACATGGCGTTGATGGAGGCGCTGAAGTCGCCCGCGTTTTACATCGGCGCATTGGGCAGCCGCGTCAACACCGCCAAGCGCAAAAAGCGTTTGAAAGAGTTCGATCTGTCCGAATCCGAAATCAACCGCCTGCACGGCCCGATCGGCCTGCGCATCGGCAGCCGCACCCCGCCCGAGATCGCCATCTCCATCCTCGCCGAAGTCACCGCCGTCAAAAACAAATTCCCGCTCGACAAAGTGTCGGATAAAGCGACCGGTAATTTCGAAGCATGCGCGACCTGACGCCAAGAAAAAAAAGGGGTCTGACCCCTTTATTCATAAAAGGGGTCAGACCCCTTTTTAGATAAATGGGGTCAGACCCCATTCTTGGCATCCTGCTCGCGGCGGGCAGCTCGACGCGCTTTGGTGGGCACAAGCTCTCGCACCTGATCGACGGTATGCCGATGGCATTGAGAAGTGCCATGGCCGTGAAATCCGCTCTGGGAGCGGTTCTGGTGGCGATGCGCCCCGGAGATGCGCTTGCACCAACGCTTTTGGCGCAAGGCCTTGACGTAATTTGTTGTGACCGTGCGCCCGAGGGCATGGGCGGCACTCTGGCGCAGGCCATCGCAGCAGCGCCCAGCGGAGCGGCAGGCTACGTCATCGCGCTGGCCGACATGCCGTTCATTCGCCCCGCATCGATCCGCGCTGTGGCCGCCGCCATAGCCGGTGGCGCGGTGCTCGCAGCGCCCTGTTATCGCGGCGAGCGCGGGCATCCGGTTGGGTTGGCAGCGCGCTATTGCGAGGAGTTGCTCGCGTTGCAGGGCGATGCCGGCGCGCGTGCCATCATCAAACGCGACGCAGCCTTGATGACCTTGGTGGACGTCGACGATGCAGGCGTGTTGCGTGATATCGACACGCCGGCCGATTTGCCCCCGCGCGTAAATGGGGCGTAATCATGCAGCCCATAGGACGAGGCGGCGGTAAGGGCGAAGCTGCGGCAAGCGTAGCGGCGCTGACGGCTCCGCCACTCCCGGAATAAAAATGGGCTGGGGTTGCGCCGGCCCAATTTGGATACGCATTACAGCGCCGGCATTCGAAGCCCATACCGCGTGCGCAAGCGTTCGCAAATGTGTGAGAGGGTTTCCGGCGCGAGGTCGGACAAATACACATCGCTGCCAGCCAGCATGAGCGAGCACTGCAGGGAGAAGACATCGGCGGGTTCCACAGCGAGTGCTGTTTGCGGCTGCGGCGCAAAGCGCTGGTCGAGCAGGTTGGGCGGGCGTGATGCGGCACTGGCGATCATGGCGGCTCCTTGCCGGGCTGAGCGGGTAGGCGCGCACGCTGCGAGCCGGCTGCTCAATGGCATTACGGCGGCAATGCCGGCTTCTTGAGACATAATTCATTGCCCCACGGTGGCGGTCGCGCGCATGTTTGCGAGTCATGCCGGCACCGGATGGAGGCCATACAACGAGGAGGAGCCATGATGTTTTCTGCGAAGTATTTTTCATCGGCAGCGCTGAGCGTTGCCGCGATGTTGGCGGTATTGACGGGCATGCAAGCTGCCGCGCAGGATGCCAAGCCTGCAAACAAGGCTGCCGCTGCACCGGCTGCGCGCACATCCGCCGCCGCCCTCGCCGGCAGCGGTGCGCAGGCAGACAAGTCCGGCGCGGATCTCGTCGATGGCATGTCGCGCGTGCGTCTTGCGCGCATCAGCCCGGCAATGAAAGAGCAGGCCGCCAAAAACATCTTTCCCGGCGCGGTCACGCTGGTGGCGCGCCACGGCAAGATCGTCCACTTCGATGTGACCGGCCATCAAGACGCCGCACGCAGCGTGCCGCTGAAAAAGGACGCGCTGTTCCGCCTCGCGTCGATGACCAAGCCGGTCGTCACGGTCGCCGCGATGATGCTGGTGGAGCAGGGCAAGATGAAGCTGAACGACCCGGTCAGCCTGTATCTGCCCGAACTCAAAGACCTCAAGGTCGAGACGGCGAATGGCGACGTGGCGCCGGTGCGGCCAGTATTGGTGCAAGACGTGATGCGCCACACCGCCGGCTTTGTCTATGCGGGCAGCACCAAATCGCCACGCATCAAGGACGCGTACGAGAAGGGCAACATCGAGTCGCGCGAAACCGACATCACTGGCGACGAGATGCTTAAAAATCTTGGCCAGATTCCGCTCGCGCACCAGCCCGGCACGGTGTGGGAATACTCGATTGCGGTTGACGTGCTGGGTCTGCTCGTCGAGCGTGTCGCGGGAAAAGGTCTCGACGTAGTGCTCAAAGAACTGTTGTTTGACCCGCTCGGCATGACCGACACCGCCTTCTGGGTGCCACCGGAAAAGGTCAATCGCCTCGCTGAAGCACTCGACGGCGACGCGCTCAAGGCGTCAATGCTCAAGTCTTACCGCATCACCGCCAACATGGCCGGCAAGAGTTATTTCAAGGGCGGCGCGGGTCTCGTTGGCAGCGCCACAGACTATCTCAAGTTTGCGCAGATGATGGTCAACGGCGGCCACTACGCGGGCAAGCGCTACTTGTCGAAGAAGACCGTGGATTTCATGCTCTCGGATCACACCGTGGGCATGGGTGGCACGACGATTGCCACCACCGGGCCGGGTTATGGCTTCGGCCTCGGTTTCGCGGTGCGCTCGGGTGATGGCATGGCGTGGGTGCCTGGCTCCAAAGGCGACGCGATGTGGGCGGGCGCCTGGGGTACCAGTTTCTGGATTGACCCGAAAGAAGGCTTGGTCGGCATCCTGATGGCGCAAGGGCCGTCCACGCGCGTGCATACGCGCATGCTGTTCAAAAACCTGGTTTACGGAGCGATGATGCGCTGAAGCGGTGCGCGGGCGCGCGGCGCAGGACGCCGGTGTGTGTGCCTACCCTCACGCGCCGCGCCTGCGCGCAGGACAATCGGGCCCGCCCCAGGGTTAACCAAGGCGATTTGACCAACAACTGGGCCGGGCCAGCCCAGATATGTCAGGTGGATTAAAATGGGAGGTTGGCGTCGCTGCACGCCCCCTTCCGCGCACTGCGTCCCTGCACTGCGTCCTCGCATTGCGCCCCTGATCATGCCGACCACCAAGAAGCCCGCTGCAAAGTCCGCCGTCCGCAAGAGTGCCAAGCCTGTGGCGCGTGCGGCGAAGAAACCGGCTGCCAAGCCCCTGGCCAAAGCCAAACAGGCGGCCAAGGCCAAGCCACTTGGCAAAGCCAAGCCCGCAGCCAAAACGGCTGGGAAGCAAGGCACCGCGAAGGCTCGCACCAAGCCGCCGGCCAAGCCCGCCGCCAAGCCAGCGCTGAAGCTGCCGCGCCCGGCGATCAAGCCGTCGATCAACGTCTTCGCGACGCCGTTTCCCGGCAATCCCTTCCTCGCGCCAGCGGCGGCAAAACCGCTGATGCCGCTGCCCCCGCCGGCAACTGTGGCCGGTGAAGACAAACGCTTTTGCTCCAGCTGCCAGACCCGCAAGCCGATCCAGAAGGGCAGCTACAAAACCAGCCGCGACGGTCGTCATCGCCGCTGGATCTGTGTCGACTGCCTCGCCAAAAAAATCTCGCGCTAGACGCAGCCGGGCAGCGTTGCCGCTGTCCAGGGTTCGGTGCCCGTGGGGGAGTGCCCGGCGTTGATGGGCCTGTGTCAAGTAACTACTCGACCTTCACATTCGCCTCGCGAATCACCTTGCCCCACTTGGCAATTTCCTCTTTGAGGAAGGTGGCGGTCTCATCCGGTGTGGTGCCCATCGGGATGATGCCCTGCGACTCGTACTTTTCTCTGAATGCCGCCGAGCGCGTGACCTTGGCAATCTCGTCCGACAAACGCTTGACGATCTCCGGCGGCGTGCCGGCCGGTGCCAGCACCATCGACCAGGTGCCGGACAAAAAACCCGGCACGCCCGCTTCGATCATGGTTGGCAGTTCAAGCGCACCGGCAACGCGCTTGTCAGCCGTGGTGGCGAGCGCGCGAATCTTGCCGCCGCGCACGTGCGGCATCATCAGCGAGGTGGCATCAAACGCCACGCCAATCTGCCCGCCGATCAAATCAGTGAGCAGCGGTGCCGTGCCCTTGTAAGGGATGTGCTGCATCTTGGTGCCGGTGAGATTCTTCAGATATTCCATCGTCAAGTGCGCCGCCGCGCCATTGCCCGACGAGCCGAAATTGATCTTGCCCGGATTGGGGCTGGCATAGGCGAGAAATTCGCCCACGGTCTTGGCCGGGAAGTCATTGTTGACCACCAGGATCAGCGGCGAGAGCGAAGTCAACGACACCGGGGCAAAATCCTTGATCACATCAAACGGCAGCTTCGGGTACAGGGTCGCATTGGCCGAGTGCGCGGCGATCACAGTGGCGAGCGTGTAGCCATCGGGCGCGGCCTTGGCGACGATGTCGGCGCCGACGATGCTGTTGGCCCCTGGTTTGTTCTCGAAAATCATCGTCGTGCCGAGCGCGCGCGCAAGCGGCTCGCCGACGCCACGCGCCATCGTGTCGGTGTAGCCACCCGGCGTGTAGGGCACGATCATGCGGATTGGTTTGGCCGGATAGGCTTGCGCCAGTGCTGCGCCCGGCAGCAAGGCGGCGGGCGCGAGCAGGCACAGGCTCAACAGCAGGGCATGGCGGGCTTGCAGAAAGACGTAGCGCATGGGGTTCCTCTATGAGTGGTGGTTGCCGCAGCGGTGGCGTGCCGTATCGTAACCAATTCGTGTGATGGGCGCGTCGCTCGGCCAACACCTTCGGCCAATACCCGCGGTTCGCGCAAACTCTCCATCCACAACCTGCAATAATCCGCCCGCACAAATGAACCCAGCGCATTTTGTCGAGTCCGACGCAGCACAACAGTTATTCAGGAGACAGGCATGACAAAACGGCATTCCCTCACCGCATTGGCCACCCTCGCCGCGTTCGGCGTGGGCGCATTCGCGTTGAGCGGTTACACCCACGCGCAGGGCTACCCCAACAAATCGGTGAAGGCGATCATTTCTTTCCCGGCGGGCAGCTCGACCGACATCGTCGGCCGCATCGTGATGCAAAAAGTGGCGGAGGGCTGGGGGCAGCCGGTTGTGATTGAAAACCGTGGCGGTGCCGGTGGTTCCATCGCTGCCAACGCGGTCGCCAAGTCCCCCGCTGATGGCTACACGCTGCTGATCGACTCTGGCGCGCGCGCAGTCACGCCGGCGATGTATGCGAGCCTGCCGTATGACCCGGCGAAGGACTTCATCGACATCGTGCCGCTGGCGATTCAGCCCAACGTGCTGGTGGTGCCGGCTGCCTCGCCCTACAAGTCGGTAATGGATCTGGTCAACGCCGCTCGCGCCAACCCCGGGAAGATCAACTTCGCTTCGGCCGGCACCGGCAGTGGCACCCACTTGAATCTCGAAAAATTTGTTGCCGCGGCCGGCATCAAGGTCACGCACGTGCCGTTCAAAGGTACGCCCGAAGTGTTGGCCGGTTTGCTGTCAAACACCGTCGATAGCTACTGGTCGCCGATCTCGGCCACGCTCGGCGTGCTCAAGGGCGAAAAGCTGCGTGCCCTCGCGGTGAGCACGCCCAAACGCAGCAGCCTGCTGCCCGACCTGCCGACCACCGGTGAAGCCGGCGTCTCCAATGCCGATGCGCCGCTATGGTTCGGGGTGTTCTCGCCGGTGGGTGTGCCGGCTGATGTGGTCGCGAAAATTTCCGCCGATGTGCGCAAGGCCCTCGCCAGCGCCGATGTGAAGCAAAAGCTCACCGCCGGCGGTAACGACGTGATGGACATGTCCACCGCAGAGTTCACCAAGTTCGTGCGGGAGGAAACCGAGTCGTATGCCAAAGTGATTCGCGCGGCGGGGATCAAGCCGCAGTAAACCGCGACGATCCAACATCCGCGGGGCTGATGCCCTGAAAGGCGCTCCCACCAAGGGTCTTGCCGAATGAGGCTCTGAAAGTGGCTCAGGCCTTGGGTTTGCGCCACACACTTGCCAGCCACGGCTGCTGCTCACGCGGCAGACCGGGCGGGCGGTAGTAGTGGGTGAGCGGCACAAACCCCGCAGCCGTCACGAAGGCGCTCCACGCGTCGAAGTCGTGATACGCGCCATAGCGCCCGCGATTCCAGCCTTCACTGTTATCGCCGCGCGGGTTGGATGAAAACAGCACGCCGCCGGGTTTGAGCGTGGCGCACAAATCGCGCAACACGCGCGGCAACTCCTGCGACGGCACATGAAACAGCGACGCGTTGGCGAACACGCCATCGAACTGCGCCGCCGGCAAATCAAGCTTTAAAAAATCCTGCTGCCACACAGTGCAGCCACTGTAGCTGCGCGCCATCTCGGCAAACTCTGCCGAGCCATCCAGGCCAACAGGCGCATGCCCGAGCGTAGCGAAGGCCTTGAGATCGCGCCCCGGCCCACAGCCGAAATCGAGAATCTTGTACGGCGCCGCAGCCTCGATGTGATCGAGCAGAGCAGACATGTTTTGCTGCACGTCATGATCACGCGTGCCCTGCCAAAAATCGGCAGCGCGCTCGTTGTAGTGCGCGAGCGTTTCAGCAGCGATGCGCGCGAGCTCTATGGTGTCGATGGTCATGGTGATTTCAGGAGAATCATTTCAGGAGAACGCGAACTCCGCGCCATCGTATTCCGTCGCGGGGTGCAGGGTGCCTGAGGCCAGACGCGCGCGAAACGATTCAATCAGCGCACGCGTGGCCGCATCGACCCGCGCATGCAACGCCAGCCGGACATGCGCCTCTGCCTCAATGCCGATGACGCGCTTGCTGCCGCACGCCAAGCTGCCATCCAGAAAATCGCGCACCGCCAACTCGATGCAGTAGCCCGAATCCGCAATCGCCGAGGCGATGAACACATCAGGTTCACGCTGTGTCCAGTCGAACACATTGCCGATCTGCGCCACACCCCGCTCACGGCAGGCGCGGATCGCGCCGTCGCGCCCGCCGTCGATCATCGCGAAGAGCGTATCGGCCCCGGCATCGGCCTGTGCACTCACCACGCGGTGTGCGAGGTCTGCGTCATGCTGGTTGCCGCAAAAGGTGGTGAGCAGCTTCACGGCCGGGTTTTGCGCGCGCACGCCATCAGCAAATGCGGCGCGGCCCTTCAAGCCGGGGCGCACTTTCTCTCCCGACATATGCGCGACCACACCAGTCCTGGTGGTTGCCGCAGCCAGCACCCCCGCGAGAAACGCCGACTGCTCTTGCAACACTTCGTAGCAGGCCACATTGGCAGCGAGGTAGTCGCCTTGCGTGATGGCAAAGCGCGTCGCCCCAAACTCGGGCGCGACAGCAGCGGCGGGCGCATCGCCTTGCCCGCCGTGGGCGATGACGAGGTCTACGCCCTCCTTGCACAAGCCACGCAAAAACGCTGCGCGCACTACGGGCGCCGAGGGCTCGCACCAGTGCACCGCGAGTGCCGGGAACAGCGCGCGGGCTCGCTCAACGCCGGCAAATCCGGCCTGATTGAAGCCGCCGCGCCCTTCAGGCCCGAACAGGACGACGGCGATACGCAATGTGTCTTGGCTCAGGGTGAAGGCCTCATCAGCATGTTCGAGTGCGCCATTGCTTTCAATTGAGCTTCGCCCCCGACGCCTTCACCGCCGGCGCCCACGCATTGACCTGATTGGCCACAAACGCAGTGAACTCCACAGGCGACATCGCGCGCGGCGAAATGCCGAGGTCATCCAGTTTGCGCACCACATCCGGCCGCTTGATGATCTCCGCCATCGCTGCGTGAATCTTGTCCACCGGCTCGCGCGCCACACCGGCCGGCCCCGAGATGCCGAGAAAATTCTCTGCGACCAAATTTGGCAGACCCGCCTCGATCACCGTGGGGATCTCCGGCACCGACGCCATGCGCTCGCGCGAGGTCACGGCGAGCAGACGCAGTTGCCCGCTCTTCATGTAGGGGATGTTCTGCGCAAGACTGTCGACCGCCACCTTGATGGTGCCGCCGAGCAGATCGTTATGCATCGGGCTCGATCCTTTGTACGGCACATGGGTGAGTTGCACGCCTGCACTGGTCTTGTAAATCTCGCCGACGATGTGGCCAATCGAGCCGACACCGCCGCTGCCAAATGGCACCGGGTCTTTCTGCGCCTTCAACCACGCGCCAAAC
>JANPAR010000059.1:0-4293 GCA_031430015.1 Burkholderiales bacterium
GCTGGTGCATGGCTCGGATGCAAACCGCACCGCTGACCGGCGCATTGGACTGGCGCTACGCACGGCCAGCACTGCCAGCGCGATTGACGCACCGGCAGCACCAGCAACGCTGCGCCATGCGCTTACTTCGGCACGTCGTACAGTGGCTTGCCCTTGTCGACGATATGCACGGTGTAGAGCTTGATGATAGCGTCGCCTGCCACCGTCCAGCCGGCGTGTGCAACATCGCGCAAGTTCATGATCGGTGCGCCGGTTGGGAACGCTACCGGATCCTTGCCGGGCAACTGGATCATCCCGCCTTGCAGCACGATGCCGGCTTCAATGCCGTGATGGATGTGCAGCGGAATCGATTCGCCAGGTTTGTACTCGGAGACCGACGAAACCACTTCCATGCCCGGCGCGCCGGACAAATCAACGCGGCGGATTTCCTTGCGGTTGGCCGAGTCCTGCGCCCAGCCGGCCACGGGCGCAGTGAGCAGGCAGGCGGCAGCGAGTAGAGCGGTGTGAAGCAAACGCATGATGAATCCCCTCCAGAACGGTGAAAGTGCGAAACGAATGGAATGTGCGGAATGTGTGAAATGTACGGAACGTGCCGAATCTTCGGAACGCGCGCCTGCCCGATGTTGAAAAAGCGGTTGAGTACAGCAGTTGAGCACAGCGCCAGGCGATTGTCTCAGACTGCCGGTGCTGCACTGCTGCGCATCACGGTGTACTCTGCGGCTTCACAGAAAGCATGGGAGTGGGGCATGAAGGCATCGCGTCTTTTCCACGTCGGCATGGCGGCGCTACTGATTGGCGCGGCATCAGGCGCCGCCGCCCAGACCTGGCCATCCAAACCAGTGCGCATCGTGCTGCAGTTCCCGCCCGGCGGCTCGACCGATGCGGTGGCGCGCATCCTCGCGCAGACCCTGACCACGTCACTCGGCCAGCCGGTACTGGTCGAGAACCGCCCCGGCGCCGATGGCGCCATCGCGGGCGAGCACGTGGCGCGTGCCGAGCCTGACGGCCACACGTTCTTTCTTGCCAGCAACACGCCGATGATGCAGGTGCCGTTGCTCAAGAAGAACGCGCCCTACGATCCGATCAAGAGCTTTACACCGGTGTCATTGGTGGGGCGCTACGTCTATGTGCTTGCAGTGCATCCGGCGCTGCCGGCCAAGGACGTGGCCGAGTTGCTCGCCTATGCGCGCGCCAATCCGGGCAAGCTCGGTTACGGCAGTTACAGCGGCGTCACGCAGTTGATGCACACGCGCCTCAAAAGCGTGGGGGCCGACATGAACCTCGTGCCCTACAAAGGCGAGGGGCCAACCGTCACTGACATCCTCGGCAACCACGTACAGCTCACTTTCGCCACGCCGATCAGCACCCTCGCCCACATCAAGGAAGGCAAGCTGCGCGCGCTTGCCGTGCTACTTCCACAGCGCTCGGCGCTCTTGCCCGCCGTGCCCACCGCAGCAGAAGCGGGTCTGCCACCGTTTACCGCCGGTACCTGGGCCGTCTTGATGGGGCCGGCCAAACTGCCTGGCGAGATCACACGGCGCATGAATCGCGAACTCAACGCCGCCATGCAGCGCATTGAGGTGCGCGAGAAAATCGAGAAGCTCGGGTTTGATCTGGCCGGTTCAACACCCGAGGAACTCGGCGCGTTTTTGCAGGAGCAGTTGCAGGCCTGGGGCCGCGCATTCAATGAGGCGGGGATGAAGCCCGAATAATCGGTTTCGTTCCAAAGCGGGCCGCACTTGCGCGCCGGCATGCCCGTGCTGCCAACGCTGCATCAATTGGCGCGAGCACGCCGCACTTCAGGCCTGCGGGAACGCCTTGTAAAACTGCGCGATCGATTCGCCATCGCCGCAAAGATACACCGCGTCATCTGCGGTAATCGCAAAGTCCGCGCTGAACTCCACCAGCATCGCGGCACCGCGTTCGATGGCGACCACGGCACAACCCGTCTGCGTCAGCGCGGCACTTTGACTCGGGTGCATGCCGGTGATGCCGCGCGCCGCGACCTTGACCACGCGCAGCCGCGCATCGACCTCCACGGCTTCCTTGCCGAGCAGTTGCCAGGCAAGTAATTTGCCTGATACCTCTGCGATCGAAAGTGCGAAGTCCGCTCCGGCGACATAGAGACGCTCCAGGTTCGAGGCGAGATTGACGCGCGCAATCACCGGCACATCGGGTGCGAGATCACGCATGATGACGGCGCTAAACAAGGTCGTCGCGTCGGCACCGAGAGCCAGAATTACCGCTTGTGCGTCTTTGAGGCCGGCCTGCTCCAGCACCTGCGTGTCGAGCACATTGCCCACGATGTCCACGCCGGGGCCGGCCTGACGGTCGATCACCAAGGTCTTCTCGCCGCAATCGTTGAGCAATTGCGCGACCTTGCGCCCAACCTCACCACCGCCTGCGATGATGAAGGGCCCATCGCGGCGCAGGCGGCGCGCGCCGGTGCACTGCGTCATGAAAGTATTGATGCCGGACTCATTGCCGATCAGCAGCAGTATGCCCCCCGGTTGCAGCCGCAGCAGCGCCGAGGGCGGCGTCAGCCGCTTGCCGCCCGCCCATTGGCCCATGACAGTAACGCCAGCCAGCTGCGTCAATCCGGCTTCTCTCAAGGTCTTGCCACACAGCGGGCTGTCGCGCGCAATGCGTACTTCGGCCACCTGCAATACGTGCGCCAACGGCCCGATGCCATCCACCGTGGCGCTGACCTTCTGGCTGGCGCGCGCCGCCAGCTCGGCACCGAGCACGTGGCGCGGGGTGAAGGCCCCGGTGGCCCCGGCCAGCATCATCGGCTGGCGGTGATAGGGGTCTTCGACCAGCGCAAGAATGTCGCCGCGAAACGCCATCTGGCGGGCCGCGAGAATGGTGGCGGCATTGCGGTCGTCGCTGCCATTGACGATCAGCGCGCGCGCCTCACCGAGATTGGATTTTTCGAGCACGCCTTCATCGAGACTGCCGAAGATCACCTGATAGCCCTGTTCGAGAAGATAGCGCGCATCGGCTTCGTCTTCATCGATGATGACGGTCGGCACACCGGCCTGGCGCAGCTCGGTCACCAGCGTCGCGACGGCCGGGCCGTAATCGAAGATCACCACATGATTTTTCGCGTGCGCCGATTCGTGCGGCAGCTTGGTCTCGAAGCGCTCCTCCAGAAACGGCACGAGGAAGATCGGCAGCACGAGGAACACCAGCGTCACGCCCATGAACTGCGAAAACACGATGTAGATCACCATCACCGGATGCGTCCACGACGTATCCGCGCCGTAGCCCGTCGTCGACGTTGTGCCGGCCGCCCACTGCAGCGCCTGCAAAAACGTGCGCGGCTTGCCTTCGAGATGGGTCATGCCGAGCCAGTACAGCACTGACATCACCAGCAGTATTGCAATGAGTGACGCGACCAAAAGGGCAATGCGGGTGTAGGTGCGCTGCATCAGTGTGGGTGGTGACGGTTCGGTCCGGGCATGCATTGGTGTAGGCCAAAGCAAGTGCCGGTGGGAGGGGTACGCATTCGACCCCCCACCCGGCCGGCACGGCGATGGCAGCTTATCACTTTACCAGCCGTGTACCGCCTGAAAATGGGGTGGGCGGCGCGCCATGGCCCATCCTCAGCCGCACCCGCAGCCGGGTGCATTAACATGCGGCGCTTCATTCAGAGGATATTTCCCGATGGCGATCATCGATTCGCAGGTTCACGCCTATGAGGCAAACACGCCAAAGCGGCCCTGGCACAAGGTCCCCAATTGGCCCGATCACGTCACCGGCGACGAGATGGTGGCGGCGATGGACCAGGTCGGCGTCGACGGCGCGATCTTCATCTCGGCTTTTTCCATGTACCGTTTCGACGGCAGTTACGCAGTCGAAGTGCAGCGTGCACACCCCGACCGCTTCGCCATCGTCAAGCCGGTCGATTCGGATGATCCGGCCGTCGCCGAGGTCATCGCTGACTGGAAGAAGACACCGGGCACGGTCGGCATTCGCATCATGATGCCGGAGGAGAACAAGGTTGATCCGCACCACCCCGGGCTTGACCGGATCGTGCGCGCCGCCATGCGCCACGACTTTCCGGTCAACATCCTGTGCTGGGGCAATCTCGCGGCGGGCACGACACTTGTCGATCGCTACCCCGACGCGCGCTTCATCATCGACCACTTAGGGCTGCTGCAGCCGCGTACGCCGCCCGCCTCATTGCAATCGTGGCAACCCTGGGCCGAATTGCCGCAGGTACTGGACTTGGCGCGCCGCCCGAACGCGGTGATCAAGGTCAGCGGCGCCTGCACGCTGTCGCGCGAACCC
>JANPAR010000060.1:0-8470 GCA_031430015.1 Burkholderiales bacterium
GATCGGTGCGATCTTGCCGCCGAGGCAGACGCCGCCGAAACGCTTGTTCGGAACGAAAGGAATGTCTTCGCCGGTAAACCACAACACAGAGTTGGTGGCGCTCTTGCGCGACGAACCCGTGCCGACCACGTCGCCGGCATAGGCCACGAGGTGGCCGCGGGCGCGCAGGTCTTCGATGAACTTTACCGGGCCGCGCTTGCCGTCTTCTTCGGGTGTGATGCCGGGGCGCGCATTTTTGAGCATGGCGAGGGCGTGCAGCGGAATGTCGGGGCGGCTCCACGCGTCGGGCGCGGGCGAGAGATCGTCGGTGTTGGTCTCGCCGGTGATCTTGAGAATGGTGACGGTGAGGCTTTTGGGCACTTCGGGGCGCGAGGTAAACCACTCGGCATCGGCCCAGCTCTTGACGACCGCTTTGGCGTGGGCATTGCCTTTTTCGGACTTCTCCTGCACGTCGTGGAAGGCATCGAACATCAGCAGGGTTTTCTTGAGCGCTTCGGCAGCGAGGCCGCCGACGGTGGCGTCGTCAAGCAGTTCGATCAGCGGGTGCACGTTGTAGCCGCCCAGCATGGTGCCGAGAAGCTCGGTAGCTTTTTCGCGGCTGATCAGCGGGGTCTTTTCGGTGCCATGCGCCACGGCAGCCAGGTAGGAGGCCTTGACCTTTGCGGCATCGTCCACACCGGCCGGCACACGATAGGTGATGAGTTCGACGAGGGTGGCTTCCTCGCCCTTGGGCGGTGCCTTGATCAGTTCGATGACTTCGGCGGTCTGCTTGGCCGAGAGGGGCAGGGGGGGAATGCCGAGCGCTGTGCGCTCTGCGACGTGTTGACGATAGGCTTCAAGCATTTCAGACTCCTTCACAAAAACCGGGGTGGGTGCTGCTTCGACGTTGCTGAACTATTGATTGAGTCAAATCTGTGTTTCGATTTTGCTATGTATCGATTTTGCTGTGTTTCGATTTTGCGCTTCAAAATCGCGCGGCAGATTTACACGGGTACCCGCACATAGCCTTCCATCAACACCCGCGCGCTTCGGCTCATTACTGCCTTTTTGACCGCCCATGCGCCATTTTCCTGCACCGCTTCAGCGCCAACGCGCAGCGTACCGGAGGGATGGCCGAAGCGTACTGCGGATTTCGCGCCGCCGCCTGCTGCGAGATTGACCAGAGTGCCGGGCACACAGGCGCCGACCGCAATCGCCACCGCTGCCGTGCCCATCATCGCGTGATGCAGCTTGCCCATCGACATGGCGCGTACCAGCACGTCGATGTCGGCGCTGATGATGCTCTTGCCGCTCGAAGCCGTGTAGCTTAGCGGCGCTGCGACCCAGGCCACCTTGGGAACATGCTGGTGTTTGGCAATCTCTTCGGGCTTCTTAATCAGGCCCATGCGCAGCGCGCCCGCGGTGCGGATCGCTTCCATCATCGCCAGATGCGCGGGGTTGCTGTTGATGGCGTCCTGCAATTCGGTGCCGGTGAAGCCGATGTCGGCGGCGTTGACGAAGATGGTCGGGATGCCGGCCGTGAGCATGGTGGCTTTGAGCTTGCCGCCTTTGAAGGGGCCGCTCACCTTGTCCGCACCCGGCCACGCGGGCACGTCGAGATCGTCGATCAGGTTGCCGGTGGGGAAGAGGGCGCCACTCGCATCCCCGCTATCTTCTTCAGCGGCCGGGTCCATGAATTCCAACTGCACTTCAGCGGCGGGAAAGGTCACACCATCGAGTTCAAAGTCGCCAGTCTCCTGCACCACGCCATTGGTGATTTGGACGTGCGAGACGATGGTCTTCTGGATATTGGCTTGCCAGATACGCACGGTGCAGATGCCGTTGTGCGGCACGCGAGCGGCATTGACCAATCCGTTGCTGATGGCGTAGGGTCCGACAGCTGCGGAGAGATTGCCACAGTTGCCGCCCCAATCGACAAAGGCTTTGTCGATGGCGACCTGACCGAACAAATAATCGACATCGTGATCCGGGCGCATGCTCTTCGATAACAGCACAGTTTTGCTGGTGCTTGAGGTGGCACCGCCCATGCCGTCGGTGTGCTTGCCGTAGGGGTCGGGGCTGCCGATCAGACGCAGCAAAAAATTGTCGCGCGCTGCGCCGGGGATTTGCATGGCTGGCGGTAAATCCTGGATGCGGAAAAACACGCCTTTGCTGGTGCCGCCGCGCATGTAGGTGGCGGGTACGCGCAGTTGGGGAGCGCGCAGTTGATTGAGGGTTGTCATGCCACGGCCTTCTCCAGAAAATCGTTGGCGAAGCGCTGCAACACACCGCCAGCTTCGTAGATCGACAACTCTTCGGCGGTGTCGATGCGGCACAGCACGGGCACATCGACGCGCTCGCCATTCTTGCGCTTGATAACGAGGGTGAGGCGCGCGCGCGGCGTGCGGGTGCCGGTGACGTCAAAGGTTTCGCTGCCGTCAATGCGCAAGGCTTTGCGATTGAGGCCGGGCATGAATTCGAGCGGCAGCACGCCCATGCCGATCAGGTTGGTGCGGTGGATGCGCTCGAAGCCCTCGGCGGCAATCGCTTCCACGCCTGCCAGGCGCACGCCCTTGGCGGCCCAGTCACGCGAGGAACCCTGACCGTAGTCGGCCCCGGCGATGATGATCAGCGGCTGCTTGCGCTCCATGTAGGTCTCGATTGCTTCCCACATGCGCGTGACTTTGCCCTCGGGTTCGAGGCGCGTCAGCGAGCCTTGCTTCACCTGACCATCCACCACCGCCATTTCGTTCTTGAGGGTGGGGTTGGCGAAGGTGGCGCGCTGCGTGGTGAGGTGGTCGCCCCGGTGCGTCGCGTAGGAGTTGAAGTCTTCCTCGGGCAGGCCCATCTTCGCCAGATATTCACCGGCTGCCGAGTTCCGCATGATGGCGTTGGATGGTGACAGGTGATCGGTGGTGATATTGTCGCCGAGCACCGCGAGCGGACGCATGCCTTTGAGCGTGCGCGGGACGGCGGCGAGTGCGCCCTGACCTTCCTTGTCCCAGTAGGGCGGGCGGCGGATGTAGGTGGTGTTGGCGCGCCATGCGTACAGCGGGCTGACCGTGGCGTCATTGCCGGCACGCTGCTCAAACATCGGGATATAGACTTGGCGGAACTGCTCGGGTTTGACACTGGCGGCGACGATGGCGTCGATCTCGGCGTCGAGCGGCCACAGGTCTTTGAGGGTGATCGGGCGCCCAGCGGCGTCGTCGCCGAATGAGTCGCGTTCGATGTCAAAGCGGATCGTGCCTGCAATCGCATAGGCCACTACCAGCGGCGGCGAGGCGAGGAAGGCCTGCTTGGCATAGGGATGGATGCGGCCATCGAAATTGCGGTTGCCCGACAGCACGGCGGTGGCGTAGATGTCGCGCTCGATGATTTCTCGCTGGATCGCGGGATCAAGCGCGCCCGACATGCCGTTGCAGGTGGTGCAGGCGAAGCCGACGATGCCGAAACCGAGTTGTTCCAGCTCAGTCTTGAGGCCGGCCGCTTCGAGATACAACTCGACCGTCTTGGAGCCGGGTGCGAGCGAGCTTTTGACCCAGGGCTTGCGTGTGAGGCCGAGGCGATTGGCGTTGCGCGCCATCAGGCCGGCGGCGATGACGTTCCGCGGGTTGCTGGTGTTGGTGCAACTGGTGATGGCCGCGATGATCACGGCGCCGTCGGGCATCTTGCCTGCTTCGTCGGCCCAGGCTTTGGCAATACCTTTGTTCGCCAGATCGCTCGTGGCAACGCGCGCATGCGGGTTCGACGGGCCGGCCATGTTGCGCACGACGGAGGAGAGATCGAAGGTGAGAACGCGCTCGTACTCCACATTCGCGAGCGTGTCCGACCACAGGCCGGCGACCTTGGCGTAAGTCTCGACCAGTTTGATCTGCTCATCACTGCGGCCAGTGAGGCGCAGATAGTCGATGGTTTGCTGGTCGATGGAAAACATCGCCGCCGTGGCACCATATTCGGGCGCCATGTTGGAGATGGTGGCGCGGTCGCCTAGCGTGAGCTTGGAGGAGCCGGTGCCGTAGAACT
Source organism: Burkholderiales bacterium (assembly GCA_031430015.1). GTDB lineage: Bacteria > Pseudomonadota > Gammaproteobacteria > Burkholderiales > JAEUOS01 > CANJDH01. The sequence goes on from JANPAR010000060.1 coordinate 4,006, forward strand.
CCAGATACGCGCCGACAACTTTCGATTTGCGCAAAAACTCGGTGAGCGCCAACACGATATCGGTTGCGGTGATGCCGTCCTGACGCTCGCCCGTTAGTTCAACGCCGATGATGTCGGGCAGGCGCATCCACGAGGCGCGCCCCAGCATCACGTTCTCTGCTTCCAGCCCGCCGACGCCAATGGCGATCACGCCGAGCGCATCAACGTGTGGGGTGTGACTGTCCGTACCGACCAACGTGTCGGGGAATGCCAGGCCGTCAATGGAGTGAATGACTGGCGACATTTTCTCCAGATTGATCTGATGCATGATGCCGTTGCCGGCCGGAATCACATCCACGTTTTTGAACGCCAGTTTGGTCCACTCGATGAAGTGGAAACGGTCTTCGTTGCGGCGGTCTTCAATCACGCGGTTTTTGGCGAAGGCGTCGGGATCGAACCCGCCGCACTCGACCGCGAGCGAGTGATCGACGATCAACTGCACCGGCACGACAGGGTTGACCTTCGCAGGGTCGCCGCCCTGCTGCGCAATGGCGTCGCGCAGGCCGGCCAGATCGACCAGCGCGGTCTGGCCGAGGATGTCGTGACACACCACGCGCGCCGGGAACCACGGGAAATCGAGGTCGCGTTTGCGCTCGATCAACTGCTTGAGTGAATCGGTGAGCGTGGCCGGCTCGCAACGCCGCACCAGGTTTTCGGCCAGCACGCGTGAGGTGTAGGGCAGCTTGTCGTAGCTGCCCGGCGCGATACGCTCGACTGCCGCGCGCGCGTCATAGAAGGCGAGGGCAGTGCCGGGGAGAGGTTTGCGGTCAGCGGAGTTCATGAATTTCTATGGTGTGATGCCGTGAAAACCTTGGTGGGAGCTGTTCTTTTGGGGCATGCTCCAGAAACCCTTGGTGGATGAGCCTGAGCGGCCGGTGCCATGTCTGGTTTACCCGGTGCGGATGAAGCGCCGGCTAGCGCTTGGCCAGCGGCACAAACGCCATGTCCTCCGGCCCGTTGTAGTTCGCCGCCGGGCGGATGATCTTGCCGTCGATGCGCTGTTCGATCACGTGCGCGGCCCAGCCGGCCGTGCGCGCAATCACGAAGATCGGTGTGAACATGGCGGTCGGTACACCCATCATGTGATAACTGACCGCCGAGAACCAGTCGAGGTTGGGGAACATTTTTTTCGCGTCCCACATCACCGTCTCCAGGCGCTCGGCAATGCTGAACATTTTCATGTCGCCATTTTCTTTGGACAGGCGCTGCGCCACTTCCTTGATGACCTTGTTGCGCGGGTCAGCGATGGTGTAGACCGGGTGGCCGAAGCCGATCACGACTTCCTTTTTCTCCACGCGTGCCTTGATGTCGGCCGCGGCTTCATCGGCTGATTCGTAGCGCTTCTGCACTTCAAATGCGACTTCATTCGCGCCGCCGTGCTTGGGGCCGCGCAGTGCGCCGATGCCGCCGCAGATTGCCGAGTGCATGTCCGAGCCGGTGCCGGCGATGACGCGGCAGGTGAAGGTGGAGGCGTTGAACTCGTGCTCGGCGTAGAGGTTGAGCGAGGTGTGCATTGCCTTGATCCACGAGGCGCGCGGCTTCTCGCCATGCAATAGATGCAGGAAGTGCGCGCCGATGGAGTCGTCGTCGGTCTCGACTTCAATCCGTTTGCCGTTGTGCGCGTAGTGATGCCAGTAGAGCAGCATCGAGCCGAGCGACGCCATCAGGCGGTCTGCAATGTCGCGGGCGCCGGGGTGGTTGTGATCATCTTTTTCCGGCAGCGCGCAGCCGAGTGCCGAGACCCCGGTGCGCATCACGTCCATCGGGTGTGATGCAGCGGGAAGCGCTTCCAGAGCGGCTTTCACCGCCATCGGCAGGCCGCGCAGGGCCTTGAGCTTGGCCTGATAGCCGGTCAGCTCGGCCTTGTTCGGCAGCTTGCCGTGTACCAGCAAAAACGCGATCTCTTCAAACTCGCAGACGTCGGCAATGTCGAGGATGTCGTAGCCGCGATAGTGCAGATCGTTGCCGGTGCGCCCGACGGTGCACAACGCGGTGTTGCCGGCCGTGACGCCGGAGAGGGCGACCGATTTTTTGGGTTTGGGGCCGGTGGTCACAGGGGTGTCGCTCATGGTGCTCTCCTGGTTGCTTTTTATGGAATGCGGTTCAAAGTAGGGCGTGCTTACCTGCCCTGGGCTTACTTGCCCTTGCCTTGCGAAAACAGCGCATCAAGCTTGTTTTCGTAATCGTGATATCCGAGGTAATCGTACAAATCCGCGCGGCTCTGCATGGTGGGTACGGCGTTCTTTTGCGTGCCCTCGCGGCGCAGCACCTGGTAGAAATTGAGGGCGGCGGCATTCATGGCGCGATAGGCGCCGCAGCAATAGAGCGCGATATCGACATTTACGGTGCGCAGTTCGTCGAGTGTGAATAGCGGGGTCGAGCCAAACTCGGTGAGGTTGGCCAGGATCGGCACCTTGACGGCTTCCTTGACCTTTTTGTACTGCTCAAGCTGCGTAATCGCCTCAGGAAAAATCATGTCGGCACCGGCTTCGGCGTAGGCGCAAGCGCGGTCGATGGCGGCGTTGAGGCCTTCCGATGCGAGTGCATCGGTGCGGGCCATGATGACGAATTCAGAGTCCGTCTTGGCATCGACGGCCGCCTTGATGCGGTCGACCATTTCGCCGGTGGTCACCACTTCCTTGCCGGGGCGATGGCCGCAGCGTTTGGCGCTGACCTGGTCTTCCATGTGCACGGCGGCGACTTCGGCCTGGGTGAACATCTTGATGGTGCGCGCGATATTGAAGGCACTGCCCCAGCCGGTGTCGATATCCACCATCAGCGGCAGATTGCAAACGGCGGTAATGCGGCGCGCGTCGATGAGCACATCTTCCATGGTGCTGATGCCAAGATCGGGCATGCCGAGCGAGTTGGCGGCGACACCGCCACCCGACAAATAGACCGCCTTGAAACCAGTGCGTTCGGCCATGCGTGCAGCGTAAGCGGTGATCGCGCCGGCGACTTGCAGCGGGCTCTCGTCCTTGACGGCCTGGCGAAATTTGGCGCCGGCGGAAATCTTGCTCATGATGCGTTCCTTAGTGGAAAAAGGCCTTGCGTGCGTCTTCAGGAATGCTGGCACCGGTGCGCTGCGCGCGATCCAGCAATTGCCAGTAATAGCGGTAACTTGCGCGGTCGTGCAGCTTGCCCTGATGGCCCACCGGCCCCCAGTCCTTCGCCTGCGCGGCGAGCAGGATGGCGCAGGCGTCATCCATTTCGCTTTGGCTGGGCTGCATGCCGCGAACAATCGGCGCGATCTGATCAGGGTGGATGCTGTATTTGGCCAGGCAGCCAAACTCGGCGCGCGCGCGCTTTGCATCGGATTCGACCACTGACAAATCCTTGTAATCCTGCGTGACCGGGTGAATCGGCACGGCACCGTCTCCCAACCCTGCGGAACTGACTTCAAGCACGGCGCGACGCGTCAATGGATGCTCGAACTGCCCTGGCGAAGACATGGCCGAGGCCGGCACCGCGCCCTGAAAGCTGCTGACAAAATCCATGATGCCGAGCGTTACGCCTTCGACTTGCGGCAACTCGACAATGTCGAATACTTCACGCAGGCCGCGATGGGTTTCGATCATCACGTGCATCGGTATCAGGCGTTTGAGGCCGGCGTCTTCGGACACGTGATTGATGTACGAAAGGATCTTGAGCGCATCCATGCGCCCGTCACACTTGGGCAGGGTGATGAAGGCAAGCTTGGCACCGGCCGCGCGCACCAGGATCTCGACATCCTTCATGCAATGCGGATGGCTGGCGTCGTGGATGCGCACACCGGCCCGCGCGAAACTATTGTCTGCACCGGCGATCAAGGCCGCCACCATCTCTGCCGTTTCGCGCTCTTGCCCGGCAGCGGCACCGTCCTCGAGATCGCACAGCACATCAAACACGGCACGCGGCCGCCCTGTGCCCACCGCCGTCGCACGCTGCTGCGCAAAGGCCCTGGTGATGAACTTCTCATTGCCCGCAAAATGCTGACAGACCGGCAGCACCGGCAGCGGTGCTCCGTCCGCAAACAACACATCACGCGGGTGAACCGGCATGGCAAATCAGCCGAGCAGGTGCTTGACGCCGTCGCGCTCTTCGTTCAATTCCTTGAGCGTTAAGTCCATGCGCTCGCGCGAAAAACTGTCCACTTCCAGGCCCTTGATCATGGTGTATTCGCCGCCTGCGCAGGTGACCGGAAAGCCATACATGGTGTCTTCGGGAATGCCGTAGCTGCCGTCGGACGCAATGCCCATGGTGACCCACTCGCCGTTGGTGCCGAGCGCCCAGTCGTGCATGTGGTCAATCGCGGCGTTGGCGGCCGACGCTGCCGAGGACAGGCCACGCGCTTCGATGATGGCCGCGCCGCGCTTGCCCACGGTCGGCAGGAACACGTCCTTGTTCCAGACCTGGTCGTTGATCATGTCCTTGACGCTCGCGCCGC
>JANPAR010000061.1:0-10967 GCA_031430015.1 Burkholderiales bacterium
ACACTGGCTTCGGCCTCGGGTGCGCCAAGTTGCATCCTGGCGAGCACGTAGTCGAGCTCGGGGTGCGGGTCGAGCCGCACCCGGCGGTATTCTGCCTCCCAGTGCGCGAGTTCGACCCGCGACGGCGTGGCGGCCGGCACCCCGAGCACCGCGCCCAGGCCGCGGTCACGCCAGTTGATCGCGTGAATGCGCGCCATCAGGTCCAGGAATGCGCGCGCCAGGTTCAAGCGCGCTTCTAGCGGGCGGGCGCCGTTGAGCACCAGGTAATCGCAGCTGCCGGGCATGCGATCCATCACCAGCGAGGGCCCACCGAGCCAGCGGCCGTCGTGGTCCACCCAGTGCGCCTTCGGGGCCGGTACGGACGTCGCCTCAAGGGCCTTGAGCACCGCGAACTCGCGCCCGCGGTCGGTGGCAAGCAGCGTCCCGGCGGCATCGCGCATCAGCATGAGACGGCGTGACTGCGCGCCCGTCGCGTCAACCCAGGTCGCGTCGAGCGACCAATTCTCGCGCGACAGACCGCCAGCCGCACGCTCCACGCCGGTGAAAGCGATGTCGTGTGCCGTCGGGATCGCATCAAGCATCATGGCCTCAAGGCCGGCTACAACCCGCTCGACCGGGGTCGCGATGCCACTGGCCCGCCCATCGGCACGCCCATCGGCCTGCGCATCGGCCTGATGGGTGACTGGCGCAGCTGATAACTTCGGGTCGCTTCCCATCGCTAGTTTGCCTTGCGCACCGTGGGCACCAGCGCATTGCGGGTGACCTGCGGCATCAACCAGGCGCTGTCAGCGATGACCATGACCTGAATTTGGTTGTCCATGGTGTACATTTCCTGGAACGACGCGATACGCATCGGGCACCGCGCTGTGGTTTACATCCTGGAGACTGCTTTAGCCTTCAGATTTTCGAAAATTCGAACTATCATCCGCGAATTCGAAAATTGTACCAAGATTGCGCTAACTCGCCTATCGTTTTTTTACTGTCAATCAGTCCGAGACCTGAGAAAGCATTGCCAATGATGACAACATCTGCCGTGTTTGCGAGCGCTGCGCCGTACCGCGTGTTGTCGCGTTACTTGATCGCTTTGCTGAGCGCGTTTGCCTCGTTGAGCGGCCCGAGCTTCGCGCAGCAGGCTTACCCCAGCAAACCGGTGCGCTTCATCGTCCCTTATCCACCCGGCTCCGGCACCGACATCGTCGCACGCATGCTCGGGCAAAAGCTCACCGAGGCCTGGGGCCAGCAGGTCACGGTCGATAACCGCCCCGGCGCGGGCGCGATCATTGGTGTCGATGCAGTCGCCAAAGCTGCGCCCGATGGTTACACCATCGGCATTGCCGACAACGGCCCGCTGGCGATCAACCCGGCCCTGTATCCGAAATTGCCCTATCACCCGGTGCGCGATTTCACCCCGATCACGCTGGTGGCAAATCTGCCCTTCATTCTGGTCGTGCATCCGAGCCTCGCGGCCAACAGCGTGGCCGAGTTGATTGCGCTGGCGAAAGCGAAGCCGGGGCAAATCAATTACGCATCGGTCGGCAATGGCAGTGCCGTGCATCTCGCGACCGAACTGTTCAAGACCCGCGCCGGCATTGAGCTCCTGCATGTGCCCTACAAGGGCAGCGCCCCCGCACTCACCGGCCTGCTCGGCGGCGAAGCCTCGGTGATGTTTGTCAATCTGCTCTCGTCGATGCCGATGGTCAAAGCCGGCAAGCTGCGCGCGCTGGCCACCGGCACGCCGAAACGCCTGCTTGCGGTACCGGATCTGCCCACCGTGGCGGAGGCGGGTGTCCCGGGGTATGAGTATCAAGCCTGGTTTGGCGTGGTGGCGCCGGCTGGCACGCCGCGAGCGATTGTCGAGCGCCTCAATGCCGATCTGGTGCGCATCATCGCGCTGCCCGAGATACGCGAACGCATGATCGGGCAGGGCGGGCTGGAGCCGATCGGCAGCACGGCTGAGAGCTTTGCTGCGCTGATTCCGCGCGAGATTGAACACTGGGGCAAGGTTGTTCGTGAAACCGGCGCACGGGTCGATTGAAAGAAATTCAATGACCGGTCAAAACATCGAGGCGACCCGCCTTCTCGCGCGCTACGGCGTCGCCAGCTGCTTCGAAAATCTGCCCGGCGCCGTAGTGCATGAAGCGCGGCGCGCACTGGTCAACTGGGCCGGCTGCGCAATTGGCGCGAGCGCACATCCCACGGTGGCGCAGGCGTGGTCAGCAATGCAAGCTTTTGCCGGTGCGCCGCAAGCCACTCTACTCGGGCGCAGCGAGCGCACCGACATTCTGCACGCCGCTCTCATCAACGGCATCAGCTCGCACGTGCTCGACTTTGACGACACCCACCCCGATACATTGGTGCATCCGAGCGGCCCGGTGGCGGCTGCGGTGCTGGCACTGGGCGAGTGGCGGCATGCGAGCGGGCGCGAGTTGGTCAATGCCTTCGTCACAGGGGTGGAGGTCGAGTGCCGCATTGCCCGCGCGGTGCTGCCGGCGCACTACGACGCGGGTTGGCACATCACCGGCACAGCGGGTATCTTCGGCGCGGCAGCCGCCTGTGCGCGCCTGCTGGGGTTGGATGAAGAGCGCACCGTGTGGGCGCTGGGCATCGCGGCCAGCCAGGCGGCAGGCCTGCGTGAAAACTTCGGCAGTATGGTCAAGAGTCTGCACCCTGGGCGCGCGGCGCAAAACGGGCTTGCCTCCGCTTTGATGGCGCAGGCGGGGTTCACGAGCTCAGCGACAGCGGTTGAAGGCAAGTCGGGTTTTGCACGCGTGCTCTCGACCACGGTGGATTTGGCCAAGTGCGTCGATGCGCTGGGCGAGCGCTACGACCTGCTCGGTAACACTTACAAGCCCTATGCCTGCGGCCTGGTGATTCACCCGGCGATTGATGCGGCCATCCGCTTTCGCAACGAACACGGCGTGCGCGCAGCGGACGTGGCGCGCATCGACCTCGTCGTGCATCCGCTGACGCTTGAGTTGACCGGCAAGAAAACCCCGCGTACCGGTCTGGAGGGCAAGTTCAGCGTGTTTCACTCCGCCGCCGTGGCGCTGATCGATGGTGCCGGCGGCGAGGCCCAATACGCCGACGCGCGCGTCAATGCGGCCGAGGTGGTAGCGCTGCGCGCCAAGGTGCACGCGGTGGCCGACGCCGGCATGGCGCTCGATGCCGTGGAGGCGACGCTCACGCTGACCAATGGGCAACAACATCAGGTGCAGATTGCCCACTGCGCAGGCAGCCGCGATGCGCCGATGAGCGACGCCATGCTCGACGCCAAGTTTTGCGCGCAGTGCGAGCCGGTGCTGGGGGTACCTCAGAGTGCAGGCGTGCTTGAACTGTTGCATCGCGTTGACAGCCTTGCCGACGTGGCTGCGTGTGCGACTGCCAGCGCTACAGACGCCATGCGTTGAGCGCGCGCAAACCCCTTTTTCACGCAGTACGCATTTCACTCAACTCTTTCGGGAGCAGCAAACATGATTCACGTCCTCGCCGTCATCACCGCCAAGCCCGGCATGCGCGACACCATCCTCGGCCACTTCCGCGCCAACGTGCCGGCGGTGCGTGCTGAACATGGCTGCATCGAATACGGTGCCGCCATCGACGCCGCCAACGCGCCGGCGCTGCAGACCCCGTGGGGGCCGGACACCTTTATCGTGATCGAGAAGTGGGAAAGCATGGACGCACTCAAAGCCCACGCCGCCGCGCCGCACATGGCCGCCTACGGCGCGAAGACCAAAGAGTTCATCGCCTCACGCGTGATTCACATTTTGGAATCGGCCTGAAACCATTGGTGGCCAAGGATCTTGGCTGATAGGTGCCGTAGAACCGCTCCCACCAAGGGCTGCGAAGATGCAGTGTTACAGGGCTGGCAGGTTGCAGCCTGTCTACGCGCGTCGCTCCGCCCGCTGCAACGCGCTCCACACCCGCCCCGGCGTGAACGGCAAATCCATCTCCTTGACGCCGCGTACCGAGAGCGCATCGAGTATCGCGTTCACCGCCGACGGCAGCGCGCCGCTCACGCCCGACTCGCCGGCGCCTTTGACGCCGAGCGGATTGGTGGTGCAGGGCGCGACATGGTGGCCGATGGCAGGCGTAGGAAACAGGCCCGCGTGCGGCATCGGGTAGTCCATGTACGAGGCGTTGAGTACCTGGCCGCTGTCATCGCGCACCAGTTGCTCGCCGAACACCTGGCCCAGGCCCTGGGCAATGCCGCCCACGACCTGGCCTTCGACGATGGTGCTGTTGAGCACCACGCCAACGTCATCGACGGCGGTGTAGCGCACGATGCGCGTCAGGCCAGTGTCGGGTTCGACTTCGACTTCGCAGATGTGGCAGCCGTTGGGGAAGCTCATGCCTGGCGAGACGAATTTGGCGAGGTTGGAGAGTTCGGTCGGGATGCCTTCGGGCAGTGATCCCGCCGCAGTAGACGCTGCATCCGCCGAAGCGGACGCGCCGGTCGCACGCATGCTTTTCAGTCGCGGTGTCATTTCCAGGATCGGAATCGCCAAATCTGTCCCCGCCACACTGAACTTGCCCTTCACGAACTCGATGTCCGCCGCTGATACTTCGAGCAGGTGCGCCGCGATCAAGGTGCCGCGCCGGATCGCCTCGTCACAAGCGAGTGTGAGCGCGCCACCAGTCATCATGGTTGAGCGCGAGGCGACGGTGGCGACAATGCCTGGCGTCTGTGCGCTGTCACCCGCGACCAGGCGCACCTTGGACACGTCGATGCCAAGGTGTTTGGCAATCAGGCGCGGGTAGGTGGCCAGGTGTCCCTGGCCGATGGCCTGCGCGCCGGTGTGCAGGCTGACCGTGCCGTCGTCTCCGAAGTTGAGGTTGACCGGCTCTTCGAGAATGCCGCCCGCGACTTCAAGAAAATTGCAGATGCCGATGCCGCGCAATTTTCCGCTGCTGGCCGACGCGGCGCGGCGCGCGGGGAAGTTGTTCCAGTCGGCCAGCGCCAGTGCCTTGTCGAGTACGGCTTCAAACTCTCCACTGTCGTAGGTCTGCCCGTTCACCGCGCTGTAGGGCATGGCGGATGCGGGGATCAGATTGCGCCGGCGCATCTCGGCGCGGTCGAGACCAAACTTGACGCTGGCGCGGTCGAGCAAACGCTCGATCAGGTAAATCGCCTCGGGCCGCCCCGCGCCGCGATAGGCACCAAGCACGCTGTGGTTGGTGAACACCATGCGCGAGCGCAGGCGGATCGACGGCACGCGGTAGACGCTCGACAAGCAGTTCTTGGTGTTGTTGGTGGCGACGATGGCGATGTAGGTCGAGGTATAGGCACCGATGCCGACCTTGATATCAGCGCGAATGCCGAGAATGCGGCCTTCCTGGTCGAACGCCATGTCCGCCTGAATTTTGGAATCGCGCCCGCGCGTGTCGGTGAGAAAACTTTCCAGCCGAGACGCGCTCCATTTCACTGGCTTGCCCGTGCGCTTTGCAGCGAACAACAGCGCGGCATATTCCGGATACGCCTGTACCTTGGTACCGAAGCCACCCCCCACATCGCAGGTGACGACGCGCAATTTCTCCGGTGCGATCTTGAGTACATGCTCGGCGAGTTGCTTGCGCACCACCATCACGCCCTGGGTGCTGGCGATAAGGGTGTAGTTGCCGGCATCGCTTCCTGCCTCCGGCGTCCACTGTGCGATCGCCGCGCGCGGCTCCAGCGCCGAGGGCGACAGCGGCGGGTCATCGAGCTCGACCGATTCAATATGAAATGCCTTGGCAAACACCGCATCTGATGTCTGCTTGTCGCCATCTTCCCAATCGAGCGAGACATTGCTCGTCAGGTGCGGCCAGACGAGTGGTGCATCTGCTTGCAGCGCGGCGTCAATACTGGCCACCACCGGCAGCGATTCCAGATCCACCTCGATCAGATCGGCCGCATCCTGGGCAATTGCTGCGCTATCGGCCACCACCATCGCGATGGCTTCGCCAACATGGCGCACTGTGTCGTAGGCGAGCGGCGGCAGACCTGCGCTTGCCATCGGCTGGCCGTCGCTGCCGTTGAAGACGGCCAGCGGCGCGATGACGCCCAGCCCGGCCTCCTGCATCTGCTTCCCGGTGATGACTGCATGCACGCCGGGCAGTGCGAGAGCGTGCGCAACGTCGATGCCGCGAATGCGTGCGTGCGCCTCAGTGGCACGCAGGAAGCAGGCATGCAATTGGCCGGGCAGATCAATGTCGCTGGTGTAACTGCCAGCGCCCTGCGCGAAGGCGGAGAGTTCGTCGTGATTGCCGGGGCGGCCGTTGCCGAATCGAAGCTGGTCGAAATTCATGCGGGATTTTTCTTGAGTGGCGAATGCGGTGGATTTTCGCCGGTATCGCGTTACTTCGCTGCGCGCCACCGCTAGCGCAGTGTACCGATGGCGAACTGCGCGAGGCAGAGCAGGCGCTACGACTGTTGGCGCGCCGCTGCCGGATACTGCACCACGATCACTTCGGCGCCAGCGTCACCGGCTTCGAGCATGACGTTCTCGCCATACGCGGTAAATGCGGCAGCCAGTGCGGTGCACTCGTCGCCAGCAATGCGCAACCCACCCTGGGTAATGATGTGAAAGCGCCCGCCTCCGGGTGCGTCCTGCGCCGGTGCTGCGGCGGTACATCGAGGCGGCAAGCGCACCACCCATGCGGCCAGCCCGCTGGCGTCCGGTTCGATCAAGGTCTCAGTCAAAGGGCCAGGCAGTGCGGTCAATTGCGCTGCGTTGAGATAGGTGCAGGGCACGCCGTGCTCTTGCCGTTTCGGAATGTGGGTTTGTAGTTTTGCGCGTGACTCGGGCAGATACCATGCACCGGTGTCGCTGACTGCACGCAAGGTCAGGTAAGAGATGCCTTCGGCCCCCGACACCAGCGGCCCATACGCAGAGTGAGGCGACGCGTAATGGACAGTGAGCGGTGCAATCGGATGCCGGCCGAGGTTGCCGCTGCCGGCCACAAACACCTGAAACTGATGCTCAAGATGAAAGTGGGTGGGCAAGGTCCAGTTGGCCGTCTGCTCCACCAAAAATGCCTGCGACCGGTCTCCACCGTCCGGCCGAGGCAGGATCAGGTCAGTGACATGGCCCGCAAACTGCGGTTTTACATTGGTGCGGCGCGTGGCAGCCACGCGCGCAAAAGTCTGCATGCGCATCCGGTTTCTCCTTGCTATCAGGGCAGGACATATTGTACAATTTTTCGAGAAACGGAAATATTTTTCGCGTTTTGATAAATGCATGATAAATGCGTGACAAATGCACCGTCCCCATCTGACGTAAAAGGAAGATCATGAAACTCGGATTTTTCACCATGCCGATGCACCCCATCGGCAAAGACTGGCGAACTTCCCTGGCTGAAGACCGCGCCACTTTTCAACTCGCCGATGAACTCGGCTTCGTCGAAGGCTATGTCGGCGAACACGCCACCGATCCAGAAGAAAACATTACCTCGGCCGCACTGTTTCTGGCGACGTTGGTCGATAGCACCAAGACCATCCGGCTCGGCACCGGCACCACCAATATGCCGAATCAGCATCCGGCAGCGATAGCCGGCAACCTTGCCATGCTCGACCATTTGCTCGACGGGCGCTTCATCTTTGGCATCAGCCCGGGCGCGCTGCCGTCGGACGCAGAGGTGTTCGGCAACATCGATCTGCCGCGTCCGAAAATGTTTATCGAGTCGATCAATCATGTGCTTGCGCTCTGGGCCGGCCAGCCGCCGTATGATCTCAAAGGTGAATTCTGGAACATCTCGACCGGGCGCACCCATCAGCCCGAGACCGGCTTGGGCACGATTCCGCGGCCCTTGCAGCGCCCGCATCCGCCCATCGTGGTGACGGCGGTGGCGCCTTTTTCGCAAGGCATCACCGAGGCCGCAGCGCGGGGCTGGGAGCCGATCTCCGCCAATTTCCTCTATCCAAAATGGGTCAAGACCCATTGGGGAAAGTATGTCGAAGGCTGCGCGCGGGGAAACCGTCCGGCAGACATTGCGAATTGGCGCGTTGCCAAGACTGTTTTCGTTGCCAACGACGCAGCCACTGCCGAAGCCTATGCCAGCGGCAGTGATGGCCCTTACTACTATTACTACCGCTCCCTGTTTGCCAAGCTCAAGCGGCGCGGCGCGCTCGGCGTGTTCAAGGACGATCCCAAGCAGCCCGACGACACCGTGACGCTGGAAAAAGTGATCGACAAACTGGTGATTCGCGGCACGCCGGCTGAGGTGGCGGATAAAATTCGCGCTCTCCAGGAAGAGACCGGCCCGTTTGGCACGCTGCTCTATGCCGGTGTCGACTGGAAAGACAAGACCCTTGCGCGCAACTCGATGGTGTTGATGGCGGAAAAAGTATTGCCGCTGCTCAACGCCTGACAGGTGTGATGCCTGGCCACGATAGAGCGATGGAGGAATGCGGGTATCGCGCCGCCCGGCTCCCAATCCGCAACGCGCGTTCAATAGATCACGTCCATGACTTCAGCCATGAAACAGGTATTGCTCGACGGCACGCACGACGCACGCGAACTGCGCAACGCGCTCGGCCGTTTTCCCACCGGGGTGACGGTTATCACCACCTGCGTACCCGGCGGCAAGCGCGAAGGGCTGACGGCGAATTCGTTTTCGGCGCTCTCGCTCGACCCGCCTCTGGTGTTGTGGAGCATCGGGCGCAAGTCGGCGTCGATTGCCAGCTTTGTCGAGTCGGGTCATTTCGCCATCAATGTGTTGCGCGCCAGCCAGACGGATATCTCGCACCGTTTTGCCACGCCCAGCGCAGATAAATATGCGGGTCTGGCGGTCGAGGCCGGCTTCGGCGGCTCGCCTTTGCTGCCGGGTGTGCTGGCGAGTTTCGAGTGCAAGACTGAAACCACTATCGAGGGTGGTGACCATCTGCTGTTTGTTGGACGCGTGCACCGCATCTGCTACGGCGACGGTGAGCCGCTGATCTTCAACGCCGGCCGTTACTCTACCGCGCAGGCCTTGCGTGCCGGGTCGGCGCAGTCTGACCTGGATGCGGTATGGGGAGGGCTGGGATGAATGTGTCCTGACGCCCACCCCTCATTAGCTTGCAAAACCAGAACATTGTTGACGTGAACATGAAGACTCCTTCCCACAACGGCATGCCGGTCAGCGTTACCATCCCGGCGCTGCTCGATGAGCAAGCGCAAAAATATGACGACAATGACGCGGTGGTTGCCGGTACCTCGCGGCTCTCGTACCAGCAATTGCGCGCCGAAGTGCGGCGCACCGCCAAGGGCTTCATGGCGCTCGGCGTGGCGCGTGGCGACCATGTTGCGATCCTGATGGGTAACCGCATGGAGTGGCTGATGTCGTTTCTCGCCGTTCAGCAGCTCGGTGCGACAGTAGTAGGCTTGAACACCTGGGCCACGCCACGTGAACTGGCCTTCGCGATTGAACACGCTGACGTGACCTGTGTGATTGGCGTGGAGCGGTTTCGCAAGGCTGATTACCGCGCTGTGCTGGACAGCATGCAGCCCTGGGACAAGAGCTTTCCGAAGCTGCGGCATGTTGTCTGGCTGGCGGTGGACAACGATGCGCCGGCCGTGGCTGTTGCGCGTGAGCTCCGCTCAGCGCATGCGCTTGTCGAAATCACCTGGGAGGCGATGCTTGCTGGTGGCGCAGAGATCAGCGAGACAGAAATTGACGCAGCTGGCAATGCAGTACAGGGGGACGATACCGCCGTGCTGCTCTACACCTCAGGGTCGACCGCCACGCCGAAGGGCATCCTGCTGCGGCACCGTCACTGGATTTCCAACTCGTGGCATATCGGGGAGCGGCAGAAGGTGAGCGCGCGTGACCGGCTGTGGCTGGCAGTGTCACTGTTCTGGAGTTTTGGCAGCGTCAACGCGTTTCCCAACATGTTCAGCCATGGCGCCTGCACGGTGTTGCAAGAGCATTTCGACGCAGGCGAAGCGCTGGCCCTGATCGAGCGCGAACGCTGCACGATTTTTTACGGCACGCCGAACATGGCGCAGGCCTTGACCGACCACCCGTTGCGCGCCAAGCATGATCTGTCTTCCTTGCGCAGCGGCGCCACCATCGGCACGCCCGAGCAGATCATGACCATCGTCAAACTGGGCGCCGCGTCGATTTGCAATATTTATGGTTTGTCCGAAACCTACGGCAACTGTGCGGTGATCGACGCCGATGAGCCGCTTGAGGTGCGCCTGCAGTCGGTCGGACAGCCCTTGCCAGGGGTGACTGCGCGCATCTGCCATCACGAAACCGGGGTGGTCCTGCCGGTGGGCGAGGTAGGTGAAATTCGTGTCGAGGGACCGCTGTTCAGTGCCTATTACAAGGACCCGGAAAAGACCCGTGCCGCGTACGATCAGCAGGGATTTTTCTGCACCGGTGATCTCGGCATGCTCGACGCCAAAGGCCGGCTCTACTATCGCGGCCGCTTGAAAGAAATGGTCAAGAGCGGCGGTATCAACATTGCCCCCATCGAAGTTGAAGAAGCCCTGATGCGCCACCCCGAAGTGCGTACCGCCTATGTCATCGGCGTACCGCACGCGGAGCTGGACGAAGTGCTGGCAGCCATCGTGATCGCCAAGGACGGCAAGCAGCCATCTGCCGAAGCTCTCACGCAATTTTGCAAACAGGAACTGGCCGCCTACAAAGTGCCGGCGCGCTTTCGTTTCGCCACCGATGCCGAGTTGCCGCTCACCACCACGGGCAAAGTGCAGAAGATGCAATTGCATACGCTGCTCTGAAGCCGACTCCCTGCCTCCGTGTACTTGCCATGTTCGTTGCCGCGCGCAGAATTCCCGGTTTCAATTTTCGGGCTTGCTCCCGGATGCGGGCACACGGCTGGCGTTTCTTCATGAATTCAACCGGCTCCCACCATGACTGACATCACCGACACTTCCACACCACTGCAAAACGCCTGGGGCCGCTGGGGCGCGGCTGACGAAACTGGTGCGCTCAACCTCATCGGCCCGGCGCAAGTCAAACGCGCAGCGGCGCTGGTGCGCACC